>JAGQPT010000036.1 GCA_020426575.1 Planctomycetales bacterium
GACACGGCCGCAGCTCTTGCGGCACTGAGGCGCGCAACCGTGCTGGTGGGGACGATCCGTCTGGCTGGTTTCTGTCAGCCGCTGCCGTGTGACGCGTACATCTGGCCGACCGCGCGCAGCTATACGCGCGAATCGCTCGCCGAGCTGCATTTGCCGGGGTCTCCGCCGTTGGCTGCCGCGGTCGTCGAAGCCGTCTGTGCCGCTGGTGCTCGAGTGGCGCGTCCGGGCGAGTTCACGATGCGCGCGTTTTTGGCCGGGCGACTCGACCTCACCCAGGCCGAGGCCGTGCTGGGCGTGATCGATGCCACCGAGCGGTCGGCGCTTAACGTGGCGCTCACGCAATTGGCCGGCGGGCTGTCGGGGCCGTTGCGGGCACTGCGCGACGACCTCGTCGAACTGTTGGCGCTGTTGGAGGCCGGACTCGATTTTGCTGAAGAAGACATCGAATTCGTCTCGCGCGACGAAGTGTGTCGGCGACTCGAGCACGCGGCGCGTGCCGTCGCCGAACTGCAACGAGGGCTGCGCCAGCGCTGGCGCAGCGACGCGCTCGTCCGCGTGGTGTTGCACGGCAGGCCGAACGTCGGCAAGAGCAGCCTGTTCAATGCGCTGATCGGCGACGTCGATGTCGCGATCACGTCCGAGGAAGCAGGAACGACCCGCGACTACCTGACGGCAACGCTGCGGCTCGACGACATCGCGTGTCAGATTGTCGATACCGCAGGACGCGGCGAGACAACAGTGGGTGAGACGGAAGTGGCGGGCGGCGCGGGCGACGACGCGATCAATCGGGCGGCTGATGCGAAGTCGGCCGCGCAGGCCGGCACCGCGGACGTCGAATTATTCTGCTTGGACGCGTCGCGACACCCGGATGCATGGGAACGCGAGCAACTTCGTGCCGCGCCGGCGTCGCCTCGCGTCGTGGTGTTGACCAAGTGTGACCTGTCACCCGCGAGTGACTACACTGAGTTGCTGGCCGGTACAGACACGTGGGTGGCGACGAGCAGCACGAGCGGGCTGGGGCTCGACCGTCTGCGCGCGGAAGTGCGTCGCCGCGTCGTTGTCGATGCAACTGAAGCGGCCGGGGTGGTCGGCAGTACAGCCGCGCGCTGTGGCGAGAGCCTGCGTCTTGCCTGTGAGTCGCTGGAGCGGGCTGCTGCCCTGGCAGCCGAGGGCGGCGAAGAACTCGTGGCGGCCGAAATCCGCGCGGGTCTCGATGCACTGGGCGAGGTCGTCGGCGCCGTGTATACCGACGACGTGCTGGAGCGGATCTTCAGCCGTTTCTGCATCGGCAAATGAACTGCATCGGCAAATGAAACTTGCGAGTTGGGAACACCAAACATGGGCCGTCGTGACCGGGTGATCGTCGTCGGCAGCGTCAACGCCGACCTGGTGGTGCAGATGCCATCGCTGCCTGCCCCCGGCGAAACGGTGCTCGACGGTCGTTTCAGCGTGTTCGGCGGTGGCAAGGGTGCCAACCAGGCCGTGGCCGCTGCGCGGGCGTCGCTCACGCCCGTCGCCTTTATCGCCGCGGTCGGCGACGACGACCATGGCCGCGAGGCGCTGGCCCGGTTTGCCGAAGACGGGCTGAACTACGAGCACGTGGCGATCGACACGACCGAGCCAACCGGTGTGGCGCTGATCATGGTCGACGCAGCCGGCGAGAACATGATCTGCGTGGCCTCGGGTGCGAATCTCGCCCTGTCGCCCGAGCGGATCGACGCCGTTGTGGACGACGTGTTCACGACGGCCGGAGTGCTGCTCGCCAGTTGCGAGGTGCCTCCGGAGACCGTCATCCGTGCCGTCGAGCGGGGCCGGCGTCACGGCCTGACGACCATCTTGAACCCGGCGCCGGCCGAGCGGCGGTTGGCCACGCCCGAGGTACTGGGCAGCGTCGATGTGTTGACGCCGAACGAGATCGAGTTGGCGCAGTTGCTCGGCGACGTGCATGACACGACCGCAGGTGGAGACGACGAGCGACTGGTTGCCAGGGCGCGGCGGTTGTGCGACCTTGGCTGTGGCGCGGTGGTGGTGACCCGCGGCCGGCGCGGGTGCACGATCGTGAACGCGGACGGCGTGACACACGTTCCGGCACCGGCCGTTGAAGCGATCGACACGACGGCCGCCGGCGATGCCTTCAACGGGGCGCTGGCCGTCGCGATTGCCGAAGGTCGTCCACTGGAGGACGCCTGTCGTTGGGCCTGCGCGGCGGCCGCCCTGAGCGTGACCACCCACGGCGCTCGGCCGTCGCTCGCCCGACGCGCGGCGATCGATCGCTTTGCGGGGGAGCAACCTTGTTGAATGACTTCCGGCGGTGCTGACATGAGCGAACTCGTAACGGCCGAACAAGGTGTCGAAGCAGTCGACCGCGCGGTGGTGGACTTGTTGGGAGCCAAGGCGTGCTGGCACAACACGTCGCTGGCCCGTCGCGTGAGCCTGCTCGAGGCGTGTGTCGTTGCGGTGCGCGGCGCCGCCGAGCGTTGGGTGGATTTGTCGTGTCAGGCCAAGGGGATCGAGCCCGGCAGTCCGACGCGGAGCGAAGAGATTGCCGGCGGCCCGTTAGCGACACTGCGCTGCCTGCAGTTGCTGGCGCAGAGTCTGCGCGACGTCGATCGCGTGGGCCGTCCGCAGCTCCCCGGCCAGCCAAGCAACGACTCAGACGGGCGACTTCGCGTGCCGCTTTGTCCGGTCCGCCAACTTTATGACGGCGTGATCTTCAGCGGCTTCACCTGCGAGGCCTGGATCGAAGCCGGCGTCGATCGTGAAGAGTTGTATCGGCGTCAGCAACGGGCAAGCGATCCGAGGCGACAACCGCCAGCTGTGGCGACGGTGTTGGGAGCCGGCAATGTATCGAGCATTGCCGTGACCGACGCGTTGGGGTTCATTTTCCAGCGCGGCGCCGTCGTGCTATTGAAGCTCAACCCGGTCAACGACTACCTCGCGGCGGTGTTCGCCGAAGCGCTGGCGCCGTTGATCGAGGCCGGGTGTCTGCGGATCGTGCGCGGTGCGGCCGAGGTGGGGCAGCGCGCCGTCGGACACGCCGATGTCGACGCCGTGCACGTGACCGGTTCGGCCGACACGCATGATGCAATTGTTTGGGGACCCCAGGGCGAAGAGCGCCGACGGCGGCTTGCCGAGAACGATCCCCTGCTCACGAAACCGATCACGAGCGAGCTGGGAAACGTCACCCCCTGGATTGTCGTGCCGGGTGAGTACAGCGAGCGCGAACTGCAGTTCCAGGCGGAGAACGTGGCAGCGATGATCGCCAACAACGCTTCGTTCAACTGCATCGCGGCGAAGATGATCGTGACCTGGCGGCGTTGGCCGCAGCGGGAACGTTTTCTCGACCTGATCGAGGAAACGCTCGCGGGGGTGCCGCGGCGGCGTGCCTACTATCCCGGGGCGGCCGATCGGTTCGAAGCATACAGCGGCAGGACGCTGAACGACGACGAGCGGGATCGGCTGCCGTGGACGCTAATTCGCGACACGGCACCTGAAAGCGATCCGCGGCTTTTTGGCGAAGAGTCGTTCGTTTGTGTGTCGGCCGAGACGGCGGTGGAGGCGGCCAACGACAGCGAGTACCTGCAGCGGGCGGTCGAACTGGCCAACGATCAGCTTTGGGGCACGTTGGGCGTTGGACTGATGGTGCACCCCAAGTGGCGGCGAAGCGGCGACAACCAGCAGCGACTCGACGAGGCCATCGCACGGCTACGCTACGGCGCGGTGGCGATCAACCAGTGGCCGGGGCTGGTGTTCGCGCTGATGAGTCCACCCTGGGGCGGCCATCCCGGCGGCACCCTCGCTGAGCCGCAGAGCGGCGTCGGCTGGGTGCACAATACGTATTTTCTCGAAGGTGTGGAAAAGTCGGTGCTCGAAGGGCCGCTGGTCGTCTGGCCCAAACCGCTTTGGCTGCCGACGCACCACACAGCCGACGTGTTGGCCTGGCGGGTCGTCGATCTCTACGCACGACCAAGCATGTGGAAGCTGCCGGGGATCGTCCTGGCGGCGCTGCGCGGCTGACCGTCGCGCCGACTTGTTCGACGGGTGATGCCCGGTCAGGCGAGCCAGTCGGGAAGATCAGACAAGCCCGTCGGGAAGCTGTCCGCTGGGGAGCAGCGCGATCGGTCGGCCGGAAAAATTGTCGATCGTCATCCGTGGGTCGAGCCCCAAGGCGTGGTAGATGATCGTCGAGAAATCGTTGGGCCCAAAGGCGCCGCTGGTAGGGAATTCGGCCTTGTCGTTCGTCGAGCCGATGATCCGCCCACCGGCATAGCCACCGCCGGCCAAGGCAATGCTTTGGGCGCGGGGCCAGTGGTCGCGACCGGCGTCCTTATTGATCCTGGGGGTGCGGCCAAACTCGCCGGCGGTGATCACGAGCGTGTCTTCGAGCATGCCGCGTTCGGCCAGATCGGCCACGAGCACACCGAGGGCCCGGTCGTGGCGCGGCAACTTGTTGCGCAGCGCTCCGTCAACGTTGCCGTGGTCGTCCCAGTAGCCGGTATTGAGCGTGACGAAACGGACACCAGCTTCGATGAGCCGCCGCGACAACAGTGCCTGCTCGCCCCAGCCGTCGCCGTAGCGTTCCCGCGTGGCGGCGTCCTCCTGTTCGAGGTCGAAGGCGTCGCGGGCGCGGCCCGAGAGCAGCATGTCGGCTGCCTGTTGTTCGATACGGTCGATGCCGTCGAAGACGCCGTGTTGATCGACGTCGCGCCGCAGCCGATCGAAACGCTCAAGCAGCCCCATACGATTTCGCAACGCCAAGTCGGTGAGGCCTTCGGTCAGCTCGAAGCTGACGTCGCCGCTGCCGGCCAACTGTACGCCTTCGTTGCCGTAGCTGAACTTGCCAGTGCGGAAGGGGTTGTGGGCGACGCCCAGGTAGGCCGCCCCGTGGAAGCCGAACCCCCCGTCGTTGATGTTCACGTAGCTGGGCACGCCGGTGGTGCGTGGCCCCATGATTTGCGATGCGACCGACCCCATCGAGGGGTTCTTCGGCGTGCGATTCGAGCCGTTCGGGCCGAGGTAGCCGGTAAGGATCCAGTGGGCGGCGGCGAAATGATCGCCTTCGTCATGCGAAAAGCCGCGGAGGATCGTGAGTTTGTCCATCACCTGGGCGTGATGGGGCATCTGGTCGCTGATGCGGATCCCCGGCACGACGGTGTCGACCGGCTGGAACGGCCCACGGACTTCCGCCGGCGCGAGCGGCTTCATGTCAAAGGTGTCGAGCTGCGAAGGTCCGCCGTGCTGCCAGATGAGGATCACCGACTTGCCCGAGGCAGGTCGTCCGGCGGCGGCCTGTGCCTGCTCGCGACGAAGCAGATCGCTGAGCGAGAGGCCAGCCACGCCCAAAAAGCCTGCCTTGAGAAATCGCCGACGATCAAGACCGTCGCAGCAAGTGCGGCCACGTCCCGTGAGCTGTAGCCCATTGAGCTGAAGCATGGTGGTCTTTCGGACGGTCGACCGTGGTCGGACCAGGGTTTTTGGGGTGGGGATATTTGGCGGGCACATCGGCCGAAGCCGGGCGGGGTGCCACGGCAACCGGGCTAACTGGCTTCCCGTACGGCCATTGCTGACTGCGTGTCTGGGCCGAAGCGGTGCGCCGATCTGGTTGTCGGGCGATCGTGCGAATTATAGGCAAATCAACCAGCGGATACAAATCGTCACCCCCCAAGAAGCGATACGGCTGCACCGCTGTCGCCGCCGCCGTCGGTTGCTGGCAGTGGGGGGGCGGCGCGGGAGCGGACACCGCCAGGCGGCGGATACCACGGGCAGGAATTGTGGGACAATTTGTAGGAATTGCGAAAAGTCGGCGGGATTTTTTCGCGGGAACTGTTACACTAAACTCCCGGCTGAGAAGAGTGGAAGGTGCGCCAGAATGGGCCAGCCATCGTGATGCCAACCACTTTCAAATCGCGACGTCTTCGATCCGCAGCCAACGGCGCTTGGTGGTCGGCTGCGCTTTGTGCGTTATTGCTTTCCGGTTGCGGCGAACATTCTGGTCCGCGGCGTATCGACGTTTCGGGAGAAGTCACCTGGGGAAGCGGTGTGGCGGCGGGGAAACCCGTGGCGCAGGGAATGATCAGTTTTCTGCCACCTCAGGGGAAGCTTGGTCCGTCGGTCAACGCTGACATCATTGACGGGCATTATCACGTTACGACCGAAACGGGGCCGGTCGCTGGTCCGCACCGTATCACCGTTAAGGTCGAGTCGACGGCTGGCGCGGACAAGCTCACGGTCGATCCGGCCAAGAAGGGTGGCGACCTGCGCCAATGGCAATTCCAGTACGAGGTGCCCTCCGAGGGCCCGGTCACCCACAACCTCACGTTGAACGATGTCTGAGACCAAGCCCGTGACAACGCGCGCAACAAGGCCCCAGGCAAGGCCCAGGGCCTGCCGACTGCCAGTACGTGCAGGACGATTTGCCGGCTTCACCATCATCGAATTGTTGGTCGTGATCGCCATCATCGGCATTCTCGTGGCGCTGTTGCTGCCGGCCGTGCAGTCGGCGCGGGAATCGGCGCGGCGTGGCCAGTGTGTCAGCCAGATGAAACAGATGGCGCTGGGGCTGCACCTGTATCACGACGCCCACGGCATGTTCCCCAGGGGTAACTCGGTGCCGAAGCACTGGACATTTCAGGCGGCGATCCTGCCGTTCATGGAACAGGGCGCGCTGTTCGAGATGATCGACTACAACGCCTGGCAGTGTTTTGACGTGACGCTGGCCGACGGCCCCGACGCGGTGGCCGCCCAAGAGCTGCCGATGTACGTCTGCCCCAGCGAGGCGCGGATCGGCGAGAAGTATCTGCTGGTGGACGAACACAGCGGCCGCACCGCCATTTACGCGATGACCAGTTATTTCGGCCTGATTGGCACGGTCCACTATGAGATCGTCGGACCGATTTTCCAGCAACAATTGAAAACGACCAACCGCGACGGCGTGCTCTTCAACAACAGCAGCATCCAGATGCGAGACGTCCGCGACGGTGCGTCCAATACGTTGTTGCTTGGCGAGCGTGGCTTCGCCAGCGACCTGCGATACGGTTGGTGGGCCTGTGGTGCCGGCCAAATGAGCACCGGCTACGGCGACAATCTGCTCACCGCTGAACTGGGGATTTCCCCAGGCGGGGAGAGCGACCTCCATCGCTTTCACTTCTGGAGCCACCATCCCGGTGGTGCCGACATGACGATGGTCGACACGAGCACGCGGTTTTTTAGCTACGACACGGATTTGCAGGTTTTGCGGGAAATGGCGACCCGTGAGGGTGGCGAACCTCCCCGACCGATGACCCCTTGAGACAGCAACCTGGCCGAAAACAATCGCGCCGCTGGCCGGAGTTCCCGCGGTTTGGCCAACTTGCGATGTCGCCCCCATCCGGCGTGAGCGTCAGTTTGCCCGCCGATTCGGTACAATTGACACCCGGTGGGTCGCGACGTAGGCTTCTGATAAGCTCGGCAAGACTGACCGCTCGGCTCGACGTTGGCCGAACCGGCGGCCGGTGCCCTTGGCGGGCGGCGACGTACAAAGGTGATGAACTCCATGAACCGACCCCTGCGATCAATGGTAGCCACGCCCCGTGGCGAACTGCGCGAACGCTTGAACGTCGGTCGAATTATTATTCGTGGAGAACTGCCCTAGGGTGCGTCCCGACCACAAACATGGTTGTCCGATCGCCCTGAGGCCCAGAGGTCTTGGGGTTTTTTCGTTGGTATCAGCAGACGTTCGAGAGTCGAGAGATTGATCCATGCGTCACGTCCAGATCTACGACACCACGCTGCGCGACGGCAGCCAGGGTGAAAACGTCAGCTTCTCGCTCCAGGACAAGCTGCTGATCGCGCGCCGGCTTGATGAGCTGGGTTTCGACTTCGTCGAGGGGGGCTATCCGCTCTCGAACGAGAAGGACGAACAGTTCTTCCAACGCGCCGCCGAAATGGACCTGGCCAACGCGCGGGTGTGTGCGTTCGGCATGACGCGCCGCCGGGGCATGGCGGCGGCTGACGACCCCGGCATGAAGGCACTGCTCGACTCAGGAGCGGGCGTGATCACGCTGGTGGGGAAGACGTCCGATTTCCACGTCCGCGAAGTCTTGCGCGTCGACGAAGCAGAGAATCTCCGCATGATCGCCGAGAGCGTGCAGTTTCTCCGCGACGCCGGTCGCGAAGTGATCTACGACGCCGAACACTTCTTCGACGGCTGGAAAGCGAACCCGCAGTACGCACGCAAGACGATCGAGGCTGCGGTGGAAGCTGGGGCCGGCACGGTGGTGCTCTGCGACACCAACGGTGGCAGTTTGCCCGAGGAAATCGCCGAACTGACACGAGCCGCCATCGACGCGGTTGGCGTGCCCGTGGGCATCCACTGCCACAACGATTGCGGCCTGGCCGTGGCCAATTCGCTTTGCGCCGTCGACGCCGGGGCCTCGCAGGTGCAGGGAACGATCAACGGCTTCGGCGAACGCTGCGGCAACGCCGATCTGATCGCGGTGATCGCCAACCTGGCCCTGAAGAAGCAAGGCTATCAGGTGCTGAAAAACTCGGGGGTCGAACATCTCACGGAACTCTCGCGGTTCGTCTACGAGACGGCCAACATGCACTATCTGCCGAACCAACCGTTCGTCGGCCGCAGCGCTTTTGCCCACAAGGGTGGTATGCACGTGCACGCCGTTTCCCGAGCCAGCAGCAGTTACGAACACGTGCCACCGGAGAGCGTCGGCAACGAACGTCGTGTGCTGGTCAGCGAGTTGTCGGGGCGCTCGAACATCGTCGCGCTCACGGACCAGCAGGGCCTCGCCGGTGATCGAAAGCTAATGGACAAGGTGTTGGCGCGCGTGGTCGCGCTGGAGAACGCCGGCTATCAATTCGAGTCGGCCACCGCATCGTTCGACCTGTTGGTGCAGAAGTGCGCCGGGGTATTTCGCTCGCACTTCGAGCGGATCAGTTACCGCGTGAACGTCGAGCACGGCAACGGCGGATACGTGGAAAACGAGGCCACGGTGAAGCTGCGGATCGGCGACGTCGTGCGCCATGAGGTTGCCGAGGGGGACGGACCCGTCAACGCCCTGGATGCCGCGCTCCGCAAGGCCCTCAACCATTTCTATCCGAACCTCGCCGACATGAACCTGGTCGACTACAAGGTGCGGGTGATCAACTCCGAGGCGGGCACGGCCGCCGGCGTACGGGTCGTGATCGAAAGTTGCGACAAGGACGACGTTTGGGGCACCGTCGGTGTCGACGAAAACGTGATCGAGGCAAGCTGGCTCGCCCTGGTCGACAGTTTTGAGTACAAACTGTACAAGGACGCGGCAAAAGCCGGTCAGGCCGCCGGCAAATCAGCGGTCGCCGGTTCTTCCACCTAGGCGTCTGAGCCTCAACTTGGCGTTGCCGCACGACTTTGCAGGGGCGGGAGTTTTGCGCCGGCCGAGGCTCCTTCACGGCGACGTTTCAGCCGCCGCGCAACGTCCAACGACTATCACGTTCTACGACATTCGGGTTCAACGACTATCGGGATCATTGATGTCCACCGCCCAATCGCCTGCCGAGTTACCCAAACAGTACGACCACGCCCAGCCGCAACAGCGATGGTACGAGTATTGGGAGCGGCAAGGCTACTTTCACGCCGAGCCCGATGCGAATCGCGAGCCGTACACGATCGTGATCCCGCCGCCGAACGTCACCGGCGCGTTGCACCTGGGACATGCGCTGAACAATTCGCTGCAGGACATCCTGGTGCGGACGAAGCGAATGCAGGGTTTCAACGCGCTGTGGATGCCGGGGACCGACCACGCCGGCATTGCCACGCAGGCCGTGGTCGAACGCCGCCTCCGCGAAGAGGAGGGGAAGACGCGCCATGACATCGGCCGCGACGCGCTGGTCGAGCGCATCTGGGCCTGGAAGAACGACTACGAGCAGCGCATCCTCGGCCAGCTCAAGCAGATGGGCGTGAGCTGCGACTGGGAACGCACCCGCTTCACGCTCGACGACATCTGCGCCCGGGCCGTGCGCCACACGTTCTTTCGGTTTTTTCAGGATCAACTCATTTACCGCGGCAAGCGGCTGGTGAACTGGGACACCTACCTGCAGACGGCCGTCAGCGACGACGAGGTGGGCCATGAAACCGTCGAAGGGCACTTCTGGCATCTGCGCTACCCGGTGATCGATCCACAGCCGGGCGAGCCGGAGTTCGTGACCGTGGCGACGACGCGGCCTGAAACGATGCTGGGCGACACGGCCGTGGCGGTGCATCCCGATCCTGCCGCGGCGCTGGCCAAGATTGCCGATGAACTGAAGGAGCAACTGGCGTCCGCAGCGGCGAAGGACCGCGCAGAGCTTCAGGGCGAGCTCGATGCCCTGGAGGAGCGTCGCGCCGCGATGCTGGCGTCGCTGGAGCAACTCCGCGACATGGCCCGCGACGGCCGCGAAGTGATGCTGCCGCTGCTGGATCGTGCGATTCCGTTGGTGGCCGACGAGTGGGCCAAACCGGAGATGGGAAGCGGCTGCGTGAAGATCACGCCGGCCCACGATCCCAACGACTATGAGGTGGGGCTGAGGCAGTCGCTGCCGATGATCAACATCCTCAATCCCGATGGTACGCTAGGTGACGCGGCCGGTCCGTACGCTGGTCTGACGATGGCCCAGGCTCGTACCAAGGTGGTCGACGATCTCGACGCGCTCGGCCTGTTGGGCGAAGTCGAGGACCGCCAGATCGAAATCGCGCATTCAGATCGCTCCGGTACGCCGATCGAGCCGATGCTGGCCGACCAGTGGTTCGTGCGGATGGACGACCTGGCACAACAGGCCATGGACGCCGTGAGCGACGGCCGGGTGAAGATCTTTCCCCAGCGCTACGCCAAGGGTTATCTCGATTGGCTCAGCGAAAAACGCGACTGGCCCGTGAGCCGGCAACTCTGGTGGGGGCATCGGATTCCGATCTGGTACGCGCCCACCGCCAGCGAGGGCGATCTCAAAGCGACGTTTGCCGGTCGCGACGACGTGGTTTGGTTCCGCGACGACGAACACGACCAATGGCTCATCTGCAGCCGCGAAGAAGACCTGGCCGCCGACGCCATCCCGGGACATACAATCACCCAGGAAGACGACGTGCTGGACACGTGGTTCAGCTCGGCTCTTTGGCCCCATTCGACGCTTGGCTGGCCCGACGAAACGCCGGAGCTCAAGTACTTCTATCCGACGAGCACGCTGGTCACGAGCCGCGACATCATCACGCTTTGGGTGGCGCGGATGGTGCTGACCGGGCTGGTGAACGTGGGCGATGTGCCCTTCCGCGAGGTCTACATCCACCCGAAGATCCTCGACGGCTACGGCGAAGGGATGAGCAAGTCGAAGGGCAACGGCGTCGATCCGCTCGACGTGATCGAGAAGTTCGGCGCCGACTCGCTGCGATTCGGGCTCGCCTACCTGGCGACCGAGACGCAGGACATCCGCATGCCGGTCGACTTCGAGTGCCCGCACTGCGACGCGCTGATCCCGCAGACGAAGCAGAATCGCATGCAGCCGGCGCTGAAGTGTCCGCAGTGCGGCCAACAGATGCGCACCCAGTGGGCCAATAAGGAGAAGCATCTTGCCCTGGAGCGTGCGGCCGTGGTGAGCGACCGCTTTGAGTTGTCGCGCAATTTCTGTAACAAGCTGTGGAACGCCTCGCGGTTTGCGCTGATGAACCTCGAGGGCTACGCGGCGGCGCCCGTGCCTGCGGATGAACTTGCCACGGAAGACCGCTGGATCCTCAGCCGCCTGGCCACGGTCACGGATAAGTTGACCGATGCGATCGAACACTATCAGTTCGCCGATGCCGCGCGGACGCTGTATGGATTTGCCTGGGACGAGTTCTGCAGTTTCTACCTCGAAATGATCAAGCACCGTTTGCAGGACGAGGCCACGCGGCCGGTGGCGCAGCGCGTGCTGGCCCACACGCTCGACGTGCTGCTGCGACTGCTGCATCCGCTGATCCCCTTCATCACCGAGGAGGTGTGGCAGTTGCTGGGGGGCGTTGCGCCGGAGCGCGGCATCGACGCGCCACAGCCGGCCGCCGAGAGTGTGATGATCGCGCCTTGGCCCGAGTGTGATCGGGCGCGGATCGACGCCACGATCGAGCAGCAGTTCGCCCTGTTTCAGGAGGTGCTCGGCGGCATCCGCGAAATCCGCACGCGGCAGGGCATCGCTCGAGAGGAAATCACCTTCCTGGTCAAATGCGACGCGGCCACGACGGCGCTGCTCGAACCAATGAAACCGGCGTTCGAGGCGATGGCACGCGCTCGGGCAACCGAGTGGGGCGAGTCGGTCACGCCGCCCGTGATGTCGGCGTCGTTTCGCTGTCAGGGGATTGAAGTGTTTGTCGATCTGGCCGGATTGATCGACGTCGAGGCCGAGATCGCGCGGCTGGAAAAGTCGCGCACCGATCTCCTGGGGCAAATCGCTAGCAAGGAAAAGAAGCTGGCCAACGAATCGTTTGTCAGCCGGGCCCCGGCCGAGGTGGTGCAGAAGGAACGCGATCGCTTGGCCGAACTGACGGCCGAAGCAGCGGCCGTGGCCGAGAACCTGGGTAAGCTGCGTTCCGCGACCTCCTAGTACGAATCGGGCACGGTCGCCGTAGTTTCTACGGCAACACCAACTTCCGGCGCGCCGAAGTTTGGCATGCGAGTTTCTGGCGCATCAACAATGCCTGGTGCCGTGTGTTACCGTGGGCGGTCTCGCCCCTAGATTCGCGTTCCAGCCGCAACGTATAATCGGGGAATCTTGACCCGACGGGTGCGCCGATTCGCCGGGTGATTTGCTCCTCGGCCCGTGATGCAATGGCAGCCAGTTCGTGTCGGCCCCTTAGGAAGGATGACAGCTTATGCCCGTCCACATGGAGTTGTCGCGGATCATCATCAGCGAGGTGAATGACTCGCAAGTGATTTACCTGAGGGAGGTCGACGGGGAGCGCACCTTCCCGATTCTGATCGGCATTTTCGAGGCGACCAGCATCGACCGTCGCGTCAAAGGATTCGAAGCGCAACGGCCGCTGACACACGACTTGCTCGTCTCCGTGGCCGAACAGTTGGGGGGCGAGTTTCAAGACGTGGTGATCAACGAACTCAAGGACCACACGTATTTTGCCAAACTGCGAATTCGACAGGATGGTGAACTCTTGGAAATCGACGCCCGGCCGTCCGACGCAATCGCCGTCGCCGTTACCTGCGATCCGGTGCTGCCAATCTACGTCAGCGAAGACGTGCTCAACGACGTGTTGGGGGCA
>JAGQPT010000393.1 GCA_020426575.1 Planctomycetales bacterium
GGGTCGTCGCCGCTCAGGTCCGAGGCGCCTTGACTCTCGGCCCTGGGCGCCGGTCGCGGGCTGCCGACACGTTCGGCCGCGGCCGCGTCAAAGTCGAAACGGCGCTGGCCACCGCTGTCGATCAGCCCGCCGCCTTGCCGCAGCAGCAGGTCCTTCCCTTCGGCGATCACGGAGAGTTGTTCGAGCGGTCGCTCGACGTCCGGCAACAGACGCCGCACAGCGGCGAGGCGGGCTTCGAGGGCCAACGGAGTCATGCCGGCATCGAGCAACTCGGCCAGCCGACGGGCGGTCGCCACCTCGCGGAAATCGAAATAGGCAAGCCGCTGCACCTCGCGGGCCGGGGCGATCAACCCCCGCCGCTGCCAACGGCGAATCACACCAACGGGCACGCCCAACAGTTCGGCCAACATCGCCGGCGTATAGAGACGCTGCACGTGTTCGTGTCCGTCGACCAGGCCGATCCGTTGCCAGAGTTGCGTTTCGCTGAGCACGACGACGTCGCCGCGTGCGATGGCCGTCCGCAGCGGGGCATCAAGTGAATCGTCGGCGCCTGCCAGCGCCGGGTTCGGAAACGTCTCTTCGCCGAGAACGAGCCAGTCGACACCGTCGCCAGGGGCCGTGTCGCTGCTGACGATCTTGCCACCGTGGCTGCGCACGAGCCGGGTGGCGTCGCGTCGCGACATACTCGCCAATCGTCCCAGCACCACAATGCGCAGACCCGCCAACGTGGTCCCGCCGTCCGCGTCAACGTCGTCGGCAGGTCGTGTGTCAGGTTCGTCCGCGCTGGCCGCCACCTGGGGCGCTCCCTGGGGTCTGTGGCAGATCGTGATACAAGCCACCGGCCAGTGGCACGATTGCCGCGGTCGGTCTACGTAGTCTCTGGCCCGCGTCGTTGCCTGTCAACTCACAGCGGTTAGTAGTCAAACCGGTGGGAGCGTGTCCGCCGCGAACGCTGGTGACGTGATAACGCAACGGTGGATGTTCGGGACGCACGCGATCAACACAGAACTTGAACAACAACCCATCAACGCATCGAGGCGTGCCCACGTTCGTTTGCGGCACGCCTCGTGATGCTGTATTGATTGTGAACTCGTCGTCAGGATGAGATCGCACCTGCGACCACCTCGATGAACTGATCCCGACGGCAACTGATCCCGACGACTAGGCGCCTTCGTCCACCGGCGAGGGGCGATCGTCGTTGAAGCTGGGGGGCGAGCCGGCAGCGTCGCCATTCGCATCGGCGGCCGCGGCGCCGGAGTTGTTCGTATTCGGCGTGTTCACCTCGTTGGCCGTGTCGGCGTCTCCGCTCTTCGCTGCCGGACCCGCCGTGTCGGTACTCATGCCACCGGCGGCGGCTGCGTCGGCGGCAGGTTTGTTGGCCTCGGATTTGAGCGACGGGGCGGGTGTCGGCTCGCCGACGTGCTCGTTGCTCGAACCGCTACCCGACGTCGCCGGCTTCGCGCTGTCCTGGCGCGTGGCGCTCGTCGAGGGAGGGACAAGGATTGATGACGACGGCGCCGATTGCCAACCCGGCGAATCGATGATCACCGGCGCCCGCTCGATCGAGCCACAGGGACTGCCGCAGGGGTCGATGGGGATCTTCTGGACCTCGGTCACCGGCACACGGTAGCGGCGAACGACGGGCACTCGCTTCTCGACGGTGCGGGGTACTTGCACGACCCGTTTCTCGGCCACCATCCGTTGCACCTGGACCGGTTGTTGCTCGACGCGTTCTTCGTAGACCGTCTTGTAGGTCGTCACCGGCACCTGGCGGACGACTTCCTCCTGGACGTAGCGGCAAACCTGCACAGGCGTCTGCACCTCGACACGTTCGCTGACCGGCCGGGCCACGGTGTAGGGAATTTTGCGCACACACTGTTCTGCCACCATGCGGCAGGTCTGCACGGGCACCATGCGCACGACTTCTTCGTCGACAAAACGTTGCACGGTGACGGGCACCTTTTGAACAACGGTGCGGGGCGCGTAGGAGGTTTGTGGCACCTGTTGCGTGACAACGTTCGGCTGCCAGACTTGCTGGGTGACGTACTGGCCGGTCGGCTTGCCGACCCAGTGCAGGCCGCCGCGATAGAACGTGGTTGTGCCGGTGGCCGGATCCACGACGTTCGTGGCCGGTTGCCAGCCGAGTCCGTAACAGGTCGGACCGGGCTTGTAATACGTCTGATTGACGTAGCCGCCCTGATCAACTTGCACGGGTTGATAGGTCGTCACGGGGTCGTAGACCGTGTAGCTCTGTTCCTGTTCGACGGTTTCCGTGACGGGGCGGCGCACGGTGTAACGCTCTTCGCGTTCGCTGGTCTCCCAGACCGGCTTCATCACGGTGTATTGTTCTTCGCGTTCAGCGGTTTCGTAGACGTAGCGGACGCGGTCGTAGCTGTCGTCCCGCATCTGAGTTTCCCAGACCGGCTTGGAGACCGTGTAACGCTCTTCGCGCATGCTGGTTTCGGGGACCTGTTTGGCGACGGTGTAACGTCGTTCGCGCTGCTCCGTTTCCCAGACGGGGCGATACGTCGTGACTTCCTTTTCGTCGTAGACGGTCTCGCATTCGAGGCGATAGGCGGTCACTTCGCGCTCTTCATAGCGCGTGTGGTATTCGAGCCGATACGTTTGAGCGGGGGCTGCAAGGGGCAGGCAGACCACGGTGGCGGCCGCGAGCAGCGCGCGCGTCATTGTTGTGCTGTTCATGATGGCGCCGTAGGGCAGAGTGTGTTTCATCGCCGACAAGTTACATTCCTTCGGTACGCTCGGTCGTCGCCGCTCCACTTCAACGACGACCGATGGATGTTGCACTGGCAGGGTGCGTCACGACTTGTGGTCGCAATTGCGCGCCGTCAGTGGGCTGGTCCGCCCTGACCGCCGCACCTAGCCCCGAGGCACGTTCATCCGGGGCTTCGAGGCCGATCCGCGCATAGCGCTTGCCGCGCGAAAAGCGCCTCCATGAGAATCTGGCTGAATAAAGTCGTGTATGCAAACGTCAAGGTTTGACAACGCCAGAGCTGAGGCGGGAGATGGTGACGTAACCCATTGCTGTGTTATGTGGTTACGTCCGGAAAAAAATATTGAAGATTTTCTGCAACGGGTCCGACAGGCAGAACCGACTAATCGTTGCAAAAGGTTTATTGTCAATGGGTTGCGCGTGACGAATTGACCAGTTTTCCCAGCCCTCACATCCCCACCTCGAGCGCTGGCGGCGTCTCGGCCGCGGCGCGCCCAGCCAGTACCGTCCGCAGTCAAGGATTAATTCGTGTATTCCTTCAGAAAACCCTTGAACTGGATCAGGTGTTCTTCTTCGGCGGCGAGCAGGCGAATACACAAATCCTGGGTGACGTAATCTTCTCCATCCGTGGCGCGAATGATCTTTTTGTACTGCGAACAGGCGGCGTCCTCGGCCGCGATCACGCCTTGGATCACCGCCACGACGTCGACCGTGTTATCGGTGGGTTGCATCGACTTCTGCGAGAACTTGAGGCTGAGCGAGCCGGGCACGAGCCCGCCGAGTTGTTTGATCCGAGCGCCGAGCGTCTGCGCGTGGGTGAGTTCTTCGGTGATGTCAGCGGCAAGTGATTTCTTAATTTCCTCGGCGCGCACTCCGTCGAGATTCACGCTGTGCGCCAGGTAATTCGCCACCGTTTCCAACTCCATGCAGTAGGACTCGGTCAGCATCTTGATGATTGTTTCGTTCGATTCGGCCATGGTGTGCTCCATTCGTGTGGCGGGGGATACGTGCGTGCGCCAGTGTAACGGTGTGACAGTGTTCATCCCGCGTCGGGAACGGGCGCCTCGGTTTGTTCTTTCCGTGAGATTCTCAGGCTGGCGGCGGCGTTGCGCACGACGCGCGGCACGTCGTCCTGTTCGAGCCGCTCGAGCGCGCCATCCAGCGGCGTCACGTCGAGGTCGGGCCGCGCCGAAGTGAGTTGTTCGACGGCGCGGAGACCGTTGTTGACGATCAACCAGCGTTTCGCGTCGCGGGTTGCGGCCACGTCTTCCTCGACGTCGATGCCGGCCGTCTCGTCCGGGTCGAGCATTTCGGCGAGCACGCCGGCAAGCTCTGCGGAGATCACTCCGTCGCCCCTGGCACCGTGGCGGCAGAGTCCCGTTGCGGCGTTGTAACGCACGTCGGGATAGGCGTCGCCGAGGAGAAACACGAGCCGTTCGAGTGAACTCTCGTCGCCCACCACGCCGAGTGCGAAGGCGGCGGCGGAACGCACGACCGGCTCGCCATCGCCCGAGAGCTTGATCAGCGTGGGAACGACAGCGGGCGCGGACTGCTGAAGGTTGGGACAACTGTCGGCAAGCACGGCCAGCGAGCAGACGGCCGCCCAGCGCACTTCCAATTCATCGTCGTCGCGCTGCGTGGTCGACGCCTTGAGCAAGACCTCGGCGCCGTCGGGCACGGTAAATTCACCGAGGCACTTGGCGAGGTAGACGCGCAGTTTGACGTCGTTATCCTCAAGGCTGGCGTCGTCGATCTCGTCTTCGAGCAGGTTGGCCA
>JAGQPT010000037.1 GCA_020426575.1 Planctomycetales bacterium
CGCTGATTTCGACGAGGAAATCTTTCGTCAAATCGCCGTCGTCAATTTGAAACACGCTACTGCCGTCACCGTTGTCCAACTCTGGAGTTGGATCGCTTGCGCTAGCGTCGATCGTCAGCAGATCGGGCCCGTCGCCGGTGATCGTGACGTCATCGGTGATCTCCAATTCACCGAGCCCAAGCAGAATCGTCTCCGGACCGTCGTGGCCGAAGTCGAACGCGATCTCGTCGGCGCCGAGCGTGTTGTTGGCCGCCTCGATCGCCTCGCGCAGGGCGATGCCGTCGCCGCCGTCGTCGGCCAGCAGTGCCGCGATCGACGAGGTGTCGCCGTTGACCAGGTCGAGGTTGTTGGTGACCGTCACGGCCGAGAGCACGCGACGGTCTTCCAGCGGTTCGTGACCGAGACGAAAGAAACTTGGGCCGAAGAAACTTGGACGTCGGCGCTGCGTGGTGCGGCGCTGAGTGGTGTGTTGCTGAGTGGTGGGTTGCTGAGTGGTGGGTTGCTGAGTGGTGGGTTGCTGAGTGGCACGGCAGACGTGGCCGCGAAGAAGTTGCCTGGGCAGTGGCATCGGTTTGCCCCCGAGTGTCGTGATGGATGTGCGTCACTGGCTGTGTCGGCCGAGGTCCAGCATAGACGGGCCCGGCGCCAGCGTCCAGAAAGTCACGGCGGAACCAGCCGATGGCGCCCGAGGGCCGGCGGCTGGAGGGGCTGCGGGCGATTTTGTATCATCGCTCACATGGCGCGTGCGACCACTACCGAAACTGACGCCTCCGTGATCCCGATCCGAGTGCTGATCGTCGACAACGACGAAGCGCACGCGGAAGCGGTCGCTGAGAGTCTGGCCCGAGTGGGCTACGAGTGCACGACGGCGACGTCTGGCGCGGCCGGTGCCGCCGAGATCGAGGCCGGCACGTTCGACGTCATCATCACCGACCTGATGATGGAGGACGTCGGCGGGCTGGACATCCTGGCCCACGCCAAGCGATTATTGCCGGATGCCGAGGTGATCCTGGTCACGGGGCACGGCTCGGTGCCCTCGGCGGTGACGGCGATGCAAAAGGGGGCGTTCAACTACCTGCTCAAACCGTTGGACCTGGGCCAGCTGCGCGCCGTCACGGAAAAGGCGGCCGCCAGCATGCAATTGCGGCGCAAGAACGCCGAACTGAATCGCCGCCTCGACGAAAAATTCGGTTTCGAGGGGGTCATCGGTTCGAGCGACCAGATGCACTCGGTGATCGACCGCCTGAAACGGATTGCCCCGACGCAGGCCAGCGTGCTGATCCAGGGCGACACCGGCACGGGCAAGGAGCTCGTGGCCCAGGCGATCCATCAGAACAGCCCCCGCAAGAGCAAGGCGTTCGTGGCGCTGAACTGCGCGGCGCTGAGCGAGAACATCCTCGAAAGCGAACTGTTCGGGCACGTCAAAGGCGCGTTCACCGACGCCTCGACCGACCGGGTGGGCAAATTCGAGTTTGCCCACGGCGGCACCTTGTTTCTCGACGAAGTCGGCGACATGCCGATGGCGACGCAGATCAAGCTGTTGCGGGTGCTCGAAAGCGGCGAAATCACCCGCGTGGGCTCGAACGACCCGATCAAGGTGAACGTACGGATTCTCTCGGCAACCAACCGCGACCTGGAAGAGGCGATCGCCGCCGGCGCGTTCCGCAGCGATCTCTACCACCGGCTCAAGGTGGTGACGATTGAACTGCCGCGGCTGGTCGACCGCTCGCAGGACATCCCCCTGCTGGTCGAGCATTTCACAAAGCAGTTTGCCGAATTGCACGGTCGCACGATCAAGGGGATGACGACCGCGGCGCGGCGGAAACTGATGGCGTTTGATTGGCCGGGCAACGTGCGCCAGCTGCGCAACGTGATCGAGAGCATGGTGGTGGTCGACTACGACGGCGTGTTGGACGTCGACGACCTGCCCAGCGAGTTTTCCGACCGCACCGACGCCGAGGCGTCTCAACCCACGGGCGGCCTGGGCGCGCTGGTCGGTCAGCCGATCAGCGAAGTCGAACGCCTTTTCATCGCCGAAACACTTCGGGCCGCCGGCGGCAACCGGGAAGAGGCGGCCGGCATGTTGGGCATCGGCCAGCGGACCCTGTATCGCAAAATCAAAGAATACCAACTCTAACATGGTTGCGCGGGACACGGAGGTGGCGGCCGTGTTGACAACGACGGATGAACGGACTCATGCCCCACATCGAGCGACTGCAGGCCAGCGTGATCAATCAGATTGCCGCCGGCGAAGTCATCGAACGGCCGGCAAGCGTCGTCAAAGAGTTGCTGGAGAATTCGATCGACGCCGGGGCAACGCGCGTCGAGATCGCCGTGGCCAAGGGCGGAACTGAGCTGGTTCGCATCGCCGACGACGGCTGTGGCATCACCGCCGACCAGCTCACCCTGGCCGTCGACACCCACGCCACGAGCAAGCTCCGCACGGCGGAGGACCTCGAGCACGTCGGCACACTCGGCTTTCGCGGCGAGGCGCTGGCTTCGATCGCCGAAGTGTCGCGGTTCACACTCCGCAGTCGTCCGGCGGATGAGTCGTCCGGCGCCGAACTGTCGGTGCGCGGCGGTCAGCGTCACGGTCCCGTGCCCTGCGGCTGCCCGGTCGGCACGACGATTGAAGTCGCCGACCTGTTTTTCAACACGCCGGTGCGACGGCGCTTCCTGCGCTCGACGCAAACCGAGATGGGACACATCGTCGAGGCGGTCACGCGTTTGGCGCTGGCCAACCCGCACGTGCACTTCACGCTACGGCACAACGATCGGATCGTGCACGACCTGCCGCCCGCCGACCCCTGGAGCACGCGGGTGGCACAATTGTTCGGCGGTGATATTCTCGACTCGCTCGTTTGGGTTGACAGTAGCGACGACGACGTGCGGCTTTCCGGCTACGTCGGCCTGCCCGAGGTGACTCGGTCCAACGCCAAGATGCAGTACCTGTTGCTTAACGGCCGTTACATCCGCGACCGCTCGCTGCAGCACGCCCTGGGCGAGGCCTACCGCGGACTGATTCTCACGGGGCGTTACGCCGTGGCCTGCCTGCGGCTCGACATGCCGGCCGAACAGGTCGACGTGAACGTACATCCCACGAAGCTGGAAGTCCGCTTCCGCGACGGCGGGCGCATCTACAGCCAGGTGCTGGCGACCCTGCGGACTCGTTTCCTCTCGACCGACCTGACCCACCGGCTCACGGTGGCGCCGAACGGCGGCGCGGCCGACGCGAACACCGCCACGACGTCCCGATTTGGTCAACCCAGCGAAGCGGGTGCGTCCCAATGGCGGGCCGATGCGGGCGGCCGCGGCGACGGGACGCGGCCCGGCGGTCCGCTCGAGTTGTTTCGGCTGGATCGGAATTGGCAAGCCGGCGGCGGCCCGTCGCGAACTCTGCCGCGCGAAACCGGCGCAGACGCCAAATTTGATGCCAAAGTCGACGCCAGTGCCAACGGCCATCGGGGGGGCGCGTCGCCGGAGACGCCGGGCGCCACAGCGGCGGCGACCGACGACGGCGGCGAAAACCCGTTGGTGCGGGCCATGCAGATCCACAACCGTTACCTGATTGCCGAGACGAACGACGGCGTCGTGGTGATCGACCAACATGCTTTGCACGAACGCATCCTGTACGAGCAGCTCCGCGAACAGATGCTTTCAGGCCGGCTCGAATCGCAGAACCTCTTGGTGCCCGAGCCGGTCGACCTGACGAGCGAAGAATGCGCGGCCGTGTTGGGCCAGCGAGACCTGCTGGCGGAGTTAGGCGTGCGGATCGAAGAGTTCGGCGGTTCGACGGTGCTGGCGGCGTCGTATCCGGCGATGCTGCGGCGGGTCAAACCGGCCGAGATTGTCCGCGAACTTGCTGCCCGCCTGGTGGCGGGTGGACGGGCGCCGGACCGTCGCGATCTGTTCGACGAGATGCTCAACATGATGTCGTGTAAGGCAGCGGTCAAAGCCGGCGACTACCTCTCACCCGACGAGGTTCAGGCCCTGGTCCAGCGGCGGCATCTGGTCGACGACGCCCATCACTGTCCGCACGGCCGTCCGACCACGCTGATGTTCAGCCGGGAAGAACTTGACCGGCAGTTCCGCCGCACCTGATTCGACGTTAATTCAGCCGTCCGCCCGAGGGTGGGAGACGCCGTCGACGCAACAGCGATGACCTTGCGGCGCGTCGGCCCGGCTTCGTGGCGCCGACGGGTGCTCTGCCCGTGTCGGGCGGCTATAATGGCGAGCCTAGTGAGGGACGGCGGGCGGAAACGCCGCCGTCACGCACGTTCCCATCAAGGGCCGAAGTGGAATCGAACAGCATATGATCTGCGTCAGTGTTGCCCGTGGTCGCCATCGCCACGTGATCGCCGAACACCGTCACCTCGTCGAACAAGGGGCCGAACTCGTCGAGCTGCGCATCGACTACATCAACGGCCGCGTCAACCTGAAGCGTTTGCTCGACGATCGCCCCTGTCCGGTGATCGCCACCTGTCGGCGCGAACGCGACGGCGGCAAGTACAAAGGCAGCGAAGCCGACCGCTTGATGTTGCTGCGGACGGCCATCGCCGAGGGGGTCGACTACGTCGATCTCGAAGAAGACATCGCGGCACAGATCCCCCGCTTCGGCAAGACGAAGCGCGTTGTGAGCTTCCATGACTTTCGCCAGACGCCCGAAGACCTCGAAGAATTGCACGAGCGGATGTGCGGCATGGATCCCGACGTGCTCAAAATCGCTACCTTGGCCAACCATCCAGGCGACAACTTTCGCATGTTGAATCTCGTGCGCCAGAGCAAAGTCCCCACCGTGGGGCTCTGCATGGGCGACATCGGCAGGCCGACGCGTATTCTTTGCGGCCGCTTCGGTGCGCCGTTCAGCTATGCCACGTTCCACCACGAACGCACGCTGGCTCCCGGGCAACTCAGCTTCGAGGAGATGCGCGACGTTTATCACTACGACGAGATCAACGGTGAGACGGACGTTTACGGCGTGATCGGCGACCCGATCGGACACAGCCTCAGCCCGCTGGTCCATAACGCGGCGTTCCACAGCTTGGGACTAAACAAGGTGTACGTGCCGTTCCGCGTGGCCCGCGAGCATCTCAAGCGGTTTCTCGACCACGCCCGCGAACTGGGCATCAAGGGGCTCAGCGTCACGATCCCGCACAAGGAAAGCGTGCTCGATAGTCTCACCAAGGCGGAAGAGGCCGTGCAACGCATCGGGGCGGCCAACACGATCGAGTTCACACCCGATGGACTGGTCGGCCATAACACCGACTACCGCGCGGCGATGGATGCCCTGGAAGAAACACTCCCAGCCACAAGTGCGGACAAAAGTCCGTTGCATGGAAAGATATGCCTGGTGCTGGGGGCCGGCGGCGTCTCCAAGGCAATCGCCCACGGCCTGCGGCGCCGCGGTGCCCACGTCGTGATCTCCAGCCGAACCCTGGCCCGGGCCGAACAACTTGCCAAGGACGCCGATGCCAGGGCCGTCGACTGGGATGCCCGCCACGCCATCAAGGCCGACATCCTCGTCAACGGCACGCCCATCGGTATGCACCCCCGAGTCGACGACTCGCCGTATGACGCACGTTATCTGAAACCCTCGATGGCGGTGTTCGACACGGTCTACAATCCAGAGACTACGTTGTTGGTAAAGGAAGCCCGCGAGCGCGGTTGCATGATCGTCACCGGTGTCGATATGTTCATTCGTCAAGCGGCGTTGCAGTTTGAGATGTTCACCGGCAAGGACGCGCCGGCCAAACTAATGCGCGACACTCTCAAGCGGGCCACCGGTGCCGCGAAGCTGTGATCCCCACGCAATCGATTACGGAACGTTTCCGCCCTTTCACCCGGCAGGTGCGGCGCGGTGTTGGCCCGCGGATCCGACTCGCTCACAAACAGGTGTGATGAACGTCGTCTTGATCGGCTATCGTGGTACGGGGAAAAGCAGTGTCGGGCGCCTATTGGCCCGGCGCTGGGATTGCCCGTTTGTCGATCTCGACGACGAGATCGAGCGACGGGCTGGCATGACGATCGCCGAGATCTTCGCGGCCGAGGGGGAACCCGGGTTTCGTCGTCGCGAGTCGACCGTCGTCCAAGACGTGAGCGGCCGCGACCGCCACGTGATCGCCACGGGTGGCGGTGCCGTCGTCGACACAGACAACCGATCGGCGCTGACCCATTGCGGCCGCGTCGTCTGGCTCAAGGCGTCGCCGCAGAGCATCCACGTCCGCATGTCCGCCGATGCCGCGACCAGCGCACGGCGTCCGAATCTCACAGCCAGCGGCGGGCTTGAGGAAATCGAGCGCGTGCTTGGGACGCGCACCCCGATTTACGACGCAGCGGCCGATCTAACGATTGACACCGAAGGAAAGTCGCCCCAAGACGTCGCCGATGCGATCGTGGCCCAGCTCGGCTGGGACACTCTGCCCGCGGGGGGCGAAACGGCGTGAATCAGGACCAGTTGATCATGATCGTCGCGCTCTTTGCCCTTGGCGCGGCGGTGGGCGGACTCGCCAACTTTGCGATCTCGCGCCTGGCTTGGCTGAAGCGCACGTCGAACCCGTGGTACGTCCCCCGCGATGGCGCCGACGAACCGCTCTGGGACGCCCGTAGCGACGCCGGCGATCGTCGGGCCGCGGCGCGACCCCGGCCGGGGCTGCTCGATCGCGTCCCGCTCGTCGGCTGGCTCTGGTGGCGCCGCGCCGAGGAGTTTTATCCCCGGCGATTCTGGTGGCGGCCGCTGGCGGTCGAACTGCTTTGCGCGCTGGGCTTCGTCGGCCTCTACTGGTGGCAAGTCGTCGAGCGGGCCCTGCTCCCCGACGCCGACGTCATCCGCGGCGCCGCCGATCCACACGTCGTCGCCGTGCTGTGCGGTCTACACCTGCTGCTGTTCACATTGATGGTCATCGCGACGTTCATCGACATCGACGACCGCATCATTCCCGACACGATCACGATTCCCGGCACACTCGCCGGTTGGGCGGCCGCGATCGTTTGGCCCGCCGTGCAGCTTCCCGTCACCGGCGGTGGCGGCACGGTGGTGAGGCTCACGCTGGCGTCACCGAACGCTTGGCCCGACGAGTTGGCTGGGCCGACATCTTGGATGGCGCTGGCGGTGGGTGTGGGCGTCGTGGCAATGTGGTGCTTCGCCCTGTTGCCGCGACGCTGGTATGGCCGGCACGGCATCATCCGCGCGCTCGGCGTGATCTGGGCACGTGTCGTCCGCTATCCCTACTGTTGGTGTGTGATCGTGCTGGGCATCATCGCTTCGCTCGTTGTCGCCGCCGTCTGGTCGGGCGGTGGTGAACGCTGGGAGTCGCTGCTCACGGCGCTGCTGGGGACGGCCGTCGGTGGCGGACTGGTCTGGGCCGTTCGCCTCATCGGCGCCGCGTCACTGGGCCGCGAGGCGATGGGCTTCGGCGACGTCACGCTGATGGCCATGATCGGCGCCTTCCTCGGCTGGCAGCCCTGCCTGATGATCTTCTTCCTCGCGCCGTTTTTCGGACTCCTCGTCGGCGCCCTGCAATGGGTCTTTCACGGCGAGTCGGAAATCCCCTACGGCCCGTACCTCTGCCTGGCGACACTCACGGTGATCGTCCGCTGGCGCGACCTTTGGAACTGGGGTGCCGACGTCTTTTCCGTTGCCTGGCTGGTGCCGGCCGTGCTGGTTTTAGGGCTCATGCTGATGGCCCTCATGCTGCTGGCGATGCGGTTGCTGCGTCGCGGTGGCCGTTGAACGACTGTTTCCTGACGTGGCAAGCTACGTTTCAGTGGTACTTGGGACGCGCCAGCACACCACGCTTGGAATGGCACGATGCTTCGAAAATACGACGTCACCGACTTTTGGGCCGAACGCCCACGCCTCTTCCGCGAGCGCTACGGCATGATCGAGGTGCGCGACGGCAAGCTGTACCGAGTGCGGCTGCGCCCGTTACCGAAACTCGTCTCGCTGGCCGAAGTGCTGTTTGTCGGTCGGGCGTATCACTCCCGCGTCGGCGGCGATCGCTGCTTGCTGTACTACAACCAGCCGCGCCGCTTCTCTAACTTCATCGCGCTGAAGTACATCGTCTCGGCCCGCGACACCACGTTGGCGTCGCTCCACGGCGCGCTGGTCGTGCTCGACGAGATCGCGCGAATGAAGCGCACCGACGCGCTGCTCTGCGACGTGTCGAACTTTCGCATCTCGGACCGGCTGCTGCGGCGCTGGGGCTGGGAGCCGCATCTGCCTTCGCGTTGGCGGCGCCACCACATCAAGCGCTTCTACGGCAGCTACCCCGACAACGCTGGCAGCACGGTGCTACCACCCGAACCGGTGGCCGAACCGGCCGCACCGCTGCCTCTCCTCGAGCCAGCAGCGGGCGAGCTCGTGCTGTCATAGCGCCCGCGGTGGCCCGATTGGGGTTGCCCCCCCGCTGGGTCGTGGCTACGATCCGCACCTCTTCATACACCAGTGCAAACCTCGATCGTCACGCTGTGTGTCGACGACGGGTGATTGCCGGGCGCCGCAATCGCACGTTGGTGCGTCGGTCGTATGACCGCGCCGCGCCGCCGCCGGAAACGCCGAGGCGAGTTGTTACGAATGGGTTGTTCACCGCGACAGGCACGGAGATCGTCGGCAGACGGCGCGGCTGCGTGCCTTCGGCTGCTTGTCTCCCTCTTCGTGCTCGTTGCCGGCGGCTGTGCACAAAATCCCATGGTGATGCAGAGCCAGGTCACTTCGCTGCAACAGCAGCAACTCGCGCTCACGCAGGAAGCCGACGAACTGCGCCGCCGTGCCAGTGCGCTGGACGAAGACAATCGCGACCTGCAAACACAGCTCGCCCAAAGTCAGCAGGAAACACGCGTGATCGGCGAACAGCTCAGCGCGGTTCGCGATGAGTTGACCACCACCACCCAACAATTGGCGCGTGCCCGTGACGACGCCCGCCGCGTGGAAAACAAAACGCAGATGTTGCTCTCGTCGCAGAAGACCAACGTCGGCGCCACCATCACGGCCAACAGCAGCTTGCGCGATTCGCTTCCCACGATCAGCATCCCCGGCATCGAGGTCCGCCGCGATCGCGACGTCGTGCGGATCGAACTGCCGGCCTCGAAGTTGTTCTACGCCGGCGGTGCCCGGCTGCTGCCCGACGCCGGCGGCGTGATCGACGCTGCCGTGGTCGAAATCCAACGGGCCTATCCCGACCACCTCATCGGCATCGAAGGCCACACGGACAATCACCCCGTCGCCGCCGCCGGTTGGAAGTCGAACCATCAGCTCTCGGTCGGCTGGTCGATGGCCGTGCACGAGTACATCCTGGCCCAGAACCGCCTGAAGCCGGAGCAGTTCTTCGTCGTCGGTCACGGCGGCAATCACCCGATCGTCTCGAATGCCACGCCGTCGGGCCGCGAGCGGAACCGTCGAGTCGAGCTGGTTATCTATCCCGAGACCGCCGGCGGTTGAGATGCCGGTGCTTTCTTGAACGAACGGCCAGTTCGGCCGTCGACGTTGTGCGTGGCGTGACTTTCTGGACGCTGGCGCCGGGCCCGTCTATGCTGGACCTCGGCCGGCACAGCCAGTGACGCACATCCATCAAGACACTCGGGGGCAAACCGATGCCACTGCCCAGGCAACTTCTTCGCGGCCACGGCTGCCGTGCCACCCTCCACCGCACAACTCAGTGCCGCACCACGCAGCGCCGACGCCCAAGTTTCTTTCGTCTCGGTCACGAACCGCTGGAAGACCGCCGCGTGCTCTCGGCCGTGACGGTGACGAACAACCTGGACCTGGTCAACGGTGACACCTCGTCGATCGCGGCACTAATGTCCAACGACGGCGGCGACGGCATCGCGCTGCGCGAAGCGATCGAGGCGGCGAATAACACACTCGGGGCGGACGAGATCTCGTTCGACTTCGGCCACGACGGCCCGGAGACGATCCTGCTTGAGCTCGGCGAGTTGGAAATCACCGAAGCCCTCACGATCACCGGCGATGGACCCGATCTGCTGACGATCGACGCTAGCGCAAGCGATCCAACTCCAGAGTTGGACAACGGTGACGGCAGTAGCGTGTTTCAAATTGACGACGGCGATTTGACGAAAGATTTCCTCGTCGAAATCAGCG
>JAGQPT010000394.1 GCA_020426575.1 Planctomycetales bacterium
CGAAGGCGATTGTGGCGACCACGACCATCGCCTCCTCGTTCAGGAAGCGATCCTGCGTGGCGCGGCGCAGGTCGGCTTCCAACCCGGCGTGATAGGCGGCAGCGTTGAACCCTTCGCTCTGCAGGAACTCGGCGACTTGCTCCGTGTTGCGGCGCGACAGGCAGTAGACGATACCGCTGTCGCCTGGGTGCCGCTCCTGCAGAAAGGCGAGCAGTTGTTGGCGAGGGCCGTTCTTGGGCACGACCGTGTAGCGAATGTTCGGACGGTCGAAGTCGCCGACAAATGAGCGGGCATTGCGGAGGTGGAGCCGTTCGACAATTTCACCGCGGGTGCGTACGTCGGCGGTCGCCGTCAGCGCCAGGTGGGGCACTTGGGGATAGCGATCCCGCAAGGCGGCAAGCTGCAGGTAGTCGGGACGGAAGTCGTGTCCCCACTGCGAGACGCAATGCGCTTCGTCGATCGCCACGAGTGCCAACTGCGACCGGTCGAGCAGGTCGAGAAAGCGGGGCACCAGGGCGCGCTCGGGAGCGACGTAGAGCAGGTCGAGTTGACCGTTGGCCACCTGTCGTTCGGTCTCGGCGGCCTCGGCCGGCTGCAGCGTCGAATTCAGATAGGCGGCCCGCACGCCCAGTTGCCTCAGCGCTCCCACCTGGTCGTGCATCAGGGCAATCAGGGGCGAGACGACGACGCCCACGCCCGTACGCAGCATCGCCGGCAACTGGTAGCAGAGCGATTTTCCGGCGCCGGTGGGCATCAACACCAAGGCGTCGCCACCGTCGAGCGCGTGCTGAATCACGGCCTCCTGGTCACCGCGGAACGAGTCGTAACCGTAGACGGTGCGAAGCAACTCCAGCGGTTCGGTCGACATCAGCTCGTAGTACCGGGCACGGATCCGTCGCGTGGTGAAACTTCCTGCGGCGTCGCGTAAGTGCGGGCGGCGCCGTTGCCTCGTATTGTGACGCCGATCGCTCCGTTTAGCAATCGGCCGCTGCGGCGCTGCCCCGGGCGGACGTTTGTGTCAACCGCGCCGGCGTTCTGGTACGATGGCCCGCGTGTTCCATCGTCTGCGGGGCTGATCGCACGTGCAGTAGGGAGTGATCGATTATGTTCGAACGGCGACGCGCGTTCATTCGCGCCGGCATTAGTTCGCTGGCGGGGTTGGGGTCACTGGCGTTTGCGTCGACGCGGCAAGGCCGCGCTGCAGTTGCGGCTGCGGTCGATGCCGATTGTCTGGACTACGGCATGTCGTTCATCTGTAACAAGGCGCGCTTCAACTCCGTGCGTTTCTGGATTGAAAGCCGCACGACGGTGACCGATTCGCAGAGTGGCGGTTCGACGACGTTCTATCAATGCGGCTCGTGCAAGAGCGAGAACACGTTTGCCGAACGAGACCTGTTTGTCCCAGACAACTACGACTTCTTGCCGATTCTCGGTGACGGCGAGTGGTTGATCTTTCGTCGGCCCGTGCGGCTGAGCGACTCGTACCGCAGAGTGCAAGCGATCGACCAAGTCTGGGGCGAGCCCGTGCCCATGCTGCGACACGCCTCGGCCGTGACCGAGTTGAAAACCTGGCAGCAAATTCGCGACGTGACCGCCGCCGGCACACCAATCGTGGCTCGCACCGAGTTGGCGAACGAGGCGCTGGGGCTCTCCGCCGTCATTGAGTATCCGGTTAAGACGATGAACGTCGATTTGGACGGCGAGCGCTACCAGGTCGATACCGGCCCGATCGCGCTGCCGGATCTATCAAAGCGCTACAACGCGGCGATCGACAGTTTGAGCCTGGCGTTCGTGGCGTTCAACGCGCCGGGCTTTGCCGACTTTGTGATCGAACAGCCGACGCCGTTGAACGACGATGCCGGTGCGGCCGAATCATATCACTATTCGCAGCCGATCAGCCTGCCGGCGCAAAATCGGCTTTACGCCTCGGAGCCTCACCGCGCCGAATAGCTGGGCGAGGCGGCACGAGCGGCGAGGAGGGTTGCCCCGTTGGGATAAAACACTCTTGCCCAGTTGGCTTGAACCATTCCATGCCACTGCGGGCCGGTCGCCGCCGTCTGGTCATTCATCGATCTCGATCCACGATGTTTGAGTGACGAGTTGGTTGAGCGACGCAAAAGAAATGTGGGCATTCGTGGCATAGCGCGGTGTGGCGTTCGCCGGGAATGTCGCCAACGTGGCGTCGCCGACAAGAAACACGTTGAAATCACGCGACAGGTTCTCGTAGCCGGCGGTGGTGCGGCAGAAACACATGTCCGTGGCATAACCGACCAGCAGCACGTGGTAGATGCCGTTCTTTTTGAGGAAGTCGCGCAGCGGCGCGTAGCCTTCGACGTCGAAGATCAGCACGTCGTCGGGAAACACGGTGATGTCACTGGTAACCGGCACCGGTTGTTGCCAGAAACCGGCGTGGTTGAAGTGATCGCCGGCATCGAGGCCGGGGAACTGGCGGAAATAGTCGCGCACTGGCAAGTCCTGCGAGACCGTGAGCACCTGGGGCAGCGGTTCACCTTGATAGTCGAATTCGTCGAGCTTCGCGGCGAGCTGTTTCTGTGCTTCGGCTCGTTCTTCGGAAGTCGGATTGTTGTCGAACGTGCGGTAGAGCCGTTTGCGGATGGGATCGACTTCGCCGATCAGGCTGTACATGACGAAGCCGACGTGGGGGCGCAGCCGTTTCAGTAGCGGGTCGATCACCTCACGCGTGTGCCGTCCGGCAAGATGATTCTTCTCGGGCGTGCAAAAATCCGCGACGCCGGCTGGCTCGGGCGTCTGCCATCCCTGGCCGTCGTCGATCCCCCAGGGATGCACCATGATGACCGCCGTGCGATCGGAGCGCAGCCGGTTGGGCACCTCGATGATGCCGCGGGCGTTGTACGAGAACCGCCAGGCTCGCACGCTGAGGTCGGCGCCTTCGTCGTTGACGAGAATGGGCGCCTCGAAACGGCGGCGCTCGATGACGGGCTCGACAAACTCCGGATGATCGGCCAGCAAAGGCGCTGGATCGGTAAGCGGCGTGAGCCGGTTGGCGTACTCGCGGGTGGGCTCGTCGGCATGTACCGACGACGGCAGGGCGGCGGCAGCGCCAACGACGGTGGCCAAGGAGGCAATGATCACAAGCATTTGATTCATGAGACGCATCAGGGGCCTCGTGGCTGACGGAGGTAGCACTACTTCGGTGTAGCGGGGGTCGACGGCTGTGCCGCCGCGGCGATCGTGCCGAGCCCGACGATTTCGGCGCGGTCGCCGGCATCGTTGACCAAATCGTAGACGAGCTTAACGGCTTCAAAATTCGGGTCCTCGACGTACATGATCGACGGGTGCATGAGCATGTCGAAGACGAGACCGCGATCGATCGTGGCCGAGACACAACGGCGGACAGATTCGAGAAAGTCGTCGAGCTTCCAATAGTTGGTGCGGAACGCGCCGACGTCGCTGATCGGGCTCATGGGGACTTCCACCAGGCCCGTGGGGTAGACGTACGGCTGAGTCGCCAGAGACGCGCTGACGATTGAGTCGTGCACGGCCTCGGTGGGGGGCTGCATGGCCGTACCGTATTCGTGCTGGGGGTATTTGGAGCTGACCCAGGAGAAGCCCTCGTTGCGCAGCATCTGCTGCAAATCCTCACGGTCATCAAGCGCGAGATACGAACCGCCGGGCGTGCGAAAACCGGCGGGGTCGAAGCCGAGCCGATCGCGCATCGCCATCGTCGTGGTGCGGATGTTCTGTTGAATGATTTCGGCAGCCGACATGCCGCGGATCAGCCAGGGGGAACGCTGGAAGCGGAACTGCGTCTGGGCCGGTTCGGTGGCCCAGACGTTTACGTGATCGTAGGTGTGGTTGCCGATCGGATGGCCGAGTTCGTGAATCTCCTTGAGCCAGTCGACGTTGTCCTGTTCGAGCACGCGGCCGACGCAGAAGTAGTGGATGAGGGCGCCGCGCTCTTTGGCGATGCGGGCGGCGTCGAGGGCGTACTGTTTCGTCGGTTCGTTGAGATTGCCCTTTTGGTAGTCCCACTCGGTCATGCCGCGCACGGGATAGTGCCGGCTCATTTCCAGGTCGAGCGTGATGGCGATCTGGGCACGCTGGGGAGTCGCCGGAGCGGCGCGGAGCGAACGCGCCGTCATGGCCGCAAGACCGGCGGTCGCCGCGCGGGCGAAAAACTCGCGACGCGGCACAGCGGAGTGCTCACGTGCGCTCGTGGCGGTGTGTCGTTCGTCCTGGTGTTTCGTCATGGCGTGCTAACCCGGGGTTTGGCTCTGCAGATACGCAAACAGATCGCGGACTTCCTGCGGCCGCAGCGGCTTGAGGATGTCTTCGGGCATGAGCGACAGCTGCGACGGTTCCAGCTGTTCGATCTCGTCGCGGGGGATCGTCACACGTTCGTTCTTTTCGGTCAGCAGTGTGACGGATGCGCCGCCGTCTTCGACAAGTAGGCCCGTGGCGATGCGGCCATCGTTGGTGAGCACATTGTACCGTAGATACTCCTTGCGAACCTGCGCACTGGGGTCGACGATGCTCGTGAGCAGGAACACCTGGTCGGCGCGGTTCGCCGTCGTGAGCTCGGGGCCGACCGCGTGGCCGTCGTCGAACAGTCGATGGCAGGTGGCGCAGTTCTTCGTGAACAACGCGCGGCCGCGATCGACATCGCCGCTGCCGGCACGCAAATCGTTTGTGAGCCGGCGGATCTCGGCGAGCTTTTCCTCTGGCGTGCCGGCGCGGATGTTGCCCCAGTGCTTCCGCACCAGGGCGGCGATTGTCTCGTCATCGTGCAGGGCAAGGCGTCGCAGCTCGACGGCCGTGACGTCGTCCTGGGGGAATTCGCCTCGGTCGACATGCTCGAGAAACGCCAGTGCCGACGCGGGACGCCCCAGCAACACCTCGCGAACGCCCGAACGCAGCGGTTCGGCTAGGCCCCCGTACGTCGCCAACAATTGTTCCTGGACCGCCGGGTCGCTGAAACGGCGGAGCACGTTGAGGGCGGCAAGCCGTGTCGCCGCGTCGGTATCGGTGTCGGCGTCGGGGTCAGACGCGACAATCTCGAGTAGCGGCGCGACGCAGGACGGCTGTCCGAGTTCTTCGAGGTTGGCCAACATGGCGTGACGCGTCGACGGGTCGACGTTTTCGTCGCTGGCCAGTGCGATTGCGCGGGCGTCAGCGGCGCTGCTGCCCAGCCGCATGAACACCCGCACCAGCAGCGGATCGTTCGTGGCGTCGTCCCAGAGCGTATCAAGCACGTCGGATAGCTCCGGCGGCACGGTGGTCAGTCGCCGTGACACCTCGGGCGCGTCGGCGGCAACGACGGCGATGTCGGCGAAGGCGCTGCCGGGCGGCAGGCCAGGCAGCCGCTCGCGTCCGAGCATCTGGAGTCCCGCGTCGAGTTCTGCAAGCAGTTGCCGACGCTCGGCATCAGTGCTGGCCGAACGCATCAATTGTGCGCAAGCCTCGAGCGACGGCTCGGAACCGTCGCCGGCG
>JAGQPT010000395.1 GCA_020426575.1 Planctomycetales bacterium
ACACCGCGCACCACCAAGATACCGCCCCTACGAAACCGCCCAATCACAACACTGACGAATCGAGCCTTGGGATGTTGGTGAAACTGATGAAATTCGACTCGGCCACGGAGCGTTCATTGCCCCGGTGGCGAACGACGCTGGTCGTGGGAACGTTGCTCGCCGTCGTCTGCGCCACGGCACCGACGCACGTCGCGGCCCAAGCCGACGAAGCGAATTCGGCCGCGGCAAACGATCCGTCCAGCGCGCCCGTCCAGCCGGTCGTTGCCGATCCGGTTGTGACGGCCCTGTTGGAAACCAATCCGCAGACGCCACAGGAGTTGATCGAGACGGTGCTGATTCTGATCGACTTGAAACATCCCGAGGCGGCCGGTCCGTTGTTGCAACGCGTCATCGACGCCAACCTCGACGAGGCGGCACTGGCAGACCTGGGACGGCGATTCACCGATTCGCAGTGGCTGAGACTGGCACAAACCGTCGAATTACATCCGGCCGCGGTCGACTTCACCAAGGCCGTGTGGGAAGCCAGCGACCGCCGGGCTCGCCAACCGGAGCGCGTCTCCGACCTGGTCGAAGCCATCAAATCGGACGAGGTCGAGATTTGGTATCCGGCCGCCAATGAACTGGCGCGGGCGGGCATCGACGGCATCGCGGCGCTGATTGCCGTGTTGGCCGATCCGGCCGCGGCCGATGCGCATCCGGCGGTTATCCGGGCGCTGGTCACGCAGGGCCAGCCAATTGTGCCGCAGTTGGTGGCCTACGCCGAGCGTGGCGACCCGGTCCTCAACGAACAACTGGCGCGCGTCTTTTCGCAGGTGCCCGACCCGATGGCCCGGCCGGTGCTCCTGGCGATTGCATTTGCCAACACGAGTTCCGAACCCGCCCGTGAGTACGCCAAGTTGGCGCTGCAGCGACTGGGTGAATCGGAACTGACGGTCGACTACGCCTTGGCCGAGTTGATCAAGGAGGCGGAGCGCCATCTCAACAGCCAGCGTCCGTTCGGAATGGAAGACGTCGAAAACGTCGAGACGTGGCGGTGGAATGCCGAGTTGGGCCGGCCACAGCTCGTGCAGGTTCCGTATGAACAATCGTCCGCGATCCTCGCCGGACTGCGGGCGCAACAGGCCCTGGCGGTTGCCCCCGACAGCGACGAGGCCGCCCAACTGCTGCTGACCGCTGCACTGGAAACGTCGGCCCTGCTGGGGGCGTCGGACCAGCAGAAGGCAGGCATCGAAAAACTCGCCGAACAACTCGGCACCGACATCGTCGAGGCCGCCATGGTCCGCGCGCTGGCCACGCGTCGAACCGCCGCGGCGATTGGCGCCATCGGGCTGTTGGCCCGCTCGGGCAACGCGGACCTGCTCAGTCGCTCGGCCCCGTCGCTTTCGCCACTGGCCAAGGCGACGATGGACGCCAACCCCGAAGTGCGGCTCGCGGCACTCGAGGCCGTCGTGGCGCTTGCGCCGCAGGGGGGCTTTGTCGGTGCGAGCTTCGTCCCCGCCGGCCTCACCTATTTCACGCGTGCACTGGGCGCTCAACAAGCGATTGTCGCCGATCCTCGGCCCGCCGAGGCAACCCGGGTCGCATCGCTGTTGGCCGGCTTGGGATACGATGTCGAGGTGGCGCACTCGTTGGGTGAACTATCGCAAATGGCGACGTCCCACCCCGACTGCGAACTTGTGCTGCTGTCCGTGATTCCCTCGTCGCGATTCACTCCGTCGGCGCTGGAACGTCTGCGGCGCGATCACCGTACGGCCGAGACGCCGGTGGCGTTGGTCACCGCCGCGCTCGACCTGCCTCAAGCCGAAGCGCTCGCCGACGGCGACCTGCTGGCCGAGGTGATGGTGCGGCCGGTTGACGAGGCGGGCCTGGCGAGCCAACTCGAAAGCGTCGGTCGGCCACTGACCGAGGGCGTGCTGCCGGCCGAAGTCCGCCGGCAACAGGCCGTGCAGGCGATGCAACTGCTGGCGCAGCTTGCCGAGGCACCGGCTGGTGGTTATCCGCTGGCCGACATCGAACGGGCCGTCGAATTGGCCTGTTACGATTCGGAGCTGAGCCCGTCGGCCTGCATGGTGCTGGCCCGGCTTGCCGTCCCCACGGCGCAGCAGCAACTCGTCGACCTGGCCAGCAATGACGCCCTGCCGATCGACTTGCGCAAGGCCGCCGCGGCCGCGTTTGTCGACAGTGTCGAGCGGTACGGCATCATGCTCACCAGCCCGCAGATGCTGGTGCAGTACGCCCGCTACAACGCCAGCCAATACAAGGACGCGGCAACGCAACAAATATTGGGGGCGATCCTCGATTGCCTCGAAGGGGAGAGCAAAACGGCGCTGAATGATGCACCGTAACGGACACAACGCACCAGTTGCGAACGATCGAAGTGTCAGAGAATCCGGGGGACCTCGGCGCGACGAGGTCGCGAATTCACGCATGAGTGCCAGTTTTCGCCTAGACAAGCGACACGGACCGCCGATCCCGGGGATCATCGGCTCGAGCCCCGCCATGGAGGCCGTGTATCAACTCACGCGCCGCGTGGCCCCGTCGAAGGCGTCGGTGCTGCTGCTCGGCGAGACCGGTACGGGTAAAGAGTTGATCGCCAAGGCCGTCCACCGCCTCAGCAATCGGGGTTCGGGCCCCTTTGTGCGGGTCAACTGTGGCGCCCTCTCGGAGAGCCTGCTCGAGAGCGAGCTGTTTGGCCACGTCCGCGGCTCGTTCACCGGGGCGATCGACAATCGCACGGGGCGCTTCGAAGCGGCACACACCGGCACCGTCTTTCTTGACGAGATCAATTCCACCAGCGCAATGTTGCAGGTGAAGTTGCTCCGCGTACTGCAGGAACGCGAATTCGAACGGGTTGGCGACACGAAGACCATCCGCGTCGACACCCGCGTGATCGCGGCCAGCAACCGTGACCTGGAAGGCGAGGTTGTCGAAGAGCGTTTCCGCGAGGACCTCTACTACCGGCTCAACGTCGTGCCGATTCGCATCCCGCCACTGCGCGAGCGTCGCGACGACATCCCCGAACTGGTCGCCCATTTCCTCGAAGTCTACAACGAAGAGAACGACCGTTACGTCGTCCACATCCAGCGCGAGGCGCTTGAAGCGCTCACCGACTACGACTGGCCTGGCAACGTCCGCGAGCTGCAGAACTACATCGAACGGGCCGTCGTGATGGCCGAGGGCGACGAGTTGACGCGTGACCTGCTTCCCGAATCGGTGCTGGGCGGTCCCAGCCGCACTCCGCGTCGTGGCTCCGAGCCGGTCAGCCTCGACACACTGGCTGGCGACCTCGTGCTCCAGGGGCTCGTCGAGGCCGGCGACGAAAGCGACCAGTTGCACTCGTCGATCGTCAATCGCGTCGAACGTGAATTGATTGCCCAGGTGATGTCGGCCTGCAACAACGTGCAGATCAAGGCGGCCGCGCGACTCGGCATCAACCGCAACACGCTGCACAAGAAGCTCAAGGAATACGGGCTGGAGAACGGAGCGACGTCGTGAACGACTTCGTGGCCGGGGTGAGCATCACGTGTTTCGCCGCCAGCTACGCCGTGGCCCTGGCGTTGGAGGTCTCGCGGCTGGTGTTTCGCAGTGGTGTGCGCGGTGCCCTGATGATGGGCTTCGCAGCCGCCGGGCTGCTGGCGCACCTGCTTTACCTCTGGCATCGGGCGGCCACGAGCGGTGCTTTGCCGTTGGCGACTGCGTTCGACTGGTATTTGTTGGCGGCCTGGGCGCTGGCGGCCACCTACTTGTATCTGACCTATTACCACCCCCAGGTCCCCGTCGGTTTGTTCATCCTGCCGATGGTGCTGGCGTTGATCGCCGCCGCGTATTTCTTCGCGGACGAAAACCCCTTCACGATCGATCGGGCTTCGCTCTGGTGGGGGGCCGCCCACGGCGTGTTGTTGTTGTTGGGGACGATCGCCGTGATGATCGGCTTCGTTTCCGGGGTGATGTACCTGCTGCAGGCCTCGCGGCTCAAGCACAAACGCGCCGCGCGCAGCCGACTGCGTCTGCCCAGCCTCGAGTGGTGCGAGCAGGTCAACAGCCGCGCGGTGGTGATCTCGGTACTGATGCTCTCGGCGGGCCTGTTGGCGGGACTCGTGCTCAACATGTTGCCCCCGCGCCAGCAGATTCCCTGGACCGACCCCGTCGTACTCAGCTCGTCCGCTATGCTCGTCTGGCTCGTGGCGGCGGGTCTGTTCAACGCCCTGTATCGACCGGCGCGCCGAGGGCGCAAGGTCGCCTACCTCACCGTCGTGAGCTTTCTCTTCTTGCTCGTTTCGCTCACCGTGGCCCTGCTCTTCGAAACTCGGCACGGCGTCACCGGCCCGGCGTCGGACGCAGCGGGCCGCCGCGCGTCATGCATCGCGATGACGACCGCGGAGACACCTTGCGCGGCCAACACCCAGCGACGTTCGCTATCGCCGGGAGCTCGCCGATGAAAGTCCAACTCGTCGGTTGCAGCCATCACACCGCGTCGGTCCACCTGCGCGAACGGCTCGCCTTCAATCCCGATCAGGTGCAGGCGGCGCTTGGCCAACTGCACGAGCGCTTTCCCGACACCGAGGCCGTCCTGCTCTCCACATGCAATCGTGTGGAACTCTACACCGCCTCGCTCGAAGAAGGCGTCGGGCCCGGGCACCAACAGCTTGTCGAATTCCTCGCCGGCTTCCACGGCATCGACGTCTACGAAGTGTTCGACGAGCTGTTCGAACGCACCGGCGAAGACGTCGTGCGACACCTGTTCACCGTCGCGTCAAGTCTCGATAGCATGGTGGTCGGCGAGCCGCAAATCCTCGCCCAGGTCAAACAGGCGTATCAACTCGCCAGCGCCTGCGATTGCGCCGGAACCGTCACGCACTCGATCTTTCAGGCCGCCATGCGCGTGGCCAGCCGCGTCACCACCGAAACCCGCATTCAGGAAAAACGCGTCAGCATTCCCAGTGTCGCCGTGGCGGACTTTGCCGCCGCCATCTTCGAACGCTTCGACGACAAACGGGTGCTGGTGATCGGCGCCGGCGAGATGGCCGAAGAAACGCTCCGCTATCTCTGCGACGCCGGTGCGCGTGACATCACACTGGTTAACCGCAGCCGTGATCGTGCCGAGGCTTTGGCCGCGCAGTTCAGTGGTCAGGCGGCGTCGTGGGAACAGCTTTTCGAACTGCTCACCGCCGCGGACCTGGTGGTGAGCACGACCGGCGCGAAACTTCCCGTCGTCACCCGGCAACAGTTCACCGAGATCGAGCCGGCCCGCTTTCAGCGACCGTTGTTCGTGCTCGATCTGGCTGTCCCGCGAGACTTCGACCCGGCGGTGGGCGAGTGCCTGGGCGTATACCTCTACACGCTCGACGATCTGAGCAAGGCCTGTGAACGCAACCAGCGCGAGCGTGAGCAAGAGCTCCCGGCCGCGCTGGGGATCATCGAGGAAGAGACGGCCCGATTTATGGCCGATCTGCATCACCGCGCCACCGGGCCGATCATCAAGCGGCTCAAGCAGGGCTGGCAGCGTCCCAAGGAAGACGAGTTGGTGAGGCTCTTTAACAAGCTGCCTGAGCTGGACGATCGTGCCCGGAGCGAGATTCGCCAATCGTTCGATCGGCTGATCAACAAGCTGTTGCATCCGCCGCTCGAATCCTTGCGCGACGAATCGCGGCACGGCACGCCCCACGCGCTGCTCGACGCGCTCAAGCGGCTTTTTCAACTGCGCGATTGAGCTGCGCCACGGTGTTGCCCGTAGCGCCACCACAGTCTCTACGGCGGGGCGCTCCCTCAGACTGGTGGCCGCCCAGAAAGAGCCGCCCCCCCGCCCCCCCAGGCATCAGCCTTGTGATCTGACGTGGTCACAGGGCCGAGCGACGCTCAGAGGTCGTCCTCTTCTTCGTAGTCGTCTTCGTCCCAGTCCTCTTCATCGTCTTCTTCGTCCTCTTCTTCATCTTCGAATTCTTCATCGTCACCGTCATCTTCGTCTTCGTCTTCTTCGTCTTCGAACTCTTCCTC
>JAGQPT010000396.1 GCA_020426575.1 Planctomycetales bacterium
ACCACCAGTCCTGTTCCAACGCCGATTGGCCAGGCCGGCGAGCTGGGCCAACCCGGGACGCAAATTCTGTTCGGCGGCGAGCGGGTCGGCGACGATGCGCGGTCGGGCTTCGGTTTGGACTTTGAACGGGCGCTTGACCCATGCGGAACACGAACCTTCGGCGTCGGGGCCATCGTGCTGCCGGAAAGCAGCGCCAATTTCTTCGCCGACACCAACACGTATCCGATCCTGGCCGTGCCGTTCTTCAACGCCGGGTTGGCCCAGGAAGACGCAAGCGTCGTCGGTTTCCCCGGCAGCCGGACGGGCTTTGTGGACATCCGCGACCGCCAATCGGTGTACGGCGCCGACCTGTATCTGAAACGGCTGATTTACGCCGAGTGCGGCACAGAAGTGCGCCTGGTGACCGGGTATCGGTTCTTTCAGCTCAACAATCAGTTGAACCTCACGCAGTTCGCCGACGCGTTCCTCGTCGCCACGCAAATCACGCAAGTCGACAACTTCGAGACGGAGAACCAGTTCCACGGGGGCACGCTGGGGTTGGAAATGAACCGCCAGGTCGACTGCTGGACGTTCAATGCCTTGGCGCGCCTGCACCTGGGCAACATGAACCAGCGCGTCGACATCAACGGCTCTACCACCACCGTCGTCGGCGCCGGCGCGCCGAACGTCGTCAACCAAGGCCTGTTCGCCTGGCCGACCAACAGCGGACTGCACGAGCGCAACCGCTTTGCGACCGTCCCCGAACTGGAACTGTCGGCCACGCGCCGGCTGAACTCCTGCTGGGAAGCCTCGCTCGGCTACACGTTCATTTACTGGAGCGACGTGGTCTATGCAGGCGACCAGATCGATCGCCGCATCAACGCGGCCAACCTGCCGGCGTTCAACTTCAATTCGACCAGCGACTGGGTCAGCGGCCTGAATATCACGCTGACGGGCACGTACTAGGCGTTGCGCCAATGCCACACAAACCCGAAGCGCAAGCGAGGGAAAACGGGCAACCGCGAACCTCCCTCGCTCGCGCTTCGGGTTAGAGTGAACGAACTTGAGCGTTTTGGCGCAAAGCCTAGGCTTCGCGTGCTTCGCAGTTCCTGGGCAGCATGCTCTCGCGGCGTCTGGGCAGCATGCTCTCGCGGCGGAGCGAATGCGACGCCGAGTGAGCATGGACGCGCGTCACGACGGCGCCGCTCGATTGCTTGGCGGCAGCGAAAAATGGGGCGTCGTCTTGCGCCCCTTTACGGCAAGCTTGAGGCCCGGCGCTCATGCTCACACGCTGCGCGTGAGAGCATGCCACCCGACGCGATGCCAAGCGCACATGCTCACACGCTGCGCGTGAGAGCATGCCACCCAGAAGGGCGCACTCCACTAGAGATACGTGTCGTAATCAGCGAACACGGCGTCGACCGCGTCCGGGCCGGCGTATTCCGGTTCCTGTGCCAGGACCGGCGTCCAGGTGAAGTCGTTGTAGCCGCCGGCGACCTCCACAAGATACGAATTGCTGTTGGCGACAGCGCTATATGTCACCTTGAGGGGGTCATAGACAGGAACGCTCGTTTCCAGCATGTCGCCGTTCTGCAGTTCGACCGTCATATGAATAGTGTCGCCTCCGGTGTCGCTTACGATTGCGAAATGGCCGGAAACGACCTCCTCCCACCCGCTCCCCAACGAATACCAATGCTGGGGGCCGTTGGGCTCTGCGACGAAAAGCACGCCATCGCCCGGCGATGAATTCAACAAGATTGATGTGGAAGACCCCCACAGCCAATTTACGGGAAAAGAGGCGGGCTCAATTGCCAAGTCGTAGAAGTCGTTCCCCGTGCCGACCGTGTCTTCCGCAAGGCTGATACGAATCACATCGGCCCCGAAGACCTGGTCTGCCGTCCCCCCCTGGCTGCCGACGACCTCTCCTGCGTCGTACAGCGCGACCGCCTGTTCGGCCGTAATCGTCACTTCGCCTGGCGGCAAGTCGGCGAATTCATAGTGGCCCTGGGAATTCGTCACGGTCGTCAGGGTGATGTCGTCGCCGAAGATCGACAGGTTGCGCAGCGTGACCGTCACCCCGCCGAGCCCCTGCAAATGGCTGCCGATCATCGCGCCGACATGGCCGGAAAGCGTGCTGGGAACAAAATCGACCACTTCGACCGTGCCGACGCTCGTCTTGGGATCGGCATTGCCGTTGGTCGTGCCGTCGTCGGTGATGGTGTACGTGAACGTGTCGCGGCCGTCGAAGGGGCCGTTGGCCGTGTACGTGATGGTGCCGGCCTGCTCGTCGTAGACAACCGTGGCGCCGTCGTTGCTGGTCGCGTCGACCATCGTGATCGAAAGCGTTTGGCCGCTTTCGTTGGCCGGGCCCTTCAGGTCGTTGGCCAAGAGATCGACGACGTTGATCGTCACTTGCGTCTGGCCGTTGGGCAGCACCACGCGGTCCTGCACGGCCGTGGGGGCGTCGTTCACGGCGGTGACGATGATGTTCACGACGGCCGTATCGGATCCGCCCTTGTCGTCGCGCACCCGGTACTGAAAACTGTCGCTGCCGAAGTAATCGGCGTTGGGCGTATACAGGAACGAACCATCGCTGTTGAGGTTCAGCGTGCCGTGCAGCGGCGCGACCACCGGCGTGGTGTCGACCGAGAGCACGTCC
>JAGQPT010000397.1 GCA_020426575.1 Planctomycetales bacterium
CGCGGCCTCCCTCGTCCGCCGCGCCCGGCCCCAGGTCGATCAGGTAGTCGGCCACCTTGATCAAATGCAGGTTGTGTTCGACGACCAGGAGCGAGTGCCCAGCCGCGATCAATTGATCGAAGCAATCCAACAGCGGCAGCAAATCGGCCAGGTGCAGACCCGTGCTCGGTTCGTCAAGGATAAAAAGCGTTCGGCCTCGGCTCTTCGTCGTGATATGGCTGGCCAGCTTGAGCCGCTGGGCCTCACCGCCGCTGAGCGTGTTGGCCGGTTGCCCGAGCCGCAGGTACTCCAGCCCGACGTCGATCAACCGCTTGAGCTTCTCCTGCACCTTGCGGCAGCCGCGGAAGAACCCAAACGCCTCGCGGACCGTCATGTCGAGCACCTCGGCGATGTTGCGGTCGCGGTAACGCACGGCGAGGATCTCGCGACGATAACGCATGCCGCGGCACTCGGGGCATTCGACGAAGGCGTCGGCCAGGAACTGCATGTCGATCTTCAACGAGCCGTCCCCCGAGCAACGCGGACAGCGACCGCCGTCGACGTTGAAGCTGAAGTGACCGGCCGTGAAGTTGCGCGTGCGGGCTTCGAGCGTTTCGGCAAACACGCGGCGGATGTCGTCGAACGCCTTGATGTACGTCACCGGGTTGGAACGCGGCGAGCGGCCGATCGGGCTCTGGTCGACGAGCATCACGTCGTTGAGCTGGCCGTCGCCGATCAGGTCGTCGTGTGGCGCCGGTCGCGGCCCCTCCTTTCGCATCCGCCGACAGAGCGCCGGGTAGAGCGTCTCTTCGACCAGCGTGCTCTTGCCCGATCCGCTCACGCCCGTGACGGCGCAGAACAACCCCAGCGGAATCTCGACCGTCACGTCCTGGAGGTTGTTCCCTCGCGCGCCGGCGACGCGCATCCAGCCGTGGTTCGGCGTGCGGCGCCGCTCCGGGATGCGGATCTCGCGGCGACCGGCCAGGTAGTCTCCCGTCGTGCTGTCGGCCGCGGCGGTGATTCCCTCCGGCGTGCCTTGAAACACGACGCGTCCGCCGTGTTGCCCGGCGCCGGGGCCGATCTCGACAATCTGGTCGGCCGCCCTCAGCACCGCTTCGTTGTGTTCGACGACGACGACCGAGTTGCCGCGGTTGCGCAGCCGCTCGAGTGCGCCGATCAGCCGCTTGGTGTCGGCGGCGTGCAGGCCAGCCGATGGTTCGTCGAAAACGTAAAGCGTGTTCACGAGACTGCTGCCCAGGGCGCCGGCCATCGCCACGCGCTGCGCCTCGCCGCCGCTGAGCGAACCGGTGCCGCGGTCCAGCGTCAGGTAACCGACGCCGACTGCCTCGAGGTACGAGAGCCGCGACACGACCTGGTCGAGCATCATTCGCCCCACCGAACGTTCCCACTCGCTGAGCGTCAGCGCGTCGAAATACGTCCGGGCATCGGCGATCTTCAGCGCCGAGACCTCGGCAATGTTCTTGTCGCCGATCCGCGTGGCGAGCGCTTCGGGCCGCAGACGCTTGCCGCCACACGTCGGACACAAGTTGCGGCTACGCCAGCGACTGGCAAATACGCGGATGTGCATCTTGTACTTGCGGCGGTCCAGCCAGGCGAAAAAACCGTCGAGCCCGCCGAACTCGCGCTCAGGCACACCGTGGGTGACGATCGCCAGCTCGCGCTCGCTGAGTTCTTCGTACGGCACGTCGAGCCGTAAGTCGTAGTCGACCGCCAGCGCAACGAGCTCACGCAGCTCGTGCTCATAGGCCGGTGTGTTCCACGGCGCGATCGCTCCCTGCCGCAGCGACTTCGTGCGATCCGGCACCACGAGGTCCATATCCAGGTCGATCGTGTTGCCGAAACCCTCGCATTGTGGGCAGGCGCCCAACGGGCTGTTGAAGCTGAACAGCTTCGGCTGTGGCGGCGGGTACGACGCTCCGCAGTGGTCGCACTCCAGAGCCGTGCGGAACGTGTGCGCCGCCCAACTCTTGCCGTCGCACTCGAGCTTCGGGAACGATGTTGTGTCAATCGGCTCGGTGGGGTTGTCCTCCACGGCGACCAACACCTGGCAGACACCGCGCCCCTTGGCCAGCGCGGCTTCGACCGATTCGAACAGCCGGTCGTCATCGCCCGAGCCCACGGTGAGCCGATCGACGACAACGCGGACCTCACCGCCGGCCTGAGTGGCCTCCTGCAGCGCGTCGACGACCGCCTCATCGTCGAGCCGCCACGTCCTGCCGCCGACGATGACACGAACGAACCCGTCGGCGCGCAGCCCCGCCGCCATGGCCCGCGCGTCGGCGGCGGCGACACGCGCCGCTTTCGTCGTGGCCGACTTCGCTGGAGACTTTTTCTTCGCGGCTTTCTTCGCCGTCTTCTTGGGGGCCGAATTTTCCTTTTCGCCGTTGTCGTCGTCCGTCGGCAGCGTGAACGTGACCATCAACCGGCGGCCTTCTCCGAGCGTCCCCAACTCGTCCGCGATGTCCTGCGGGTTGTGGCGGTGCACCTCGCGCTCGCACTGGACACAGAACAGTCGGCCGATCTTGGCGTAGAGCAGCCGCAGGTAGTCATTGATTTCTGTCGTGGTGCCGACGGTCGAGCGACCCGAACGCACCGACTTGGCGTGGCCGACGGCGACGGCCGGCGGGATGCCCTCGATGCGGTCGGCGTCGACCTTGTCGAGCCGTTCGAGAAACTGCCGCGTGTAGGCCGAGAAGCTTTCGATGTAGCGCCGCTGTCCCTCGGCATAGAGCGTGTCGAAGGCCAGGCTGCTCTTGCCGCTGCCGCTCACGCCGCACACAACAATCAGCTTGCGGTGCGGCAGTTGGAGATCGACCGACCGCAGGTTGTGGACGCGAACGCCCGAGAGCGAGATGACTCCGGCCGTATGCATTCAACCGCCTCTGCGGGCTGTTTCGGAGCGAGACAAACCCCTGATGATATCGGTCAACCGGCGGCGGAACCAGGGGCCCCGCTGGCCCCGATTCGGGCGGGAGTTTCGCCGCTACGGCCGCGGCGTTAGCATGAGAAGGCCCTCGGACGCTTCGCTCGCAACACTTCCCGCTCACCATCGGTCCCGCGCCGCCAAAATCATGCAGACTCGCCGTTCGCTTCACAGCTTCATGTTATTGCTCGCCGCGGTGGCACTTGTCGCGGTAACAATTGTCGCGCCGCTTTCCGTCGCTGCCGGCGAAAGCGACGCCGAAGCCCAAGCGGTCAGGCGCCCCAACGTGCTGCTGATTTCGATCGACGACCTCAACGACTGGGTCGGCTACCTCGACGGTCACCCGCAAGCCTTCACGCCGAACATCGATCGGCTGGCGGCACGTGGCGTGGCCTTCCGTCAGGCGCACTGCCAGTCGCCCGTCTGCACGGCTTCCCGCGCCGCGCTGGTCACCGGCCTACTGCCGTCGACGACCGGACTCTATTTCCTGCAGCCGATGCTCGACGGGTCGGACGTGTCCCGCGATCGGATCACGCTGGTCGAAGACTTCGCCGCACGGGGCTACCGCACGTTCGGCGCCGGCAAGGTCTACGGCGGCCGCGATCCGGAATACTTTCAGACCTACGGCGGCGCGTTCGGCAGTTTCGGGCCCGTCCCCAAACAGCATCTCAGCTACACGGCCGAGGGTGGCCACCCGCTATGGGACTGGGGCCCCTATCCGGTCGATTCACCCAGCGATGACCGGGACGGCGATCAACGAAACAACCAAGCCAGCGGCGACGCGTCAGAACCACCGTCGCCCGACGACTTGATGCCCGACGTCAACATCGCCCGCTGGGCCGCCGGTCAACTTGCGACACTTGCCGACGACGAATCGGCCGAACCGTTCTTCCTGGCCGTCGGATTCTTTCGACCGCACGTGCCGATGTACGTGCCGCCGAAGTGGTTCGATTTTTACCCGCCGGAAACGTTGTTGTTGCCCGCCACGCTGGACAACGACGCCGACGACGTGCCGGAGTATGGCCGGATGCTCACGATCGGGCACCCGGCGCCGCGCCACGAGTGGATGACCGAACACGAACAGTGGGACGACGCCGTGCGGGCCTACCTGGCCTGTTCCACGTTTGTCGACGCGCAGGTGGGGCGCGTGATCGCCGCACTCGACGCCAGTCCCTTCCGCGACAACACGATCATCGTGCTCTTCTCCGACCACGGTTTCCACCTCGGCGAAAAACAACGTTGGGCCAAGCGTTCGCTCTGGGAGGACTCGACGCGAGTGCCGCTGATCTTTGCCGGGCCGGGCACCACGCGCGGCTTCTGCGACGCGCCGGTCGGACTCGTCGACGTCTATTCCACGCTCATGGAACTTTGCGGCTTCGAGCCGCCAACCGATCAGGACGGCCACAGCCTCGTGCCGTTGCTCAAAGAACCACTGGCCGACGTGGATCGTCTCGCGCTCACGACTTTCGGCCGCGGCAACCACGGTGTACGTTCCCGCCGCTGGCGCTACATCCACTACGCCGACGGTTCCGAAGAGTTGTATGACCACGCCGTCGACCCGCACGAGTGGCACAACGTCGCCGGTGAATCGGCAAATCGGGGAGTGATCGCGCAGCTGCGGCAGGCACTGCCGACACACGAAGCGGCACCGATTCTCACGGCCGAGTCCGCCGGACTCACCGCGTTTCTCGAAGCCGAGCAGGCGCTGGGGACGGGCGACAGCAAGTAACGGCCGACGTCGCACGCACCACTAAGCAGCGCCACTGCCAGTTGCTACAATGCCGTGGCGTTGATCGCTGCTTGGAACGTGAGATTGCGTCGTGCCCCGAAACCGTTTGTTCGTCAACCCGATCTTCGTCGTTGCCATCGTGCTCGGCATCGCGTTCGCCGTGACGGCGTTTGTCTACGGTGTGATGACGATGCGGGCGATTCAGTTCGGTCCGGCCGACACGGCCGACCCGCACAGCCTGATGGGATGGATCGACCAGTGGGGAATTCGACTGATGGGCGTCGAGCTTGCCCTGTTGGCCGTCACCACGGCGCTGGCCATCTGGCTGGACTCGTACTTCGAAAGTCGCCGTGGTTAACGTATCGGTTCGCGCAGGTTGTGAATTGTAGGGTGGGTGCTCGCACCCACCGTCGTCCTCGGCAAACGCGCGTCCTACATATTCCTTTCGTTCGGAGCCACCGACGCCCATGGGCAAGTCCGCCGTCGCCGAGATCGCAGCGCTTCGCGAGGAGATACGTCGCCACGATCGCCTGTACTACGAAGAGGCGGCGCCTGAGATCAGCGACGTTGAATATGACCGCCTGATGCAGCGGCTCGGCGAGCTCGAAACGCAGCACCCCGACCTGGTCACGCCCGACAGCCCCACGCAGCGCGTCGGTGGTGAACCGGTGAGCGAACTGGCCGAGATCACGCACCTCGAGCCGATGCTCTCGATCGACAATACCTACAGCGTCGATGAACTCAAGAAGTTCGGCGCCCGGGTGCAGAAGCTGCTTCCCGATGAGACGATCGAGTGGGTCGTCGAACTGAAGATCGACGGTGCCGCCGGGTCCGTGCTCTACCGCGACGGCGAACTCGCGTGGGGCGCCACCCGTGGCAACGGTCGAGTCGGCGACGACGTCACGCACAACATCCGTACGCTGGTCGATCTGCCGGCCACGCTCAGCGGCAAACACGTGCCCCACGAGCTGGAAGTCCGCGGCGAAATCTACATGCGCAACAGCGACCTGGTGCGGCTCAACGAGCGGCAGCAGGAGGCCGGCTTACCGCTGTATGCCAATCCCCGCAACGTTGCCGCCGGCAGCATCCGGCTGCTGGACCCGAAAATCTGCGCCGCGCGGCGATTGCGGATGTTTTGCCACGGCGTCGGCCACAGCGAGGGCCTTCGCGCCAAGACCCACACCGAGTTTCTCGACGAAATCCGTGGTTACGGGCTTCCCCCCACGCCCCACGCCGAGTGTTTCTCCTCTTTCGACGCCGCCGTCGCCCACTGCGAAGAGCTGATCGAACGGCTGCATGAACTCGATTTCGAGATCGACGGCCTGGTGCTCAAGGTCAACGACTTCGACCAGCGGCGCCGACTCGGCGCGACGACAAAGAGCCCGCGCTGGGTGATCGCCTACAAGTTCGAGAAGTACGAAGCCCCCACCAAGCTGCTCGATATCCAGGTGCAGGTCGGCAAGACCGGCGCCATCACACCGGTCGCCTACCTCGAACCGGTCGAACTCGCCGGCACCACGGTCAGCCGCGCCAGCCTGCACAACGCCGATGAGATCGAACGCAAAGACGTCCGCGTCGGCGACGTCGTCGTCGTCGAGAAGGCCGGCAAGATCATCCCGCACATCGTTCGCGTGGAGAAACACCAGCGCAAGCAGAACCTGCGGAAGTTCGTCTTTCCAGAGACGTGCCCCGAGTGCGACACCGAACTGGTCCGCGACGAAGGGGGCGTTTACATCCGCTGTCCGAACCATCGCTGCCCCGCCCAGGTGCGCGAGCGGATTCGCTACTACGCCAGCCGCAACGCCATGGACATCGAGGGGCTCGGCGACAAGCTCGTCGCCCAACTCGTCGACTCCGGCCTGGTCGTCGACTACGCCGACCTCTACCGCCTCGAAGCCGAACAGTTGGTCCAGCTCGAACGCATGGGCCGCAAGTCGGCCGACAACCTCGTCGCCCAGATCGAGGCCAGCAAGGGTCGCGGCCTGGCCCGGCTGCTCAATGCCGTCTCGATCCGCCACGTCGGCGCCCGCGTGGCCACCGTACTCGCCCAGCACTTCGGCTCGCTCGATCGGCTGGCTGCGGCCGACGTCGAGCAGATCGCCGAGGTCGAAGAAATCGGCTCGATCATCGCCCAAAGCGTCTACGACTTCCTCCACGATGACGTCGGCCGACACACGGTCGACGAACTGGTTAAGATGGGGGTCGACACCTCGGTCGCTTCGTCCGGACCGACGAGCGACACCCTGGCCGGCAAGGCGATCGTCGTCACTGGCACCCTGGAGCGCTACAGCCGCGACGAGATCAAAGAACTGATCGCGCGTCACGGCGGACGCGCCACCGGCAGCGTCTCGAAAAAGACCGACCTGGTCGTCGCCGGCGCCGACCCAGGCAGCAAACTCGACAAGGCCCAGCAACTCGGTATCCGCGTCGTCAGCGAAGACGAATTCGAAGCGATGCTCGATTGACGCGGCCACCGCAGGGCGGGCCGTCGGTCATGTGCACCGGCACGTTACCCGCCGCCATGACACCCCCTGATGCTCATCACCGCCGCAACCACACACGAGGAGACCTCGATGAAGTCGTTTGCCGTCTCGTCGGCGCTCGCCGTTTGCGCCCTGTTCACCTCTGTCGCCAACGCCGAGCCGCAGTACTCCGGCGAGTTGATCTTTCCGCTCCAAGACGTTCACAACCACGGCTCGTGCATCGTCGAGTGCCCCAACGGCGACCTGCTGGCCTGCTGGTTCCACGGTTCCGGCGAACGCACCGCCGACGACGTCTCGATCATGGGGGCCCGCTGGGTGAAGGCGACCGGCCAGTGGACCGCCCCGTTCCTGATGGCCGACACGCCCGGTTTTCCCGACACGAACTGCTGCATGATCATCGATCCCCAAGAGCGGCTCTGGCTCCTCTGGCCCACGATCCAGGCGCACACCTGGGAGAGCGCCTTGATGAAGTACCAGACGTCGACCGACTACATGCAGCCCGAGGGTCCGCCGCACTGGGACCTGATGAAGGTGCTGCACATGAAGCCGGGCGACGACTTCAAGGACAAGGTGCAACGGGCGTACGAAGCCTACCTGGCAACGATCGACGTTCCGGCCGAACTCCAAGAGCGCGCCGACAAGTTCGCCGCCCGCGCCTACCGTCAGGCGGACGACATGCTCACCCGCCGGCTCGGTTGGTTCACCCGCGCGCACCCCTACATCCTCGACGACGGCACGATGCTCGTCGGGCTTTATTCCGACGGTTTCTCGTTTTCGCTGGTCGCGCTCACCGACGACGGCGGCGAGACCTGGCGGTTCAGCGATCCGATCGTCGGCCACGGCAACATCCAGCCCAGCTTCGCCCGCAAACGGGACGGCACGCTGGTGACCTACATGCGCGACAACGGCCCGCCGCCCAAGCGCGTGCACGTCGCCGAGTCGCCCGACGGCGGCGTCACCTGGGGAACCGTCTACGATCACCCCGAGTTGCCGAATCCGGGTGCGGGCCTCGAGGTGGCCAACCTCGCCGACGGCGACTGGATCTGCATCTACAACGACACCGAGGAGGGCCGCCACAGCCTGGCCGTTTCACTTTCGAGCGACGAAGGCGCGAGCTGGCCGATCACCCGCCACCTGGAACTCGACCCCACGCACAAGGGGAGCTACAGCTACCCGTCGATCATCCAAGCCGCCGACGGCACCCTCCACGCCACCTACAGCTACCGCTCAGCCAATCCCGACGAACACGGCCAGAGCATCAAGCACGTGCACTTCACCAAGGAGTGGATCGAAGCCGGGGATGGAGGGTGAGGGGTGAAACAGACAGTCGGGCGAGGCATCGTCACTGCGTGACTGCGATTAACAGCGGTTTGCATTGCACGGAGGTTCCTGATTACTTCTGCCAAGCGAAAGAATCGCGGCGTTGGCGCGCAACAACAGGTTGAGAGCCTATCCCGAATCCCCCGCCCCTGTCTTCAGGGGAGAGGTTAGGTGAGGGGGGCTTCCTGTCTTGGGATACGCTCTAAGTAGCCCTTGCGGCGCGTAACTTTTGGACTCGCCCGATTTCTCTGACGATGACTTGTTCGCCACACACGTCAGGGCTAGCCCAACTGGCTTGGGAACATTACCGTGTAGCATGATCGCTGACGCGGTGGCGTCACAAGGACGAATTGAGGACGATTTGTTTTGCGAGGTGAGCACCATTTCTGCGACTGTCATGACTGAAACCGCCGTCAAAAATGCCCTGGTCAGTGTGAGCGACAAGCGCGGGCTGGCCGAGTTTGCCCGTCGGTTGGCCGAGCTGGGGGTGACGATCTACAGCACCGGCGGCACGCGCCGTCACCTGGTCGACGCCGGTCTCGACGTTCGCGACGTGGCCGACTACACCGGCTTTCCCGAGATGATGGACGGCCGTGTCAAGACGCTGCATCCCAAGGTACACGGCGGCATTCTCTACCGCCGCGATAACCAGGCCGACCTCGACGCCACCACCGAGCACGGAATCGAGTCGTTCGACCTCGTCGTGGTGAACCTCTACCCGTTTGCCGACACCGTGGCCCGACCGGGTGTCAGCGAGGCCGAGGCGGTCGAGCAGATCGACATCGGCGGCCCCTCGATGGTCCGTTCGGCGGCCAAGAACCACGCCTTCGTCGCGGTCGCCACTTCGCCGGACCAGTACGCCGAAGTGCTCGCCGACGTCGAGGCCCACGGCGGCACGACGCTCGAACTGCGTCGCCGCCTCGCCGCCGCAGCCTTCGCGCACACCGCCGCCTATGACCGCGCCATCGCCGCATACTTCGCCAAGATCACGCGAGGCGACGACACCGGGGATAGCGATGCGTCGGGCGCAGCGTTCCCCGACGTGTTGGACGACGCCTACGAGCGCCGGGCCGAGTTGCGCTACGGCGAGAACCCCCATCAGCCGGCGGCGCTGTATGCCGCGTCGTCGGTGTCTGGGGCGTCTTCGTCGGGCGCATCTTCATCGGGCGCGTCGCTGCTCTCGGCCGAGCAACTCAGCGGCAAACAGCTTTCGTACAACAACCTGTTGGACCTCGATTCGGCATTGGCGATGGTGCGTCTGCTGCCGCCGCCGTCGGTCGTCGTGCTCAAGCACAACAATCCCTGCGGCGCCGCGACGGGTCCCAACACCGCCGATGCGACCCGCCGCGCCCTGGCAGGCGACCCCGTGAGCGCGTTCGGGTCGATCCTCGGTTTCAACCAGCCGCTGGACGTGGCAACGGCCGAGGTGCTCGCCGAGCCGGGCCTGTTCATCGAGGCGATCGTGGCGCCCAGCTACGAGCCCGCCGCGCTGGAAATCCTCACGAACCGCCCCAAGTGGAAGGCCAACGTGCGGCTGCTGGCCACTGGGCCGATCGCGGCCGTCGCACCGTTCGCCGAGCGCCGGCAAATCTACGGCGGTCTGCTCGTGCAGGCGGCCGACACCGCGCCGGACGACGAGTCCGCCTGGCAGGTCGCCACCGACAAGGCGCCCGACGACGCACTGATGGACGAACTCCGCTTCGGCTGGACGATGGTCCGCTTCGTCAAGAGCAACGCGATCGTCGTCTCGCGCCAACAGGCCCTGGCCGGCGTCGGTGCCGGACAGATGAGCCGCGTCGACTCGGTCCGCATCGCCATCGAAAAGGCAGGCGAGCGCGTCGGCGGCGCCGTGCTCGCCAGCGACGCGTTTTTCCCGTTCCCCGACTCGATCGAACTGGCGGCCCAGGCCGGCATCGCCGCGATCATCCAGCCGGGCGGCTCACGCAACGACGACGACGTCGTCGCCGCGGCCAACCAGTACGGCATCCCCATGGTGCTCACCGCCACCCGGCATTTCCGGCATTGAAAGAGACCGTCAATCCCAGCCCGAAGCGTGAGCGAGGGTGGCGCCGGAGCAAATCGTCTCCACCACCGGCCAACGTTGTCCCTCGCTGACGCGTCGGGCTAGGATTGTGTCCATCGTGCCACCATCGCAAGACCTGCAGCGCACATGCCCACGATTCTCGACAAGATCGTTGCCACAAAACGCGCGGAGATCGCAGCCGCCCAGGCCTCGCGTCCGCTTCAGCAAGTCCGCGACGAAGCGGCCGCCGCCGCGCCACCGCTTGATTTCCACGCCGCGCTGGCCGTCCCGGGACCGGTGCACCTGATCGCCGAGGTCAAGAAGGCGAGCCCATCGAAGGGCGTGATCCGCGAAGACTTCGACCCCGTCGCAATCGCCCGCACCTATGCCTCACACGGCGCGACGTGTCTGAGCGTGCTCACCGACGAGCCGTACTTCCAGGGTAGCCTGGCCTACCTCCGTGCGATCCGCGCGGCCGTCGACGTGCCGCTGTTGCGGAAAGATTTCATTCTCGACAAGTATCAACTTTTCGAGGCCCGCGCCGCCGGCGCCGACGCCGTGCTGCTGATCGCCGAGTGTCTCGCCGACGACGCCCTCGGCATGTTGTTGGCTGAGACCGAGCGGCTCGGCATGTCGGCGCTTGTCGAGTTGTACGAGCCCGAAAACCTGATGCGCGTGCTCGACACCGGTGCGAAAATCGTCGGCGTGAACAATCGCAATCTGCACACCTTCGAGACCGACCTGAGCCACGCGATCGATCTGCGCCGGCACGTTCCCCGCGATCGGGTCTTCGTGGCCGAAAGTGGTATCCACACTCAGGGGCACGTGATGCTGCTCGAAGCGGCCGGCGTGAACGCGATGCTCGTCGGGGAAAGCCTGATGCGCCAGGACGACGTCGGCGCCGCCGTCGATGCCCTGCTCGGCAACCCGTAACCCGGGCGTTCCATCGCGCGCCGGCGGCCCGCGCCCGCGGCGTTCAATCGCTTGATTCCGTCACCAGGTCCGCCAAGCGACGGGCCGTAACGTTCAGCGGCAAGTCGGCCAGCGCACCGGGGCGCACCCAGCGAAGCTGCGGACGTGGCCGTCCGATGTCCTCGCCGACTTCGATGGCCTGGCACTCAGCGTTACTGCATTCAGCGTTGTAGCACTCCAGCGTGATGTCGTGATGGGTCACGGCGTGGCGCATCGTGGTGAGCCGCTCGCCGAGCGCCACTCGCACGCCCCACGTGGCCAGCGCTTTCGTCACCAGGGCGGCGAGGCGCGGCCGACTTGCTTCGCGCGGCACGTCGAAGCGCGGGAAGTCCCAGAGCCCGGGCCAACGGCCGTTGTCTTCGCCGTTCCGCTTCACGACGAGGACGCCGGCGTCGCGCCGCACCACGACCGCCACCGTGCGCACCTGCTTGCGCTGCCGACGTGGTTTCAGCTTCGGCAGCCCGAGTTGTGTACCACGGGCGCGCGACACGCACAGATCGGCCAACGGGCACACGTCGCAGTCGGGATCTCGGGGGCGACACACCAGCGCGCCGATCTCCATCAGCGCCTGGTTGAAAGTGCCGACGTCGCGGCGCGGCAACCAGCTTTCCGCCGCCGCCCAGAGTTGTTTTTGCCCCGCCGTCGCATCGGCCTCGCCGTCGTAGTCCAGCAACCGCGCGTAGAGCCGCACCGTGTTGGCTTCGAGGATCGGCTGCCGCTGGTCGAAGGCAATCGAAAGAATGGCTCCAGCCGTGTAGCGACCGATGCCCGGCAGCGCCACCACGTCGTCAAACGCGCGGGGAAACACGCCACCGTGTTCGGCGACAATCTGGCGAGCCGCCTCGCGGAGTTGACGCGCTCGGCGGTAATAGCCGAGCCCTTCCCAAAGCCGCAACACCGTTTCTTCGTCGGCTGCGGCAAGGTCGGCGATCGCGGGCAGCGCCGCCAAGAACCGCGGGTAATACGACTCGACGGTCGCCACTTGCGTCTGCTGCAGCATGATCTCGCTGAGCCAGACGTGATACGGATCCGTCGTGCCGCGCCACGGCAGCTCACGCGCGTTGCGGCCGAACCAGGCGAAGAGACGCCGGCGCAATCGGCTTCGCCACTGGGCGTCCTTCGGACGAGGCGTCGGCGTTGTCGCGTGTGTTCGGCTCACTTCCCTGTTCGCATCATCGGGCGCTGATTCGCGATGGTCCCACGCACTCAGTCGGGGCGTTCGCGACTGATCTGCAGGATCACGCTTTCGGATTCGGTTCCGGCCAACGGGTACGAATTCAGCCGGCGCAGGTGCAGCGGCTTGAGCAAGCCCGCGTCGCGCGCCACCTGCCGCTCTTCAACCCAGGCCGGTCCTTTGATCATCAACACGCGGCTGAACATGCTCCAGTGCGGCTCGAGCCAGCGCAACACCTTGTCCAATCGCGCCACGGCTCGCACCACCAGCGTGTCGTAGCGATGGCGATTCAGGTGCGTTTGCACGGCCTCGTTGCGGACCCGCACGGGCAGCGCCAACTGCGTGACAACGTCTTCGAGCACCCGCGCTTTTTTGGTGACCGAGTCGATCAACGTGATCTTGAGGTCGGACCTCGTGATGGCGAGGATCACACCCGGCACGCCGCCGCCGCTGCCAACGTCGAGCACACGTTCCCCCTCGGCGAGCGAGTCCGCCACCGCCAACGCGTCGACAATGTCGCGCTCGGCGAAGCGGTCGAACGTGGTGTGCCGCGTCAGGTTGATCCGTTCGTTCCAGTCCCAGAGCAAGCCGGCGTAGTGTTCCAGCGCCGCGACCTGCTCGGCCGGCAGCGCGATCTGGCAACGCGCGAGCGCCGCCGCCAATGTCCGGCTCGACGTCGCGTGCTCAGCCCCGCCGCCTTCGGCCAATTCGGCGAGTGGTTGCTGTGACGTCGGATTGCTGGCTTCGCCGTTCACGGACGTGACTTCTCCGGACTAGAACACGAAAACACTACAACATATCGCCTGCGCCGCCAGACAACCAGGGGGAACGCCGGCGCGGTTGAGGAACGCCGGCATGGCGATTTTGTTGATTCGCCGCCGAATCGGTTGTAGCATCGTAGGTCTACGATCCCTCCTTCAAGCCCGCTCGCCCCCGGCCCCACCCCACCAGGAGCTTCCCACATGCGCGACCAGCATGATCGCTTGTTCCGAGCCCGCCAACCGTTGAGCCCCGAAGGCGAAGAACGACGCGAGTTTCTCCGCCGGGCTTTAGCCGCCGGAACGGCGCTTCCCATGATGGGTACTGCCGCGACGCTGCTGGCGGCCGAGAAGCCCGACGACGCGCGTTCGCCGAACGAGAAGCTCGACATCGGCGTCATTGGCGTGGCGGCGCGGGGTGCGGCCAACCTCGACGGCGTGAAACATGAAAACATCGTCGCCCTCTGCGACATCGACGCTCACCGGCTCGACGAAGCCGCCAAACAGTTCCCCGCTGCGGCAAAATACAAAGACTATCGCCGCATGATCGACGAGGCGAAGCTCGACGCCGTCGTTGTCAGCACCCCCGACCACTCACATGCCATTCCGGTTGTCTGGGCCCTGCAGGCTGGGCTCGACACCTATTGCGAGAAGCCGCTCGCGCACGACGTCTGGGAGATCCGCCAGATGCGCGATTGGGCCGCCGTGCAAGGGGCCGTCACCCAGATGGGCACGCAAATCCACGCCGGTGACAACTACCGCCGCGTCGTCGAACTCATCCAGGCTGGCGTCATCGGGCCAGTCGAGCGCGTGCACGTCTGGCAGAGCAGCGGCATCACGCCGGGGCGACGCGTGAAGAACGCCACGCCGCCCGACTATGTCGACTACGACCTCTGGATCGGTCCAGCGCCGATGCGCCCGTTTGATCCCTCACACTTCCATTTCAATTGGCGCTACTGGTGGGACTTCGGTGGCGGCGTGTTGGCCGACATGGGCTGTCACTACATCGACCTGCCTTACTGGGCGCTCGACCTCCGCTACGCCGACGCGGTCGAGGCCGCAGGCGAGAAGACCTACGAAGGCGACAACGAAGTGCCGGACAATCTCAAGGTCGATTACTACTTCCCGGCCCGCGGCGACAAACCGCCCGTGCATCTCACCTGGTATCAGGGTGCTTATCGCCCCGAGGGCGCTGAAGAGTACGACAAGAGCTCGGCCGTGTTGTTCGAGGGCGCGCGAGGTCGGTTGTTGGCCGACTACGGCACACTCAAGGTGTTCAGCGACAGTGGCGACGACGTCGAGCCACCGCCACAGACGATTCCCGCTTCGATCGGCCATCACCGCGAATGGACCGAAGCCTGCAAGTCCCGCGGCACGACGACCTGCAACTTCGACTATTCGGGCGCCCTGGCCGAAACCGTGTTGCTGGGCAACGTCTCGTACCGCGCCGGTGGTCAGCGGCTCGACTGGGACCCGGTCAACCTCCGCGCCACCAACTGCCCCGAAGCCGACGAGTACATCCAGCGCCAATACCGCAAAGGCTGGCGCCTGTGAGGCGGGGGGCATGCCGCCCAACACGGTTGGATGGCCTGCGCTTGTATGTTTAGTGCATTGGGCCGCTGTTCCGAGTCACCTAGATGTACTCCACCTTCCCCGCCATCTCGTCGACGGCAAAACAATCGTGGATGGCGCAGAGAGCGCGGACTACTTCCTTTGTTGAACGCGAACCGCGAGCGCAGTAGACAATGCCGGCGTGCCGGATCCCACGGCCGTGTAGTCTCAGGAAATCCTGGTCATTGGAAAAAATGACTCGTTCTTCGCGGAGAGCAAAGGCAAGATGGTCTTCGTCGTCCGCATGCAGCAGCCCCGCCTCGGTCGTTGTCGTGACATCGATGCCGCGGGTGCGAAGTGCCGTAGCGATCTCGTGGTCGACGTGCTCGTCAAGATGGAACCGAATCGCCATGCCCAGCCGTGCCCCTGCGTTTTTGTTCCAATGGCCCGGGGCCGGTCTCTGATTTTATCTCCGCGACCGACAGCCCATCCTCTCGCAGTTCGTTGAGAATCGAATCGCGGTTGTCGAAGCTGTACGCAAGCGCTGCGTGGACCTGCGCGAGCGTGAGATGCGGTAGCGATGCTATGATCTCGTCGGGCGACTTGCCGCGGATATCCGAGTCGACGTAGACGTCCTGCACGCGCACGCGAGTGCCCACGATGTAAGCGCGAAGCTGCCCGTCACGGTTCGGACGCAGCTCGATGTGTTTCTGGTGGACTGGTTGAGCATTGGTGGACATGGTATCGAACTCCTATATTAAGATCATACCACGAACGTCGGCCGACGGGCGACAGACGTCACGGTCTCCCGGCTGCAGACAGTGCGTTGACTCGGCGACGCGCCGAGCGGTTGTCGGCCAAATGGCTCACCCAGGTAATCATCGCCGAGGTTTGCGATTTTGAAGAAATACCGCTGGTCAGTGTTGCGGACCACATGGGCCCTGCTTTTGCTCGCTGCATTTGCCGTGCCCGGCGTATTTGCCGAACACGCACGGGCCGCCCCGGTGCGGTTCTATGTAGCCGGCGACGGCAACGACGCCTGGTCGGGCCGCACTTCCACGGCGAATGCAGCCGCCACGGACGGTCCCTTTGCCACGATTGGCCGGGCCCGCGACGCGATCCGTGAACTGCGCAGTCAACGCGATTTGCCCGAGGGTGCCGTCGTCACCGTCGCGGCGGGCACGTACGTCATCGAGGCACCGCTCGAATTCACAAGTGAAGACAGCGGCAGCGCGGACGCCCCCATCGAGTATCGCGCCGCTGCCGGTGAACAGGTGCGTCTGCTCGGTGGGCGCATCGTCGACCATTGGCATCCCGTCGCAGACGAGTCGGTGCTCGACCGGCTCGATCCCGCGGCCCGTGACCACGTTGTCGTTGCGGATTTGAAAGCGCTTGGCGTGAGCGACTTCGGCTCGCCCGCTGGTGGCGGTCTTGAGGTGTTCTGCGACGGTGCAGCAATGACGCTGGCTCGCTGGCCCAACGAAGACTTTGTCCGCATCGTCGACGTGCTCGGCGCGACGGAGAACACGATCCACGGCAACAAGGGCCGCGTCGAGGGCATCTTTCGCTACGACGGCGACCGCCCCAGCCGCTGGGCCGCGGAGGCCGACGCCTGGGTCCACGGCTACTGGTTCTGGGACTGGTCCGAGCAGCGTCACAAGGTCAAGGCCATCGACGCGGCGGAGCACGTGATCGAAGTCGAGCCACCCTATCACGGCTACGGCTACCGCAAGGGGCAGTGGTTCTACGGCTTCAACCTGCTCAGCGAAATCGACCAGCCGGGCGAGTGGTACGTCGATCGTGCCGAAGGCAAACTTCACTTCTGGCCGCCGGCACCGCTCGATCACAGCGAGGTACTCGTCTCAGTGATCCCCACGCTCATCAGCATGAACGACGTCTCGCACGTCACCTGGCGCGGTCTCACGATCGAGGGGGTGCGGGACACGGCCGTCCGCATCGCCGGCGGCAGCGCGTGTCGCCTCGTCGGCTGCACGATCCGCAACGTCGGCGGTTGGGCCGTCAACGTCAGCGGCGGCACGCAGCACGGCGTCGTCGCTTGTGACATGTATCAGATGGGGGCCGGCGGCATCTCGCTCAGCGGCGGCGACCGCGCGACACTCACGCCGGCGGGCCACTTCGCCGACAACAACCACATCCATCACTACGCCCGCATCGAGCGCGTCTATCGGCCGGGGATCACGTTGCAAGGCGTGGGCAACCGTGCCACGCACAACCTGATCCACGACGCGCCGCACATGGGCATGGGCTTCGGCGGCAACGACCACGTCATCGAACTGAACGAGCTGCACGACGTTTGCTACGAGTCGAACGACGCCGGCGCCATCTACACCGGGCGTGACTGGACGCAGCGCGGCACCGTCGTCCGCCACAACTATCTGCACGACATCACGGGCTTCGAAGGACGCGGCTGCGTGGGCGTCTATCTCGACGACATGTTCTGCGGCACGGAGATCTCCGGCAACCTGTTCCATCGCGTCACCCGGGCGGCCTTCATCGGCGGTGGCCGCGACTCGACGGTGACGGGCAATTTGTTCGTCGATTGTCAGCCGGCACTGCACATTGACGCCCGCGCGCTCGGTTGGGCCCACGATCACTCGGACGCCTGGATCGAAGAAGGCCACGAGCAAGGGACCCTTTCCGGCATCCACTACAACCAGCCCCCATACAGTGAGCGGTACCCCGAGTTGGTCCACATCCTCGACGAAGAGCCCGCGGCACCGCGAGGCAACCGCGTGTACGCCAACGTGTCGTACGGCGGCAAGTGGGACGAAGTCGAAGCGGCCGCGCGTCCGTACGTGACGATTGAAGACAACCTCGTCGACGAGGATCCTCGCTTCGTCACGCCAGATCGTATCGGCGAAAACAACCCCGCCGCCACGGCCTTCGCGCTACGCGACGATTCGCCCGCCTGGTCCGTCGGCTTCGAGAAACTCCCGCTTGCCGAGATAGGGCTTTACGAGAGTCCCGACCGGGCAAATGCACCGGCCGAAACTAGCCCATGATTTCAATCATGGGGATGCGTCGTCCGCCAATGTGTTTCACGTGAAACGCTGCGGACCAAATGTTTCACGTGAAACATTCGGAAAGCGGCGTTAGCCCAATCGTCGCTCAATCCAGAAACGGCGGCGTTTGCGGGTACGTGCCGAATTCGACGGTGTTGCCGTCGGGGTCGTGGATGAAGAGTTGCGTGACCTTCGTTTCGGGCACGACGGACTTCTTGTAGTCGATGCCGCGCTCCTGGAGCCCCTTTTCCACCGCGGCGATGTCGTCGGTGTGCAGCGCGACGTGATCGGCGCGGGACTTGATCTCGCCCTTCTCCCGATCGAGCGACTCGTTGACGATCAGGTGGATTTGCACGCCGTAGTTGAAGAGCCAGGCACCGGCGAAGTCGAAGTTGGCCCGCTTGATTTCGCGGAAGCCGAGCAGGTCGCGGTAAAACGAGCGCGACGCTTCCAGGTCGCGCGTGACGTGCGAAATGTGGTGCACGGCCGAAATCGGCAGGGGTGTGCTCATCGCTACCTCATGGGGGCGGGGCCACCCGCGGGGGCGGCAGGCTGTCGTGAGCGGCGCGTCACGTTCTGCCGCACTATAGGCCACCGGCGCCGCGCCCGCAATCAGTCCCGTCGCCGATCGGGCCGCATGGCAACGAGCCGCAGCGGACAACGTTCGGCCGTGACCGGCGTGCGATAGGGCGGCCGCACGTGATACGCCTGCAGGCCGACTTCGGCCAACTCGGCGAGCACTTCGCCTGGGACGACGCCGAGCCGCGGATGCACGTCCATCAGCACGACGATGTCGGCCGATCGACGCAGCGTATCCCGGGCGCCGCGGAGCATGTCGAGTTCGGCTCCCTCGACATCGATCTTGATCACGTCGATCGGCGGAGCCTCGTTCGACGACCAGAGATCGTCGAGCGTGCGTACGTCCACCTTGACGCTTTGATCGCTGCGCGCCAAGAGCGAATGTTGGCCACTGTCGGCAGCGATGAAGAGTTCGGCCGTGCCGGTTTCGCGGCCAAGCGCAACCTGTTCGATGCGCACGTGCGTGTAGTCGTTCAGGGCCAGGTTGCGGCGCAGGCTCTCGGCGTTGCCCGCGTCGGGCTCGACGGCGACCACGCAGCCGGTGTTGCTGACAAGTCGGGCTCCCAACAACGTGAAGTAGCCGACGTGGGCGCCGACGTCGACAAACGTGCCGCCGGGTCGCAGGAAGTCCTTCATGGCCGCGACGGTCTCGGGCTCGAAGACGTCAAGCGCGAGTTTGCGGACCCAGGGCCCCTGGTGCACGTCGAGCCAGATCTTACCCCCCGCGGTCGTGTAGACGCGCTCACCCTGGCCGAGCAAACCAGGCAGCAGGCGA
>JAGQPT010000398.1 GCA_020426575.1 Planctomycetales bacterium
CCCTCAACGCCGACGCTGGCAGTTGCGTCGCGGTGCTGACCGCCGCCGAGATCGGCGCCCCGGTGCCGACCGACAACTGCGACCTGAGCGTGGACCTTTCGTTTACCCGCAGCGACGGCGCGACGAACATCGACGATCCATTCGACCCGGCCGACTCGCCGATTCTGATCACCTGGACGGCCACCGACGACTGCGGCAACAGCACCCAGCACGTGCAGACCGTCACCGTCAGTGCCGTCACCAACGTGACCGCAACCGTCGTGCTTAGCGGCGTGAATGCCGCCGCGTGGCCTTCGCCCCCGCTCACCCGGTGCATCAAGTTCATCGCCAAGAACGGCACCATGTGCGCCGCGGAGCAACACGTCAGCGTCACCTTCTCCGGAAATCCGGCCACGGGTGTGGCCACGTTCCCGGTCGAGTGCGGAAACTGGACGGCGCTCTGTGCGAAGGACGAGCAGCACACCAAGTGGGCTACCGTCGCCCTGAATACGGTTGCGGACGAGTTCGAGGCGGCTGCTCCGCTCGCGCTGGTCGGCGGCGACACCGACAACGACGGCGATATCGACATCAACGACGTCACGTTGCTGCTCGTGCAGTTCGGTACAGCCGCTCATCCCGGCGGTTGCCCGTGGGACGGCACGCGTGACGCCGACTTCAGCAACAACGGCGGCGTTGCGACCGAAGACTACACGTTCCTGACGGCCAACTGGCTGACGGCGAGCAGTTGTCCCTGCATGGCGATCCGGCCGCTGAGCGACTCGCTCGCCGAGTCGATGAGTATCTCGCAGCCGGTGTTCCGGCGCGAGCTCACTGCCGGTTCCCCCGCAGAGCTGCGCCGCATCGACTTCAACGGCGACAATCTCCTGGACTACCGGGATGTTCGCACGTTCGAGCTGCAGCATGGCTTGGGCAATGTGCTGTCGGAGAAGATCCGTACAGCCGAGCAGGAGGCAGCCGCCGTGCCGCTGCGCCCGGCCCAGCCTCGGAGGAAATAGCCGTACCCGCTGCCGGCCCGGCGCAGTGCGCGTCGTCGTGGGCCCGTGGCCGGCAACGGATCCTGACGGGAGAGAGGGAGGACGATCGCGTGGTGAGGTGCCGCGCACAGTCGTCACAATCGGTCGGTTCTCTCGTGCAGGAGGAGTTGTGATGAAGAAGCATGCGTGTTTTGTCTGGCTCGCACTGTTGATGCTGGCGGTCTTCTCGGGACCGGCGACCGTGCAGGGCGCTCTGGTGGACTTGAGCTTCAGTCCCGCCATGCAGTCCGTCCCCGTGGGCGGATTCGTGGATGTGCAGCTATTGGCCGATTCCAATGATGCGACGCCATTGTCGATCTCCGCGCTCGACGTCATCCTCAACTACGACGCGACGTATCTCGAGCTGCAGAGCGTCACCAATCCCGGCGGCCAGTGGTTCGTCTCGGATTTCCTGCCGGACATGGACGGCATCAACATGCCGATCACCGATGGGGATGCGCTCTACACCGCGCTGGCGCCGGGATCGAGCCTGCCCGTGACGCCGCCGACGCTGGAGGTGACGACGTTCCGTTTCGTCGCGCTGGCGGAGACGCCGGGCACCGATGTCATCATGCTGGCCACCCTCGGCGCAAGCGGCGAAACC
>JAGQPT010000399.1 GCA_020426575.1 Planctomycetales bacterium
AGCTTGGCCGACTCAATGAGCTCGACTGGCTGGATCTATCCGGCACGGGTGTCTCGGATGCGAGCCTGGGCGTGTTGTCGTCGTTGCGGGGGCTGCAGCGGCTCGACCTGCGTGGTACGAAGCTTACCGACGCCGGCGGCGAAGAACTCGCGGCCACGCTCAGTGACTGCGACGTGTTGGTTGATCGCCCCGACCGGCAGCGGCTGGCCGCCCGCTGGATCGTCGAGCAAAACGGACAGGTCACGTTGGCCGACACGGGCGAACTGCTCAATGTGGCACAACTGCCGCGCGACGCTTGCGTGATCGAGAAGTTCACGCTTGGTCCCCAGGCAGAGTTTGACGCCCAGGCGCTCGATTATTTGGCGGCATGCAACAACGCCGCGACCATCGACCTCAGCGGTGCGAACCTTACCGACGACCAGCTTGCGTTCCTGCGTGGATGTCGCGGCGCGCGACGCCTGTCCCTGGCGCAGACGCGAATCAGCGATGCGGGTCTTGAAGCCATTGCCGATATGGCCGGTATCGAGGTGCTGAGTCTAGCCGGAACGCCGATCACCGGTGCCGGGCTCAGTCACGTGAACGCAGATGCCCCGCTGAAACGACTGTCGCTCAGCCAGGCGCGGCTCACCAGCGAAGGGCTCGACGCCGTCAAGCGTTTTGCGAACCTCGAGGTGCTCGACCTCAGCTATAATCAGCGGCTCGGAAACGACGACGTGCGGCCCGTGATCGAGGAACTCCCGCATCTCACGTCGCTGGGGCTGCGCAGCACGCGCGTCAGCGATGACCTGCTGGCGTCGTTGGAGAAGTGCCCCGAGCTGGCCAAGCTGGACCTGGCGTCGACGCGAGTGACCGACGATGGTTTGGCGGCGCTTGGCCGATTGGAAAAGCTCGAAGAGCTCGACCTGCAGGGCACACAACTCACTAACGCTGCCGTCGGGGCGCTTGGTCAGCTCGACACGCTCAAGAAGCTCAACATCGTGGGCACGCGGATCGAGGACGAACAAATCGAATCGCTCCGCCAGCAGATGCCGAATACGGCGGTCCGCTTTTAGCAAACCCGCTCAAACATCCGCGCTGAACGGATCATTTCAGTCGGATTCGACGGGCAGATAGTAGAGGTCGCCGACGACGTATTCGCGGCGGGCCTTGGCCATCTCGCGGAGGTATTTGCGCCAGGCCTGTTCGGTTGAACCGGCGGCGCGGTAGTCCTGCCAGAGAAGGTCGAGGTCGCGGACGTACGCGTCCCAGGCGCGGCGTCGTGTGTCGTCGTCGCTCTTGCGCTCGAAGCGACGCACCACCGGTTGACCGCTGTGGTACGGTTGGGCGTGGTCGGGCGTACGCTCGCCAATCGGGACCATCACGGCGGCGGCAAGCACCAGGGCGGCGGTCTGCATCGTTCACTCTCCTCAGGACAATAGCAATTGTTGGATCTCGATCCTCGGCGGGCCGCTGGACTGCTCGTGACGGCGCCGCACACCGCTCAAATCTAGCTTGCACAGTCGTGCGCAGCGCATGGTCACTGTGGCCATGCGGGGGGATGCAGACGGACAAATGTGCCGGTTATGACGACGAGATCTCGCCCGATGGACCATCCGTGGCCATCAGCGATTGCCAGGTCGGCGGTAGTGGGGCCGTGATGTTCACTGGTTCGCGCGCGATCGGGTGATCGAACGCCAGGCTGCGGGCGTGCAGGGCGATCGTGGCGTCGCGGATGTTGTCGAACGCAGGGCCAAAGGCGGCATTGCTGCCATAGAGTGGATCGCCCAAGACGGGCCAGCCGCGCGAGGCTGCTTGCAAGCGGATCTGGTGCATGCGGCCCGTGACGAGGCGGACCTCGACAAGGGCGCGAACGTCATCGCGACGCAGGAGCCGGTAGTGCATCGTGGCGGGGCGGCCACCCTCGACGCCGGGGGCGACCAGTTCGGCACGCGGCTGGTCGGGGATCTTGCGGATGTGGTCGCGCCAGGTGGCTTCGTCGGGTAAGTCGGCGACGCCCGGATCGCGTCGCGCCACCCATGCCCAATACGTCTTCTCGACCCTTCGCTCCTCGAACTGCCGCGAGATGCGGCGGGCTGCCCGCGTGGTCTTGGTCAGCAGCAACACGCCGGAAACGGCCCGATCGAGCCGGTGCGGAATCCCCAGGTAGACGTCCCCCGTGATTCGTTCGCGGTCTTGGCGAAGTGCGCGGACGCGGGCCTCGATCGAATCGATTCCCCGGGGCGCCTGCGTAAGCATCCCGGCAGGTTTGCAGACCGCCAGCAATGCGTCGTCTTCAAAGAGCACGTCAACGTGCGGGGCAGACATCGTTGCGAACGCGGCCTCGGGGAACGTGGGATCGAACGGGCGACTTCACCTCTCGGGAATGGTTTCTCGTGGCGAGTCGGTTCAGAAAAATGCCAAACGCGAGGCAACGGCGTGCCTCGCGTTTGGCGCAGAATCGACGTTGTCGAGCCGTTGGCATCAGACCTGGCCGGCGGCCGGTACGACGAACGGTTCGCGGTAGTCGCGGGTCAGGCTTGCGTTGGCGTCGTCGTTGTCGACGAACGTTTCGCTCTCGGGATCGAAGGTGAGTCGCTGACCGAAGCGAATCGGCGTCTGGCTGGTGTTGACGCCGTTCTCGGTCAGGTGCGAGTACACGCGATCGAACGTGTCGAGGGCCTCGTCATCGCCGGCAAGTCGCTCGCGGATTTCGTTGTCCGAAATCAACTCGCCCGACCGGTAGGAAATATTGCCGAGGTGGCAGAGCCCGCTCGAGAGATGACCTTCCAGGATGTCCGCGTTTAACAGGTTGTGATCGCGGGCGTAGACGGCGTCAAAGAAGTTGCCAAAGTGGTCGCCACCGGCGTCGAACGTCTTGACGAGGTTGCCGTCGAGGTCATAGGCGGCACCGGTCGAATAACCGGTCATCACGACATACCCCTTGTCGCCGTAAAAGATGTTGCCGACGTTGGCCCCGCGCAACGGCTCGGTCTCCAGACCGCGGACCTCGAAGACGAGTCGCCGGCCGTCGCCCATGTCGTGGATCGTGACCTGGGTGTTGGCCGTTTCGCCGTCGTCTTCGTATCCCAGTCGGCCACCGTAGGAGACGACTGCATAACCGAGGTTGTCGGCCTGCAGACCCCAACGGGCGACGTCCATCTGGTGGATACCCTGGTTGCCGAGGTCGCCGTTCCCGTGAGCCCAGTTCCAGTGCCAGTTGTAATGGTAACGATTCTGGCTGAACGGACGCACCGGTGCAGGGCCGAGCCAGAGGTCGTAGTCGACGCCCTCGGGCACTTCGCTGTCAGGCGTGTGGCCGATGGAATTGCGTCGCTTGTAGCAAAGCCCGCGCGCGAGTTTCACTTCGCCGATGCCGCCGTCGTGCACGTACTTGATTGCTTCGATCGTGCCGGGCTGGGAGCGGATCTGCGTGCCCGTCTGGCAGATGCGGTTGTATTTGCGGGCGGCCTCGACGATGCGTCGGCCTTCGGAGACGTTGTGGCTGACCGGCTTTTCGACGTAGACGTCTTTGCCGGCCTGCATGGCCCAGATTGCGGCCAAGGCATGCCAGGCGTTGGGCGTGGCGATCGTGACGATGTCGACCGAGTCGTCGTCGAAAACCTTACGCATGTCCTGCACGAAGTTGGGACGCCGTCCCTGCAACTTTTCAATCTGTTCGACACGTTCCATGCCGACGCCGGTGTCGACGTCGCAGACGTAGGCGATGTCGACGTCGTCGCGGTCGGTGAGATCTTTGATGTGGCTACCGCCTCGGCCACGAACGCCGATCACGGCGGCGACGGCCTTGTCGTTGGGGCCCTTAGCCGGCTTCTTGTCATCGGCCAAAACCGAAGTGGCCGACCCGGCCGCCAAGGCGGCGGTTGTCGCCAGCAGCGAATCTTCAAGGAAACGACGGCGTGTGTGCTTGGACATCAGTTGAGAGCCTCCGCTTGGTTTTCAATGTGATCGACTCCGGTCGGGCCGGAGATTTGGACGGTATCGGCACGGGCCAGAGCTGCCCCGAGGACTCGGCAGGGGGTAAGACACTCGGGCAATCCCCTTAGGATAAGCGACGGGGGCACCCACTGACCAGCACTTTTTGGCAGGGCATGACCGCGTTCGTGATGACCGATCCAGAGCTGGGCCGGAGCGTTTTTGGAAGTGTCAAAGGCGCGAGAGGTTGCGCCTGAACATTTCTCGTCTGAAACCTTTGCGTTGCCCCGGTACAGCGTCGTATAATCGCTCTGAGCTAGGCGGTCCACCTGCGGCCGGACGGGGGGCCGGTGCCTCCGGCCCAAGGGCTGTCCGACAGCCGCAGCGAACGTGCAACCGCCAGATTTGGCCGGGGTCATCGCCGGCCAAGACCGTCGTTACCGGAACAGACAGAGAAACTCTTTTGACCAACGGCCGGGTTGCCCGGACCGTCGATCGTCGTTCAGTGCCATGGGCATTCGTTGCCAGTGTCCAAATGGACACACGCTCAACCTGAAGTCGCATCTCGCCGGGAAGCGGGGAATCTGCCCCGAGTGTAAGGCGAAGTTCGTCATTCCGCTCCATTCCACGCCGGATGACGGCGCACTTAGCAACGATTCTGACCCGACGGTCCAGAGCGTTTCCATCCAAACGGCCAGCAGCCAGACGCCGGCCGAGGTGATGCCGCCAGGCAACCGCACGCCAGACCGTCCAGCAGTGACGGGGCAAGGCGGCACGACAGGGCATCACACGGCCGCGGCACAGCGAAGCCCGGAAGGGCAAGGCGTTGCCACGTCGCCGTCGACGGCAAAACCACAGTCGGCGGCCGCCGCAACCCATCCGACATCGTCGGCATCCAGCAACGGTGCGAAACGAGCGGCAGCGACGGCTGAGCCGGCGTGGTACGTTCGCCTGGAAACAGGAGAACAGTTCGGCCCAGCCGGTGCCACGACTCTGCAAAAATGGGCCGAGGAGGGGCGGATTCCGCCGACCTCTTTGCTATGGCGAGAAGGTTGGGACGACTGGCACCAGGCCGAAACCGTGCTCTCGGACCCGTCGATTGTCGCGGTAAAGACGAGCCCGTCGACGTCTCCGCTGCCGGCCGTCCAGGCGGCTGGGGCCTCGTCCGGGACGGCCGCTTCGAGCTGGGCCGAGCGAGATTTTCCCCTGCTCGACGACGAACCACACGTGCAGTCGGGCCAGCCGCACAAGTCGGTGTCCCTGCGGCAGCGCCGGCGTCGCGGCCAGAGTCGAAAACTCATGGCGACGATGATCCTGTTGTTGTTGCTGGCGATCATGGTGCCAGCCCTCGTGCTGGTGGTGTTTCGCTAGGCGGTCGTTGGGTTAGACTGTCAGCGCCGGTGAGCGTTGGCGTCCGACCGCTGCGTTAACCAATGACGGGCGGTGGCCGTTGCCACCATAGTATTGAACCACAGGAGACGCTTTCGATGACTTGCTCCGCAGCCTGCCTTTGCTTTGCCCGTCGCTCGGCCGTGTGCCTGGTCGTGGCCCTGTTGCCCTCGGTGGCGATGAACCGCGCGGCCCAGGCCCAGGAGGAGGCGACCACGATTTCGCTGGGAGATTTCACGATCACGGCGCCGAAGCAGTGGGAGCGGCAGCAGCCACGTTCGCGGATCATCGCGTACGAGTTTGCCGTGCCGGCGGTCGAGGGGGACGAGGACGGCGGCCGTATGACGGTGATGGCGGCCGGTGGTTCGGTGGTTGCGAACATCGAACGTTGGTACGGGCAATTCACGCAGCCCGACGGTGGAAGTACGAAGGAGACGGCCAAGGTCGAAGAGAAGGAGATCGCCGGCCAGGAGGTCCACCTGGTCGATCTGGCGGGAACCTTCAGCGACCGCCGTGGTCCTGCTTTTCCGGCCGTTGAACGAGAAAACTACCGCATGTTGGCGGCAATCATCGTGACGAAGCAGGGTCAGTTCTTTATCAAGTTCTATGGACCGCGCAAGACCGTCAGCGAAAATAAAGACCGCTTCGCAAAAATGATCGACAGTCTGGCGGCGAAATGATGCCGGCAGCCCCCCGGAAGATGGGGCGTCGAAGTCGACGACTACACCATGTCGCCACAACCGTTGCGACCGGCACATGCTATTCGGAACGACGGTGTTCTCGGCGGGCTATAGTTCACTGATTGCGTGGGGATGGGATTGCGATGTCGGACACTTGGCGTCGTGTTCGCCGTGTCCCCGCGATTTGGTATTTTCCTGCTGGTTAATCACCGCCTGGCATGGTAGCCGGCCATCCTCAACGCCGAAATCCCACCCACGGCGTCAGGACGCTTGGTCATGAAACTCCACGATTTTCTCGCCCACCACGGGATTCGTACTAACCCGTTCGCCGAGGAAGATGCGCAGACGGACCAGGTATTCAAGGCCCATTGCCTTGAGGGGACGCACCACGCGGCGTGGGACAAGATATATGGAGACCCCAATGAACCGGCCACAGCGATCGTGTTCGGTGAAAAGGGGGCCGGCAAAACAGCATTGCGGTTGCAGGTCACGCGGAAGTTGAAAGAGCACAACGATTCACACCCGGCTGGTCGGGTGTTTGTCGTCGAATACGACGACTTCAACCCGTTTCTCGATCGTTTTCGCACGCGGCTGGGACGGCGTGGTCACTCGGTCGAACGCACCTTGTCGCAGTGGCGGCTCTGGGATCACATCGACGCGATTCTTGCGCTGGCGGTGACCGACCTGATCGATCGTGCCTTGCTGCCGCACAGCGATGCCGCGTTTATCGACCTGAAGACGCTCGATCGGCATCAGTCTCGCGACGTGTTGCTCTTGGCGGCGGCATATGACCAGTCGACTTCGGCACCGCTTTTGGAACGATGGAAGCTGTTGCGTCGCCGTACGCAATACCACTCGTGGCGGGCCGTGAAGCCGTTGGTCATCGGCGTGCTGGTGACGGCCGTTCTCGTCGCGTTGGTCGCCTGGAAACATGATTGGTTTTGGCCGGTGAGCCGTTGGCCCTATGCCGGCCTTGCCGCTGCTTTGTTGGGCGGGTGGACGCCCTGGTTGCTCCACTCGCTACGGCGACTCAAGATAGCCCGACGCATGGGGCGACAAATGCGCGTGCTGAACCACAAGACCGGCACGCTGTGGCAAACGCTGAACAGGATTGCCGGCGCCGACCTTGACGGGCAGCCGCTGCCGACCTCCCAGCGCAGCGATGACCGCTACGAACTGTTGGCAAAGTTGCAAGGGGTGCTCCGCACGTTGGGCTTTTCCGGCATGGTCGTGCTGGTCGATCGTGTCGACGAACCGTATCTCGTCAACGGTTCGTCCGAACACATGCGAGCGCTGATCTGGCCCCTGCTGGACAACAAATTGCTGAAGCATCCTGGTCTGGGGTTGAAACTGCTGCTGCCGATCGAACTGGCCTACTACCTCGACCGCGAAGATCGTGACTTTTATCAACGTGCCCGACTGGACAAGCAGAACATGATTCCGTCGTTGGTCTGGAGCGGCGAAGCGCTCTTCGACGTCGCCAACACACGGATACGCGCTTGTGCCGACACGAGCCGGGAAAAGCCACCGGCGCTGCGCGATCTGATCGATCGTGGGGTCAGCGATCAACGCTTGATCGAGGCTTTGCGCGTGCTGCGAGTGCCGCGGCATCTGTTCAAATTCCTCTACCGCCTGCTCGTCGCGCATTGCGACGCCCACACCGACGAAGCGCCGTCATGGACCATTTCGGCGTCGCTGTTCGAATCGACGCTGGCCGTTTTTCAGAAGGACCTCGACGCCTTCGACCGGGGCGTGGGGCCCGGGTAGTCGGCCCGCCCCGAAGCTACCAAACCGCGAACTGTGGCGTCTGACGAAGGTCACCGTTTGCCTTGCCGGTGGCCGTGTGAGGGGTGTCCAGGCGGTTCGTGAAATATCGCAGCCGGGCGGCGATTAGTGGCGACGCATGCATGGCGCGCCGTCGAAGGTGTTAGGGCTCATGTCCGGGCTTACCTGGACCCGCGCACGTGGCCGCTATAAAATATCCTCTCCTGTGTAACGATCCTGGCGACTGCATGCCCTGCCCCGAGGTGCGTTGTAGCCTTGGTGCCTCGTATCGGAGCCGGTTGTTGAAGCATCCCCACAGAGAGGACTCTGACATGCATCGATTCACGCTGTGTGCTGCGGTGGCATTCTTGATGGGTGCTGCCAGTCTGATCAACTCTTCGAGTCAGGCCACGCCCAAGGGCGTCATCGAAGGGGACTATGTCGAAGCCCGCACCTGCGACGTCTACACGGGGCCGTGTTTTGCTAATTCACAGGTGGGGCTCACGGGTCAAGAAGCGATTCTGGCCTGGAGCATCGAACGGGGAAGTTACGACGGTGTCGACTTGGCGGGACTCAAGGTCGCCGTTGCCGTCAAGGCATCCGGTACACTTGGCTTCGGCGGCGGCCTCGTGATTCATCCCTTCCCGGTCAAGTCGGTCGTGCTGGTGGACGAGCGGGCTGACGAGCGGCAACGCGAAGCCCTGGTCGCCTTCGCACGGGAGCACGCCGCCGGTCTTGCCGACGACGTCGTCACCGTCCAATCACTTCCGATCGAGATGCAATTGGACCACGTCGAGATGGTTGCCATCCTCAAGGCAGGTGACGTCGCGGAGATCGCCACCCGCAAGCTCGCAGGTGGAGACTGTGTGTGCACGAACGAAGTCGTCTACTATCCACCGCTGACGCCGGTCGACAATTATGAGCCGGCCTACACGCTCACCGGGCGATTCGCAGGCAGAGGGCTGGGGGGACGTTGGGAAGATGCCGGCACCCGCAGCGCGTTCCTGGCGACATTTCGCTACGAATGACGGAGCCGCCGCAGCCATTGCTTACAGGTGACGCGATTCGCCCTGCAAACGGGGTGACGTCAAACTACAATAGAGGGTCCGAGCGTCGGGAGTGTCGATCGTGACGGCGCGGCATCGGCCGATGCAACGGTCAGCAAGAGGCCGAGTTTCTGGGGTTGCTTGGTTTCTGGGGTTACGTGGTTTCTGGGCTTACTTTGGAACAACGAGAATCGACGAGCCAGGAGTTGAGACAAACCCATGAGCAGCACCTTACGAGTTGTCCCAAGTACCGTCGCTGTTGCCTTCCTGTGCTTTGGCGCCGCGACGTGGGCGCATTCGGCCCATGCCGCAGGTCCCACGATGGCGCCGCTCGACGAGGCACCGCCCGATGACGTGGCGGCACCGATCCGCGACGCGTTGGCCGGCGGCTTCACGGTGATGAAGAGCAAGACCCGGCCCCTTTGCCAGGTGTGGCTACGCAGGGGAGTGCCCACCATTGCTGGCTTTGAGCCGACGCTCAACAAGCTTTACCCGATCGAACCGGGCCAGTTGGTAGGCGTCGTGCGTTTTGCCAGCAAAGCGACCGATTTCCGCGGGCAGGAGATTCCCCGCGGCGTGTATACCCTGCGTTTTGCCCTGCAGCCAGTCGACGGTGACCACGTCGGCACGTCGGACACCCGAGACTTTCTATTGGTGACGGCGGCGACGGACGATGATTCACTTGATTCGGTCGACGAGGAAGACCTGTTTGGCCGCAGTGCCGAAGCGGTGGAGACGTCGCATCCCGGTATGTTGTGTTTGCAGCAATCTCCCGAGGCCGGGGCGAATAAAGGTGCCGCGGCGATTCGCCACGACGAGAACCGTGATTGGTGGATCGTCGACTTCATGACAACCGACGCCGACGGCAAGCCCTTGCCGATGTCGCTGGTCGTCGTCGGTGAAAGTCAGGGCTGAATCGGTCGGTCTGTTGCCATTGCATCGTGAGGAAAGTCAGCAAAACGAGGGGGCAGTTA
>JAGQPT010000038.1 GCA_020426575.1 Planctomycetales bacterium
GCTGGAGACGACGCGCGGCGACGGCCGCTCGGCCGATTAGATTTTATTGTCGCCGGCTGGCCGCGTCGGCCACGGGACGTCGCGGTGTTGGGGCGTCATTGTTTTGCACCGCCGCACCTGGACGGCATTGCCGGAACGAGCCAGCAGTGGCGCCCACGGCCGCGGTCTCTGGCGTGCGGCACATCGTCGCTGCACCTTCGCTTAGCCGATCTCGTCCAACAGGCGGTCGAGGGCGACGTCGAGACGGCCGTCGGTCATGTACGTGCCGGCCGCGATCTGGGCGCGGATCGACTCGACGCGATCGGTGCGGATGTCGGGCAGCTCGTGCGCCTGCTGGACAAATTGAGCCACGTCCGAGATGGCCAATTCATCCTGCGGCGCCGCTGTGCGATGGGCCTGGCGTGACTCGGCGATGCGAGCCGTGTGGGGAGCCGAGATGCTCTGTGCGGCATGGACACCGCTGGGACCGTAAATCTGCATTTCTTCCTCTCTGTCGACGGGCCAGTCGCGAGCGGACCGACCACGTACGTGATGCTGGGGATGCTCTGGCGGAAACGAGTCCGCCGCGTCGCGCTTGAAAGTCATACGATAAGTGCGTCTGACGTCAGCCGACACTTCAGGAGACACGCTCAATTGTCCGTTCGGTCTGGTCCGAAAGGACCCGGTTAGACATGACGGTCGACCGAACCGACCTCCACGAGCATGTTGTTGGTTCCTGGCGTAGTCGCTGACACGATCCATAGCTGATTGATCACCACCGGCCCCACGGTCCCTGGTTGAGCGGCAGGCGCTCATCCTTCGAGGCTCGGCACTGTTTGGCGCGTCACGTTGCCTGTGCAAGCAACGTCCGCAGATGGCTTATCGACCATGCTGGCAAACAGATTGAGCGAAACCGCGGGGGGGTGAAGCGTACCTCCTTGCATATGTGGACGGCTTATGACAACGGCACAAGTGGCCGTGTACTCGTCCGTTTTCAACGTTTGTGGTGCGCTCGCAACGAGTGACGACCGAACGCATCACGCAGCCGTTTTCGCTGGGCGTGAAACGTCAACCGCCGGTGATGTGTGCTGACCACGTTCGTCCTTGACCGTTGCGTCATGTCACACTGGCGAGCCAGATGTTTCGATTATCGCGCCTGCCCTTACCTGATGTACGGATCAAACCGACGCGAGGTTTGCAGGGCTCGATTTTTTTGTCTGGAACGACGGACGCACTGGTGCGCTTCGACGGGGCCAGTCTCAAAGCGGCGAGATTATAGGTGAACCCGGAAAGACGGACAACATCGCTCGCACCGGCGTTTTCCCGTGCTAGCACGGCACTTGCGACCGCTCAACACCGTCGTCCCCTTACCCCAGCCGCACGGCTGGGGTGGCGTCGCCGCCGGGCCGCGAAACCTTTTCTCCAGGGTCGGGTTGATAGGGTTGGAGAATCTGACCGAACTGGCACGATCGACGCCGCACGCCGGGGGAGGCGGGCGAAGAACGGCCCGGCCAGCCACACACGACAACCGTTTAGCCAGGACGAGTGACCGCAGGAGAGATGAAATGAGAATCAACAAGTGCCATCTGATGAGGCCGTGCCGCTGGACGCTCGCCGGAGCGTTAGCCGCCACGATGCTGGTGGCGACGACGGCAAGGGCCGACGACGCCGACGATGCCGCCGCGGTAGATAAACCGGCGGCCACGGACAAAGCCAAGGTCGATCCGGCCAAACGAGCCGCCCGGCTCCTCAAGGCCCTCGACGCGAACGATGACGGGGAGATCACCAAGGACGAGGTGCCGGAAGAAAAGGCCCGGATGTTCGAGCGGCTGGTTCGCACCGCCGACGAGAACGGCGACGGCAAGATCAACGGCGCGGAGCTAGTCGCCGGCATCAAACCCAAGGAAGACGATGCCAAGCAGGAAGAGGCCGGTGCAGCGTCGGACGCGGACCGTGGGCCTGACGCGCCTCGACGTGGCCGTGGCCGCGGACCCGGTAACCAAGGCCCCGGCAACCGCGGCCCTGGCAATCGCGGCCCCGCTGGCCGCGGTCCCGAAGGCGAGGCGCGGCGTCCCGGTCCCGAGCGGATGTTTGACATGGCCGATGCGAACGACGATGGCAAACTCGACGTTGACGAAATGGTCGCCGCACATCGCAAGCGCGTCGAGCGTCTCGTCGAACAGGCAGACACCAACGGCGACGGCGCGCTTGATCGCGAGGAATTTGCCGCGGTGGCCGAGCGGCTCGGACCTGGTCCGGGACGCAGACCTGGCCCGCCCGATGGCCCGCCGCAGGGACGTCGGCCCCGAGGCGACGACGGACAGGTTGGCCGCGGCGAACGCGGACGTGGCCCGGGTCCTGGCCCCGGCGACTTTGCCCGAGGGCCGGGCGGTCCTGATCGGCCCGACGGTCCCCCGCGAGGTCGACGTGGTGACGGTCCGCCACGCGGGCCCCAAGGCGATGACGGTCCCCCGCGCGGCTTCGGCGGTCCCCCGGACGGTCCGCCACGGATCGAGATTTTTGCCGTGATCGACACGAACCACGACGGCGTGCTTTCGAAGGAAGAAGTTTCGGCGGCTGCCGAAGCGATCGCCGGCCTGGATCACAACAACGACGGCGAGATCGACATGCCTGAGGCGATTGGGCACCGGCCTGGTGACCGCTTCGCCCGCCGTGGCGACGGTCCGCCGCCACGCGGACCCGACGGTTTTCGGGGACGCGAAGGTCGTCCCGGCCCGCCGGATGACCGGCCTGGTCCTCCGCGCGGGCGACGTGGTCCCGATGACGCCGGCCCGCCCGAAGGACGGTTCGGACCCGGCGGCGAAGGTTTTTCGCCCGAGCGGATGGTCGAGCGGATCATGCAGTCGGACGCCGACAACGACGGCAAGATCAGCCGTGAAGAAGCGCCCGAACGGCTCTCGGCCCGTTTTGACGAGGTCGACGCGAACGGTGACGGCGTGCTCGACCGCGAGGAGTTGGTCCAGATGATCGAAGCGCGGATGCGCGAGTTTCGCGGTCCCGGAGGTGAAGGCCGCCGAGGCCCGCCTCCGCGCGACGGTCGCGGTCCCGGGTTTGGCGGCCCGGGCGGACCTGGTGGTGAGGGTGGCCGGCGCGGCGAAGGACGTCCGCAACGACCGCCCATGGAAGACGACACAGCTGCGGCAGCTGCTGCGGTCGACGCGGCCTAGTCGCCCTGCGACGCGTCGAGAGGTACCGCGGCGGTCTGCCGAGTGAGCGACGCCCCACGAGAACCGGCCCCACGCCGGCGCTCGTGGGGCGTTTTATTGGTTGAGTGCTAGTTCCGGCATCGAGTGCTAGGACGAGTAGTCAAATGTACCCAGACATGTGACGGGCGATTCCGAGTTCACGCTTTCCGGAGCAATGAGGCGACCGTAGTCGAGATCGTGATAGATGATGTACGACCTGTAGTTGCCCGCATCTGTGATGGCCAATGCGATATCCAGCGGTTTCCGATTCAGTGTACCGCGTACTGATGACGCGATTGTTTGTGCCACGCTCCCCGTGAGCGGGCCCAAATCGATGGCGTCGATGTCAATTGGACCGAACGCGGCATCGTCGGCAAAACCGTTCGTGTCCTCGGCGATGTAGTCGCCGAGAGCCTGGTTAGCTTCGAGAGAAGAAAGCCAGATAGTTACGCGTCCGGGACGTACAAGCCGTTTGACATTGGTGTGTAAGTTCTGGGGGTGAAATCCAATGAACCACAATAATACAAACGTGATGAGAGCCACGGTGGCCGCCGCGGAGATAGAGGTGAACAGCCAGGTGGCCAGACCAATCACAATGGCCACAACTCCCCAGAGTACGGTCGCGCCCACGAGGTTGAATCGACAGTGATGAGCCCATAATTTGGCGTATCGTGACAGTCGTCTTCCAAAAGTCGCCGGCGTGCGCACATTAACCTTCGCCGGCGTAGCGGCTGTGTGGGGTTTTGGTTTCTTGCGCGTCGCTATTGCGCTCGATTCGTTTTCGATAGTCCCTGAGAGTTTGATGAGGCGATTCTTCTCATCGAAGCGAGCCGCAACGCGCCTTCCGGTATCGTCGATGACGGTTATCTCGCGTCCCCGTTCCTCGACGGCGAGGCCGAGTTGCTTGGCATAGGCCATGAGTGCCTTTTTGTGATTGGCGATATCGTAGCTGGCAACCGCCTGGGGAAAACGAGTGCACAGGCGATATATCGGACTCTCGTCGCCGGACGACGGGAACCGTCTGTCTTTGATGAGTAGGAAGACGGCCCCGCCATCATGCGGGGCGCGGTAATATGCGTTCGCCTTGCAGAGTCCCGTCGCCAGGATTGACATGAAGTGGCCATCGCATTCGCCGATGTGGAGTCTTGCACTGCAGAGCTCGCTGATGTCGTGTTCAACTCCTAGTTTTTTTAGTGATCGTGCCGCAGCGAGTAGCTCACCCGAAATCTTGCTTTCTTTGTTCCCCCATGCCCACAACCACGTGTCGGAAACATCCGACTGCGTGCCGAGCACTTGCACTTTCCATTCATTGGGACCGCCAAAACTCAGCGTGCCTTTCTGCATGTCGACTTGCCATTGATGGTCTTCCCCGACGATTTCAGCCAACCGGATTTGCTTGTCGAACGTCGCGGCGGCGTGTTGATCAAAGGCGGCGATCAGTTTTGCGTTCATCGGGAAATATGCCCCCGTTGGTCGTCACTCGAACGAACCGTCCAGCGAAGTGTGAGTCCTCAAGTCGCAGCACCGACTCTCGCTCATCGTGTCAGCCACTCCAGCGCCTTACCGGTCTTTTCTTCGTCGCTGCCCGTGAAGTTGACGACGTTGTCGGCTGCGTCGGCGGCGCCGTACGTGGCAGTCACCAATTCGGGCAGGCCCGCGGCTTCGCCCGCGATCCAGGTTTCGCCCGGGGCGCCCAGCGCGAGCAGGGCGGGGATGTCGCCGTACTTGACGCTGCCCGGCAGGAAGTTCAGGTCGTCCAGCGACGTGATCCCGGCGAAGCGGTAGCCGTGCGTGTCGACGACCGCGCGGTCGATCGCATCGGCGGCCTGCGCGCGGGCGGCGGCGGCGATCACGCCCGTGCCGTCCAGCGCGACGAGGTGCACCTTGCTGGGGTTCTGCTCGTGGTGACGGATGTACGACAGCAGCGTGAGCACGTCCTGCACACGCTGGGCAAACAACGGATAGTTGTAGCCGTAGGTGTAACCGAGATAGCTGTCATTCACGCGCCGCGCCTGGGTGAGCGGTTGCCCGTCGGCGAGGAACTCGCCCTGGTACAACATGTCGAGACCGGCGACGGCGTACCCCTTGGCCACCAGGTCGGCAACCGGCGTGATCGGCGTGCCGTCGTCGTTGAGGAGGCCAGCTTTGCCGTCTTCACTGAGCCAGACGACCACTTCGCGGTTCCATTCTTTGGGCAGCAGGAACGCGGCGGGGAGTTCCTCGCCGGCCGAGGGGACGCGCAGCTTCAGCGCGAACTCGAGGCCGAAATCGCGCTCGGCCTTGAACGTCGGTTCATCTTCGACCGCCTCGGCGCTCAACATGCGGCGGCCGAGAATGGCCTGAAACGCACTGCCAACGACGTCCCGATACTCGGCCAACGATTCGGCGTCGCTGGGGTTCAGGGCCGCGATTTGCTGCTCGCTGTCTTCGGTGATCCAGCGAAGCAGCGAGCGTTCGAAGTCGTCGCCCGACGGCGGTCGCGGATGCGCGTCGTCCCAGACGCTCATCTCGGCGATCGAGAGCGGTTCGTATTCGTCTTCGACGATCGGGTCTTCGAACCCCAGGCCCAGGTACTCGTTGAGCCAACTGTACATGACGGCCCGTGAGACGTTGTTATAGTTGTGGCCGAACTGGAGGAAGGCCTCGGCGTGCACGTCTTCGGGATGCCCGAGCAGCGTGTACAACTGCTGTAGTTCGGGCAGGCCCTTGGTCATGATGTCGCGGGTCCAGTCGAGCGCGCCGGTCATACCCAGCGGTCTGGGGGCACCGAGTGCCGCAATTTCGACGTTGCCCGTGCCGACGCGCAGGTACGAACAGTTCTCGCACGTGCAGCCTCCCTGCATGGCGGTCGACACCATCACGGCGGGGAAGGCCACGGCGGGGCGGGGATCGAGCGCACAAAGCACGAACGTCTGCGTACCGCCACCACTGGCCCCGGTGACACCGATGCGGGCGGGATCGACGTCGGGCAGGCTGCTGAACCAGTCGAGCGCGCGGAGCGAATTGTACGACTGCAGACCCATCATGTGCTCGAGCCGCAATTCGGCTTGCGGGCTGAAATATCCCCAGTCGCTGGCCGTGTTCATCGATTCGCGAATGCCGGGCGAGTGGTTAAGTTGCACGCTGTCGGCATAGCCGACCATGTCGTACTGGAACACGACGCAACCCATCCGCGCCAGTTGCACGCAGCGCGCCTGAATCGGATGCCGGCCACCGATCTCAAAACGTTCGTCGCCGTGGACGAGCTGCTCGCGGATCGTTTCCCGGCCGGCGTCGTAGAAGCGCCCCTTGTCCCAGTGGCCGTGGGGACAGAGCACGCCGGGGTGCGGTCCGTCGCCCGCCTTGGGGCGATACAGACTGCCGGTCACGTAGAAGCCGGGAAAGCTCTCGAAGAAGACCTTCTCGACCGTGTACTCGTCGCGGTCGACCTTGCCGTGGATCACCGCGTTGGCGGGTGTGGCCGTCGGCATGGGCCAGAGGCCGAGGGCGACCTGCAACTGCCGGCGCACCCGTTCGGCACGTTCGTGCCATGCCTCGGCCGACTCGGGCACGGTCATGGGGAAGTAGCCATTGAGCGTCTTGAGATCGCCGAGCCGGACGTCGTTGGGAAGCTCGCCGTCGCCGTAGGCGCGCGGACCGGCGGCCGTCGCGCCGCTCACGGTCAGCATTAGACAGCCAAACGCTACGAGCGCTGCGACGACGAGAGAAGTTGAGAGCCGATGATGATGACGCCGCTGGTTGCGCATGGGGTGCCTCGTGGATGGTGCGGGAGGGATGTCAGCCGGCGCTGCTCGGGGCATCAGGGCAGGGCGGTCGGCGCGAATGGGCCGCGGACGATAGTGGTTGTCGACGGTGGCATTCGACAACGGCGACCGTCGCGGCGCGGTGTTCGTCTCAGCGGATAGTCTACGCCGGGCGGCGGCGACATGCCAATCGTTGGTCCAGGAACTTGACATCCGGTTACAATTAGTCCCATGCAGCCTCCCGTTGTCATCTACTCGGCCCGTTCGCGCTACTGGGCGCGGGTGTTCGAGGCTGCGCTGCGGATGGAAGGGATCGCGGGCGAATTGGTCGCGCCTGAGGGGGCTCGTCCGCCGGGACGCGTCGTGGACGTCGTTGTCGATCACCGCGACGCGGAGCGGGCTCGACGTCTTGCCGAAGAGTTCGAGCGGTATCAGATGACCATGGCCGGTGACGGCCCCAGCGATCGGGCGCTGCGCGACGCGGGGCGCACGACCGCCGACGGCGACGTGGTGATTGGCCAGGCGGCACTGGTCGACATGTTGGAAGCCGTGCGCCTTGCGGCGGTCGGGCGGCCACAGTGTCCCGAGTGTGGGCGAGCGCGGCTGGCGGTGTGCCCGATTTGCCAGACCAGCAGCAGCGAGATGCCCCAGGGCGATCCCCGTTACAGCGGTCGACCGTACAGCGAGCTGCTGGCCGGTGAACAGGGCGATGGGCCCGACCGACCTGCCGGGAGTTCAGAAGGAGCGTCGCTGCTGATCTGCCCGACGTGCGATGAACCGTTCGAGGAACGCTACCTGCGTGAGTGCGAATGGTGCGGACACGACTTTGGCAGCGGCATCGAGTCGGCGGCGTCGAAGCTGACCAGGCCCATCGAGGTCAACGTCCGTGCCGTAGCGCTGGTCATTGGCCTGATCTTGGGGACGCTGGCGGCGCTGGTGTACTTTGCATACTTGTGACGGGCGCGCCGGACGTCGACGGAGAAGACCCCTCACCCCAGCCCTCTCCCGGACGGAGAGGGAGGTTTTTGGCCTGGCATCAGGTGCCGAATTCCGGGCGGCGGCGGCCGAGTTGGCCTTGGAGGCGCTGGACGATCGAGCTGTGCATCTGGCTGACGCGGCTTTCGGAAAGATCGAGCGTGGCGCCGATCTCCTTCATCGTCAGCTCTTCGTAGTAATAGAGAATGATGATCAGCCGCTCGTTGCGGTTGAGCCCCTTGGTGACCAGCCGCATCAGGTCGTTCTTGTGGATGCGGCGCGTGGGGTCTTCGCTCTTCTTGTCTTCGAGGATGTCGATCTCGCGGACGTCTTTGTAGCTGTCGGTCTCGTACCACTTCTTGTTCAGACTGATCAGGCCGACGGCGTTGGCGTCCATCATCATCTTTTCCAGCTCGGGCAGCGTCAGCTCGAGATGGTCGGCTAGTTCCTTTTCACTGGGCTGGCGGCCGAACTTGGCTTCGAGCGTCTTGATCGCCTCGTTGAGCTTGCTGGCCTTGGAACGCACGAGTCGCGGCACCCAGTCCATGGTCCGCAGTTCGTCGAGCATCGCACCGCGGATACGCGGCACACAGTAGGTCTCGAATTTGACGCCGCGGTCGCGGTCGAAGGCGTCGATGGCGTCCATGAGGCCGAAGACGCCGGCGGAGATGAGATCGTCAAGTTCGACGCCGTCGGGCAGGCGGGCCCAGATGCGTTCGCCGTTGTACTTCACCAGTCGCATGTAGCGTTCGACGAGCAGATTGCGCAGGTCCTTGCGGGACATGTCTGCCTTGTAGGTGTCCCAAACTTTTTCGATGTCGTCCGTTGCTACCGTCGTGGTGGCCATGCATATCCTCCGTGATATGACAGCACGACACGCTGGGGCGTCGTGAATTGTTGTGCGTCGTACGGTGCCCGCCGTGGCGCTTCAAATTGTCGTGATGAGGTGGGAAGGTCAGGATGTCGTGCCGGCGCCGTCTTGGAACGATGTCACCGCTTGTTTGACCGCCAGTTCCGCGGCGATCCGTGCTCGCACCGAGTCGTCAACGATCGATTGAGCGACTCGGCCGATCACCCAACCGACTGCCGCGAAAGCGAATAACGCTCCGGTGCCCGCCAGCAGGGTCGACTCGGTCGACGCGGACTGGAGCCAGCCTCGCACCAGCACGCTCACCATAGCGAGCGGACCCAGTACTCCGGCGTAGCTGCGACCCACGTGCGATACCCTGACTCGAGGGACGACAAATCCGACCCAACCGCTTCATCTTGCCACTTGTGTGCGCGAACGCGGCGGAGGGTGTTATCGGCCC
>JAGQPT010000400.1 GCA_020426575.1 Planctomycetales bacterium
AACTTCACGTTCCGCTCGCGCGAGTTCGAGCAGATGGAGATCGAGTTCTTCTGCCAGCCCAGTTCGTCAGCCGACTGGTACCGCTACTGGCGCGATCGGCGGTTCAAGTGGTACACGGACCTGGGACTGGCGAGCGACCGGCTGCAACTGCGTGAGCACGACCCCGACGAGTTGAGCCATTACTCCTGCGGCACGGCCGACATTGAGTACGCCTTCCCGTTCCTGGCCGAGGGCGAGTTCGGCGAGTTGGAGGGGATCGCCCATCGTGGCGACTTCGACCTGACAAGCCACATGAAGGGCAAACTCGTGCGCGAGGGGGACGACCTCGTCGTCGAACAGGGACCCGACGGCAAGCCGAAACATCGCGGCAGCGGCAAAGACCTTTCCTACTTCGACGACATCAGCCGCGAGCGCTACGTGCCGCACGTGATCGAGCCGTCGGCGGGTGCGGATCGGGCGACGCTGGCGTTTCTCTGCGAGGCGTATGCGGTCGACAGCGTGCCAGACGAGAACGGCAATCCCCGCGAGCGGACGGTGATGCGGTTCCACCCCCGACTCGCGCCGATCAAGGCGGCGGTGTTTCCGCTGGTGAAGCGCGACGGTATGCCGGAGCTGGCGAAGAAGTTGTACCGCATGTTGAAGCCGCACATGACGGTGATGTACGACGAAAAGGGAGCGGTGGGCCGACGCTACGCCCGCCAGGACGAGGTGGGAACGCCGTTCTGCCTGACCGTCGACAGCCAGTCGATCGACGACGGTACGGTGACGATCCGCGATCGCGACTCGCTCGAACAACGCCGTGTGAAAGTTGAAGATTGCCTCGCCGAAATCCAAGCCGGCCTGGCGTAAGACTCACCGCCGAGACGCAGACGCCGCCGAGCGAGGCCGCAACGAACCTCAAAGGGCGAGGTTGCGCGGGTCGCGGCGTCGAATCGGTTTTCATCGCGAAAGCGCGAAAGAACGAAATGACCAAGGAAGACTCGGGACGTCGACAGTCTTGGGTATCTGCAGATTCATCTTCGCGTTTTCGTCCTTTCGCGCTTTCGCGATAAAAACAGTTCGGCTCTTGCGACCCAAATAAGATCTGTTCGCTTGGCAACTCCAACCCAACCCACCTCCGTGATCGCTGTGTCTCTGATGTGAATTGCCCCGCGTGAATGTCATGCAACCCGCTTTGGCACAGGTTTCGACGTTGGCCGCTGCGTTTGACGTGGACGTGGCCGACTACGCCGCGGCCGGCTGCGAGGCGATCGAACTCTGGCTGACGAAGCTGGAAGACTACGTGGAGGCAAACTCGGTCGCGGCGGCGCGCGAGTTGTTATCGGCAAATCGCCTGGCGGCGCCGGTGGCCAGCTTTCAGGGGGGGCTGTTTGAGGCCGAAACAGCGGCGCGTGGCCAACACTGGGATCTCTACCGCAAGCGGTTAGGGCTTTGCGAACAGCTCGACGTGAAGACGTTGGTCGTGGCGCTCGACTTAGCTCGTCCGTCGTCGTCCGATTCGCTGCGGGACTATGTCGAGCGGCTAAGCGCGGCGGGCAAACTGGCGGCGGAGCATCGCGTGCGCCTCGCTTGCGAGTTTCAGGCCGACCGCGGTTTTGCCAACAATCTGCAGACGGCCGCCGCACTGGTCGGCGAAGTGGGGATGGCGAACGTGGGGCTGTGCGTCGATCTGTTTCACCTGCACACGGGCCCCAGCAGCGAGTCCGACCTGGCGCTGTTGACGAACGAAAACCTCTTCCACGTGCAGCTCAGCGACCTCGTGGGCACGCTTCGCGAACTGGCCGTCGATGCGGACCGCATTCTGCCGGGCGACGGCGAGATCGCCTTGGCGCCGTTGGTTGCGCGCCTTCGCGAGATCGATTACGGCGGTTGCGTATCGGTGGAATTGCTGAACCCCCACGTCTGGCAGATTCCGCCGCGGCAGTTCGCCGATGTGGCGCTGACAGCCCTACGGACAGCCTTGGGGCTCGCCGGCGACGGCTGAAAAAGTTTTGAAAGTCGGCGGCGATGCCGTTAGAATCGTCGGACTCATCCTGCCCGAGTTCTGGGGAGACGCAGACGATGTCACGCGACGACCGAGGGGGCTTCACGCTTGTCGAGCTGTTGGTCGTGATTGCGATCATCGGCATCTTGATCGCGCTGTTGTTGCCGGCGGTGCAGGCCGCCCGCGAGTCAGCCCGCCGTAGCGAGTGTTCGAACCACCTCAAGCAACTCGGTTTGGCGCTGCACAACTACGCCGGTACGTACTCCGACGCGTTGCCTCCCGGCAGTCCCGATCCCTTGCGGCATGGCCTGTTCACGGCGCTATTACCCTATCTCGAACAGACGGCGGTCCACGATCAAGTCAAGCTGGACGGCAACACGCACGACGATCCGATGCGCTACACGGCGATCCCGGTATACACCTGCCCGAGTTTCCCTGGGCCGATCGTGATCACGGACAAGACGCTCGAGCCGTATCAACTCGGGGCGATGACCCACTACCAGGGCGTGGGGGGCGCGTTGCGGGGTTCGCTGCTCGAGATGATTCCCTCGGGCGACGGCGATCTGCCGAACAACGGTGTCTTCGGCTTTCAACAGTATCTTCGCCTCGCTCAGGTCGGCGACGGCACGAGCAATACGCTGGCGATGGGCGAGTTCGTGCACCGTGATCTGATCGATGGGAAGTTTGCCCGCCCGCCCGGCAATGTCCGCCCCTGGATTCTCGGCTGCAACGCCGCGAGCGGCAGCTATGCGTTCAAGGTGGTTGAGCATCCACCCAACATCCGGCTGGACCGCATCACGGATGGCATCCCGTTCAACCATCTGCCGTTTGGCAGCTACCATCCCGGTGGCGCGCAGTTTCTGCTGCTTGACGGCAGCATTCATTTCATCACCGACGGCGTCGACTTCGACACCTACCAATCACTGGCCACCCGAAATGGCAATGAACCGGCGACTCTCCCGCAATAGACGCCCGCACAGGGGCCAGTATGCACGTGCAGCACTGTTGGCGGTGATGCTGGCGACGGCGGGCTGTGACTCGTCACCGCCGATGGCCCCGGTCAACGGCCGCGTGACGTATCAGGGCAAGCCGCTCGAATTTGGCGGCGTGATGCTGCAGCCGGCAAGTGGCCAGCCGGCCCGTGGCACGATCCAATCGGATGGCACATTCACGATCACGACCGACGGTGCCGAGGGTGCAGTGTTGGGCATGCACAAGGTCCGCGTCACTTGTTATGAGTCGCAACGGCCCGATGCCATTGTTGCCGCGGGTGTCGAACCGCAAGCCGGCGACCTGCTGATTCCGCGCCGCTACACGAACTACGGCACGAGCCAAATCACGTTCGAAGTCAAGGCCGACGAACCGAACGAACTCTTGATCGAGCTGGTGGATGAGTAGCGGCCCCCAGCCGTAGTTGACCTCTCCGCGGTCTTACACCCGCGGGACCACGCTTGCACCGCGCCGATGTGCTGCCTGTGGAATGAACGTATTCCGAATGCGCCTAGTTCGCGGAGTGAACAGCGACGGTTGCCTTACGCCTCTCCCAGCCGCGCTTCGGTGACTTCGACCGCTTTAAGCAGGCCGCGGGCCTTGTTGAGGGTTTCTTCGTATTCGGCCGCGGGATTGCTGTCGGCGACCAGACCGGCGCCGGCCTGGATGTAGACCTTGCCGCCGGCCACGACGATCGTCCGCAGGGCGATGCAGGTGTCCATGTTGCCGTTGAAATCGACGTAGCCGACCGCGCCGGCGTAGGGCCCGCGACGGTGTGGTTCGAGTTCGTCGATGATCTGCATGGCCCGCACCTTCGGGGCGCCCGAGACGGTGCCCGCCGGCAGACAGGCCCGCATGGCGTCGAAAGCAGAGAACTCCGGTTTGAGTCGGCCGTCTACGTTGCTCGAGATGTGCATCACGTGGCTGTAACGTTCGACGGTCATCACGTCGGTCAGTTCGACGCTGCCGAACTCGGCGACGCGGCCGACGTCGTTGCGTCCCAGGTCGACGAGCATCACGTGCTCGGCACGTTCCTTGGGATCGGCCAACAGTTCCTCGGCCAGCGCACGGTCTTCCTCCTCGGTCAGGCCGCGGCGGCGCGTGCCGGCCAACGGCCGGACCGTCACTGTGCGGTCCACCACCCGCACCATCACCTCGGGCGAACTTCCCACGAGTGTCACTTGCGGCGTCCGCAGGTAGAACATAAACGGGCTGGGATTGACGACCCGCAGCGTGCGGTAGATTTCAAACGGCGGCGCGGCGGTCTCGACCGTGAGCCGCTGGCTGAAGACGACCTGAAAGATGTCACCGGCTCGGATGTATTCGACCGCCCGCCGCACGGCGGCCTCGAAGTCTCGCTTTGTGAAGTTGGACTCGAAGGCCAACTCGGGTGCGCCGCTGGTGTCGATGTCGGCACAATGGCTGGACGGTTCGGGCGCTTCGAGACGTGCCACCAGCGCATCGACGCGCTGACAGGCATCGCGGTAGGCGTCTTCGAGGGACGACGACGCGCCGACGTGGGCCATTGCTACGACGGTCGTCGTCTTGTGGATGTTGTCGAACACGACCATCGAGTCGAAGAAAGCAAACGCCAGGTCGGGCAGGTGGCGGTCGTCCTCAGGGGCGTTGGGCAGATGTTCGGTGTAGCGGACCGTGTCGTAGCCGGCGTAGCCGACCGCACCGCTGGTGAACGGAGGC
>JAGQPT010000401.1 GCA_020426575.1 Planctomycetales bacterium
ATTGCATCACCAGCAGGGGAACGCGGCCATCGGTCTCGACGTTGTGGATGGCGACGACGTGTTCGTGCACGACGGCCGCCGCCGCGCGGCCCTCGCGGGCAAAACGTTCCCGGGCCGCGCCGACGTGTGCCAAGTGGGCGGCCAGTACCTTGATCGCGACCGGTCGATTCAGCTCGCTGTCGTGCGCCTTGAGCACCACGCCCATGCCGCCAGCACCGATCAGGCGCTCGATGTCGTAACGCCCCAGGCGGCCGAGCATTTCTGGGTGGCTCGGCGCGGACAACACGTTGCGCACAAGCTGGTCGACCGTGTGGTGCTGTGCGGCGCGCTCGAGGGGATGGGTGCCCGGTTCGGAGAGGTCGGGGCGCCAACGCGTCGCCGAGGATTCGCCGAGGCCGACTTGCGGGCCGAGGAACTGCCGGGCGTCGTCCCACCACGCGCGGCTGGCGGCTCGTTCGGTGAGCCGGGACCGGCAGGTTTCGCAGCGATCCAAGTGCCGGGCGGCCGACTCGTACCCGGCGTTCGACGTGTCGTCGGAGAGCAACAGTTCGATCGACCGATCGTCGCAATGTGGTCCCGCGGAGTACATGGTTCAGCCTTCCTGAGACGTAGCGGATGAAGTGGCGAAGCGGGTGTCGTAGCGGCTGACCTCGTCGCGAAGTTTTGCCATCACGCGGCTGCGGGCGACGTAAACACTGCCCACGTTCACGTCGAGCGCCGCGGCAACGTCGGCGATCGGCTCGCCGTAGACGCTGCTGCGCCAAAACGCCTGCCAGGTCGCCTCGCTCACCGTGTCGCGCACCCTTTCGGCCGCCCAGGAAAACACCTCGCGGCGATACTCGACGTCGAACAGCGCCGAGGTCTCGGCCGATTCGGCGCACTGCTGGTTGAGTAACTCGTGCACGGTGCTGCTGCCGCTGCCGATGCGCCGGTATTTGGGGCGGGTGAGCATATTGATGATCAGGTTGCGGGCGATGCGGAACAGCCAGTCACGGAAGCGTCCCCGCTCGGCGTCGGGCTCCCAGCGATGGACCGACCGCGAGACGGCCACGAGCACCTCCTGGCCGAGTTCTTCGGCGTCGGCGTGTTGCAGGCCGCGCTGGCGGGCCAGTCGGTACAGCAGCGGCAGATAGATCTCGACAAACGCCTCCCAGGCCTCGATGTCGGTGGGGTCCGGCAATCGGGCGATCAGACTCGCGCGGGTGTCAGGAAGCGGTGTCATGCGGGGGGGCAGCGGTGTGCGATGGCCGTCATTGGTCACATGGTATCACACGGCTCGCCGGCGATTCTTACACGCGAAATCTTTCACGCCTTGGCACGCTCAGACGGGTACGTACGCCGTCGACCGAGAGTGGGAACGGGCCGATTGCCGCGCACATCCCGGCGCGATACGCTCGGTGGCGGCTGTTTCGTTACTGCAACTTGAGATCAAGCGACGATGATGCGACACGAGCGACTCTGTTGGGCCGTCCCCGGATTCCTGCTGTTATTCGTGCTTGCGGCAAGGGCTGACGACGGCGGCGAGCCG
>JAGQPT010000402.1 GCA_020426575.1 Planctomycetales bacterium
CTGGCTGACGATGCGGTCGTTCTTGGCCGAAGCCGTGATCAAGACGCCGTCGATCCCCACACCATCGCTAAACGCCATGCCGGTGGCGACGGGGTCAACTCCCGTGGCAACGTTGACCGGCGTGGCACCGAAGCGTTCGGCAAGCGCGAGGCGACCGGCGTCGACGTCGATGCCGAGGACGTGCGCGCCACTGTTCACGAGCATTTGTACGGTGACCAGTCCGATCAGGCCCATGCCGAAGACAGCGATGCGTTCGCCGATCGTGGGCTGCAACAGGCGGATGCCCTGCAGGCCGATCGAGCTCAAGACGGCGAACGTGGCGTGTTCGTCGCTCACGCTGTCGGGAATCTTCGCGCAGAGGTTTAGCGGTTTGCTGACGATCTCGGCGTGGCGGCCGTTGCTGACGATGCGGTCGCCAACGCTGAAGCCGTCCATGCCGGTTCCGACTTCAATGACGTGGCCGACGTTGCAATAACCCAACGGCATCGGTTCGTCGAGCTTGGCGAAGACGAGTTCGAGCGTCGGCAGCAGGCCTTCTTGCGAGATGCGGTCCAACACCTGGCGCACCCGTTCGGGGTTTTGCCGCACTTTCGACATCAGGCTGGCTCGGCCGAATTCGACGACCGACCGCTCGGTGCCGGCCGAGATCAGACTGCGGCGGGTCTGGATCAAGAGGTTCCCGCGCGACACCTTTGGCGCCGGCACGTCGACGACTTCGAGCAGACCCGATTTGAGATGTTGGAGGACTTGTTTCACGGCACGATGGTTCTTGTAGGATGGGCACCGCCCACCACGGAAATGCGATCTTGTGGGGTGGGTGCTCGCACCCACGTTTGCCCCTGTGTATGGCCCAATGACCTGCGATGCGGAACGCGTCGTTGTGGCGAACAGGTGGGTGCGAGCACCCAACCTACGGGTCTTTTCTCGTGTCGTACTTTCCGCTCAACGCCGCCAGATGCCGCGGGTGTCGACGACGACTTTTTCTTCCAACACGCGGCGTGGCACGTTCTTGAACTGGCGGTGGTCGGTCAACAACACAAGGATCTGGCTTTGCGCGACCACCTCTTCGAGCCGGTGCAGCGGGAACTCGTTGAATCGCTCGGCCGGCACGTACGGGTCGCAGGCCATCACCCGATGACCCGCGGCGATCAGGTCGCGGGTGATCTCCAGTGAAGGACTTTCTCGCAGGTCGTCGACGTCGGCCTTGTAGGCCAAGCCCAGACAGCCGATCACCGGCGAATTGAACTGTGACGCGAGCTTCTTGATGTGTTCGACCAGGAAGTGCGGCTTGCGGTCGTTCACCTCGCGGGCCATGCGGATCAGGGGCGTGAGGTCCGGTGCCGCATGGACCAGGAACCAGGGATCGACACTGATACAATGACCGCCGACGCCGGGGCCAGGCGTGAGGATGTTCACACGCGGATGCCGGTTGGCGAGTTGGATGATTTCCAGCGGATCGACGTCGAGCCGATCGGCCAGCATCGACAGCTCATTGGCAAAGCCGATGTTGACGTCGCGGTAGGAGTTCTCTACGAGCTTCGTGACTTCGGCCGCCGTGGCGCTGGTGGTGAAGATTTCGCCGGCAACGAATTCTTCGTAAAACGCGCGGGCCCGTTCGGCACACGCCGGGGTCATGCCGCCGATCACGCGATCGTTCTGCACCGCTTCCAACAGGATCCGCCCCGGCAGCACGCGCTCCGGGCAGTGTGCGACGAACACGTCTTCACCGACCGTGAGGTCGTCGGGCACGGCCAACGGCACGACGACGTTTTGCGTCGTCTGCGGTGGGCTCGTCGACTCGAGCACGATCAGGTTTCCGGCCCTCACCAACGGCTTGATTGTCTTCGAGGCCTGTTCAACGTACGACAGGTCCGGGCGATGGTCTTCGGTGATCGGCGTTGGCACACAGATGATGAAGATGTCGGCCGCCACCGGTTCGTGGGCCGCCTTGAGCTGGCCGCTGCCCACGGCCGAACGCACCAGGATGTCGAGATCGGGTTCTTCGATATGGATGCGGCCCTGGTTGATCGTGTCGACAACATCGGGTCGCACATCGACGCCCGTGACGTCGAAGCCGCGCGTGGCGAGGATGCTCGCCGTGGGCAGTCCGATGTATCCCAGCCCCATCACGCAGACGGTCGCCTTGGCCGGCTTGGCCGTCGAGTCGGCCTGGGGAGTTGTCTCGGGCGTGGCAGTGGCTACTTCGTTCATGAGGACCAGCCTTGTTGTGTCATCAGGTCTACGATGCGTCGGGCCGACTGACCGTCGCCGTACGGGTTCACTTCGATCTGCCGCCGGGAGTATTCATCCGCGTCAGTGAGCAGACGGGTCACCGATCCCACGATCCGCTCCCGCGACGTGCCGACCAGCTCCACCGCCCCGGCGTCGAGCGCCTCGGGCCGTTCGGTCGTCTCGCGCATCACCAGGATCGGCTTGTGCAGCGACGGGGCCTCCTCCTGTACGCCCCCGGAGTCCGTGAGGATCAGGGTCGATCGGTCCATCAGCCAGACGAACTCGGGATACGGGCAGGGCTCGAGTAAGTGTACATTGCCCAACTGGCCCAGTATCTCGTGCACGGGCTTCTGGACGTTCGGATTCAAATGGACGGGATAGACGAATCGCACGTCGGCAAACTGCCCGGCCAGCTCGGCGATCGCGCCGCACATCTCCTCGAACCCGCCGCCGAAGTTCTCCCGGCGATGGCCCGTGATCAGAACGACGCGGTTGTCGCTCAAAAAGGCGTATTTCTCGGCCCAGCCGCGGCTCGCGTCCCGCTCCCGCGCGACCGTCCACAGCAGGGCGTCGATCACGGTGTTGCCCGTTACGTGGATCGTCGCCGGGTCGACATGTTCGGCCCGCAGGTTGTCGGCGGCTCGCCCGGTCGGCGCACAGTGCAGGGCGGTCACGATCGAGGCCACACGGCGGTTGAACTCTTCGGGCCAGGGTGCCTGAAGATTACCGGTCCGCAGTCCCGCTTCCACGTGCACAAACGGCACATGCCGGTAAAACGCCGCGATCGCCGCCGACATCACCGTCGTCGTGTCGCCTTGGGCCACGATGCAGTCGGGCTTGAATCGCTCGAGCGCTTCGTCGATGCC
>JAGQPT010000403.1 GCA_020426575.1 Planctomycetales bacterium
CGACGGCTCGATGCATACTATGCCGCGTGTGAAACGATCGACCCACTGGTCGTCGAACGGGCCGTCGAAGCGATCAGCGGTCGACGGTTACGGCAGATTTCGCAGTGGGTGCCACTTTTCGCGGCCGAGGGATTTCTGCGAGACTATGCCGACGATATGCGACTGACGTTTCGCCTCAACCAGGTGATGCGCCGCGTCGGGCTGCCGCTGTTGCCTGATTCAATCGTGAAAGTCTTGGCCGCGGCCCGCAACGTCGTGGACACTCGGCGCGACGAACTGCTCACTCATCCGGACGGCACGGTCACGGCCGCCGCCTGAACATGATTCAAAAGGAGAGCCCGCAAGATGAAGATCGGCATGAACCTGTTGTTGTGGAGTGACACGCTCAGCGACGAATTGCTTCCGGTGCTGGAGAGTCTCAAGGCGATGGGCTATGACGGCATTGAGGTGCCGATCTTCGATCTCGAAGTCGACAAGTACGCCCAATGGGCGAAGAAACTCGACGACCTCGGCCTGGAGCGAACCGTGGTCACCGTGCGCAGCGAGGCGGACGATCCCATGAGCGCCGACGAGGCGGTTCGCAGACAGGGCATCGAGTGCAACAAGCGGGCGCTCGATTGCTGTCAGGCGCTCGGCGCGCCCTTGATTGCCGGACCGTATCACTCGGGCCTGGGGGTGTTCAGCGGTGCCGGTCCCACGGCCGATGAGCGCAAGCGCGCCGTCGACAGCATGCGTGAAGTGGCCGAGCACGCGGCAACCTGTGGCGTGACCTTAGCGCTAGAGTACCTCAACCGTTTCGAGTGCTACCTGCTCAACTGCGCGACTGACGCCGTCAGTTTCGTTCGCGAGGTCGATCATCCCAACTGTCGGGTGATGTACGACACGTTCCATGCCAACATCGAAGAGAAGAACATTCCCAAAGCCATTCGCACGGTTGAGCCGGTGCTGGCCCACGTGCACATCTCGGAGAACGACCGCGGCACACCCGGCACGGGGAACGTGGCCTGGGACGAATCATTCGACACGCTGCGGGAGATCGGCTACGACGGCTGGCTGACGATCGAAGCGTTCGGGCTCGCGCTGCCGGCGCTGGCGGCGGCCACTAGGATTTGGCGCCGCATGTATGACACGGAAGAGCAACTTGCCCGCGATGGTCTGGCGTTTATCAAAAGCCAGTGGGAGAAGCGCGGCTGAGGCGGGCGGTGGGCTTGTGTGCCTAGCGACGCCGCCGTGAAACGGTGACGATGCCGACTCCGACGGCGAGCAGGAGCGCGGCGGCTGGTTCGGGTGTCGCGGCTGATACGGCTGCCGAACCAGGAATCTCCGCTCCGGGAGCGTTAAAGTTGCTCGCCCAAATCAGGTAGTCGTTACCGTCGACGACGCCGTCGTGATTGAAGTCGCCACCGGCGGCGCCCATCGTGACATTGGGCACTGGCGGTATCGAGTACTGGTCCAGTATTTCCTCCCAAACAGCGTAGTCCTGGCCGTCGATGACGCCGTCGCCGTTGTAGTCGCCGTCGTCTGGGTAGGGAACCGAATAGGGATCGAATCGCTCGACGTCGGCCGCGCCAAACGCCGAGGCCCAGGCGACGAAGTCGCGGCCGTCGACCAGGTTGTCTCCGTTGGCGTCGCCGTCGATGAGGGTCGACATGACCAGCGATAGATTGTCGTCGTGGTACACCGGCAGCAAGCGTCGGTCGTCGGACTCCCAGCCCGAGATGATGACGTCGTCGAATTGCCCGGTGTAGCCAGCGAATTCGAGCAGCGTCAATTCGCTTCCCAACTCGAGATTGAGTTCCAGCGGCAGGTGGGTTTCGGTACTGAACCGCTCGGCGACGTCGATCTGCAGCGTGCCGGCCAAATTGGCGATGCCACCGATCTGCACGCCGTCGACGAGTTGATCGTGGTAGCGCGGAAGAATGTCGAGCGAGAGCAGCGAGTCGGCGCTGAGCGTGAGGTCACCGCTGATGACCAAGGGCTCGTTGTCGACCGCCGTCTTGGGTTCGCGTCCGACGGCAACCGTGCCGCCGGCTACCACCACGTCGCCGTCGACATAGCCGACGCCGCTGAGCGTGCCGCCACGACCGACGTAGAGAGTGCCGGTCTGGTCAAACGTCGGGTCCGCGTCGCCGACGACGGCGCGGCCGCCGCGCGTGTCGAGGACGCCGAGGCGCGACGAGAATTGTAACTCGCGACCGACGTTCAGTTGGCCTCCGTTGGTGAGTTCGACAACGGACTTGTACGAGTCATACTCCCAGGCGTGGCGCGGTCCGACGTAGAGGTTGTTTTTGACGTTCCAAGTCGAGGTGGCGCCGTCGACCGTTACCGTGGCGACACTGCTCGCATCTGCGACGTCGTCTCGACGACTCGGCGGTGGCGGCGGAGGTTGTGGGTTGGATGCAAAGTTACCGGCCCACGTGATGTAGTCCAAGCTGTAGATACGACTGCTGCTAGTCTGCTGCTCCACTTCCCAGGGTTGAGGAAGTCCGTAGCGATAGCCGACGATCGCGCGATTCGACTCGACGTAGCCGCCGCTGCTGATTGTCAGCGATCCTTCTCCCGAGGAACCGACCTGCATGAGGCGGTGATTGATCCATTGGGCCCCGTCGACCGACACGTTGCCAACGCTGCCTTGGAGGTAGCCGATTGTAGAGATTTGTGATTCGAGGATTCCGTTGGCGAGGTGGAGGTCGCCGCGCTGCCCGTTGCTCTCGCCGATCACCAGACTGGCCAGGTAGTCAGTCGCGCGGCTGAGTGTGAGCGCATGTCCACCCAGGTCGAAGGCGACCTGGTCGTTACGGACCATCAGCGAGTCGAGCAGTGCGTTGCCCGAGAAGGCGACGGTGTGTGGCGACGATTGGTTGAGGCTGAAAAAGGCGCTGTCGGCCGGACCGGGCACGACGGTTGACGTGCCGTCCGCGAGCGACCACCAGTTGGCCGGGTCGTAATAGGCGCCGCTCTGCGGATTGAGCCATTCGTAATTCTGTGCGACGGCCATGGAACGGGCGGTCAGCACCAGCGCGATGCCGAAGACGACGCCGCGTATGACGCGGAGATGAGAAAAGCCCACAGATGCTGCTCCCCAGCTGTTGCCCGTCGCGGCGCGTGCCCACGAGCGGGACTAACATGGCGCGTCGGCGGTGCCTCTCCGCCTGCGGATATTTGTTCCTCCATATATGGTAAGGCGAAGCACCGCTTCTCGCAACGCGTCCCACGGCCGGGTGCCGCTCTGCGACGCGTCGCTGGAGGGGACAATCGGCAAACGCCCGACAATCGGACGCCGTCCGCGGGCCGGTGTGCGGCTTGTAATCGTGGTTTTGGCAATGGAAAATGAGCGGCACCCGCCGCACGGCGCGACCCCCACCGTGACTTCCGCCTGGAGCACCGATGCCCGCGATTTGCCGAACCCACCGACGCGTTGTTTACATCTTGTTGGCGACCGTCGTGGTGTCCCGATGGTGTGCGCCCCAGGTGTTCATGTCCTCCGCCCGTGCCGATGACGCGCCGCCGAACATCCTGTTCATCTTCACCGACGATCACGCGGCGCATGCCATCAGCGCGTACGGCTCGCGGATCAACCAGACGCCGAACATCGATCGCATCGCGAATGCCGGGATGCGGTTCAATCATTGTTTGGTGACGAACGCGATTTGCGGTCCCAGTCGGGCCTGCATTCTCACGGGAAAGTACAGCCACAAGAACGGTTTCTATCGCAACGGCAACACGTTCGACGGTGCGCAGCAGAACTTCGCCAAGATTCTCCGCAGCGGCGGTTATCAGACCGCCATGATCGGCAAGTGGCACTTGAACACGGATCCGACGGGGTTCGACTACTGGGAAATCCTGCTCGGGCAGGGGCCGTATTACAATCCGCCGATGAAGACCGCCGAGGGAATTCACCAGCACACGGGATACACGACCGAGATCATCACCGACCTGGCGCTCGAATGGCTGGAACGGGACCGCGACAAGTCGAAGCCGTTTCTGTTGATGTATCAGCACAAGGCACCGCACCGCAATTGGCAGCCGGCGGCGAAGTATCTGTCGATGTATGACGACGTGACGATTCCCGAACCGCCCACGCTGTTTGACGACTACGCCGGTCGCGCCAGTCCGGCGAGTAACCAGGAGATGACGGTGGCGCGGCACCTCTCGCCGTTTGATCTCAAGCTGACGCCGCCGACAAACCTGACCCCCGAGCAACTGGCAGCCTGGAACGCGGCGTACGAGCCAAAAAATGAGGCTTTTCGCAAGGCCCAGTTGCGCGGCGGCGAACTCACCCGCTGGAAGTACCAACGCTACATCAAGGACTATCTCCGCTGTGTGGCGTCGGTCGATGAGAACGTTGGCCGCATTCTCGACTACCTCGACGAAAGCGGTCTGGCGGAAAACACGGTCGTCGTGTACTCGTCGGACCAGGGCTGGTACCTGGGGGACCACGGCTGGTACGACAAGCGCTGGATGTACGAGGAATCGCTGACGATGCCGTTGCTGGTGCGGTGGCCAGGGGTCGTCGAAGCGGGCTCGGTCAACAACGACCTGGTGTCGAACGTCGACTTTGCTGAGACGTTTTTGGACATCGCCGGCATGGCCGATCAAACGCCCGCCGAGATGCAGGGTCGCAGCATCGTGCCCGTGCTTCAGGGCGCGACGCCCGACGACTGGCGGCAGGCGTTTTACTACCACTACTATGAGTTCCCGGCTGTCCACAGCGTGGCGAAGCACTTCGGTGTGCGGACCGACCGTTACAAGCTGATCAGTTACTATCAGACGGGTGAGTGGGAACTGTTCGACCTGGAACGCGACCCGCACGAACTCACGAGTGTGTACGACGACCCGGCCTATTCGGACGTGGTGACGCAACTCAAGAGCGAGATCGCCCGGATGCAGAGCGAACTCGATGAACCCGATCCGACGAGCCCCGTGCCGGGCGACCCCGGCTACGCGGAAAAGTAGCACCCGGCGAGTTCATGCCGAGGGCTTAGACGTACGGTGGGCCGTCCACGCGGTTTGCTTTAGTAATTCTATTCGATGAGAGACAGCATGGCATTTTCACTTCGTGGCATTCTTCTCGTGGTCGTTGTCTCGGTTCTCGCACCGCTCGCGCTGCGCGGTGCGGAAGACGGGGACGAGCAGCAGCGACCGAACATCTTGTTTCTCTTCAGCGACGACCAGCGGGCCGACGCGATCGGGGCGTACGACAATCCGCACATTCGCACGCCGAACCTCGATCGACTCGCCGAGCAGGGGTTCAACTTTCGGCGGGCCTACTGCATGGGGTCGATCCACGGAGCCGTCTGCCAGCCGAGTCGCGCCATGCTCAACAGTGGCCGCACGTTGTACCACGTGCCGATGGATCTGAAGAACGTGCCCATTCTGCCGGAAGTGCTCCGCCAGGCGGGTTACACGACGTTCGGCACCGGCAAATGGCATAACGGCGAAGAATCGTTCGCGCGGGGCTTTTCACTGGGAAACGCCGTGTTTTTTGGGGGCATGTGGGATCATAGCAAGGTGCCGCTCATCGACCTGAGCCGCGACGGCACGTACACGAACAAACGCAACGGCGATCGGTTTTCCAGCACGGTGTTCGCCGACGCGGTGATTGATTTTTTGCGAGGGCACGACGGCGCGACGCCGTTCTATGCATACGTCGCCTTCACCGCGCCGCATGACCCCCGCATGCCGCCGCAGGAGTACCGCGACGCGTATGCCCCCGGTGACGTGCCGCTGCCGGCAAACTTTATGCCGCAACATCCGTTCAACAACGGCTGGCTGGTGGGGCGCGACGAGCAGCTCGCACCCTGGCCACGCACGCCGGAGGTGATCGAAAGCCAGTTGGCCGAATACTACGGTTTGATATCACACCTCGACGCGCAGATCGGGCGTATCCTGGCGGCGCTCGACGAGACGGGGCACGGCGCGGACACGCTCGTCGTCTTTTCCTCGGACCATGGCCTGGCGATTGGCAGTCACGGACTGCTTGGTAAGCAGAGCCTGTACGAACACAGCATGCGTACGCCGCTGATCTTTGCCGGACTCGACGTGCCCGCGGGTGAGACCGACGCGCTGGTGTATCTCTACGACGTGATGCCCACGCTGCTGGACGTTGCCGGTGTGCCGCTGCCGGAGGCGGTGGAGGGTCAGGACCTGGCCCCGATTTGGCGGGGCGAGCGAGCGACGATTCGCGACACGTTGTTCACAACGTATGAAGACATCCAGCGGGCAGTCCGCGACGGGCGTTGGAAGTTGATCCGCTATCCGAAGATTGACCACACGCAGTTGTTCGACCTCGAAGCCGACCCGAACGAACTGAACAACCTGGCTGAAAGTGGGCGGTACGCGGACGAAGTCGCGCGGCTGACGCGGGAGTTGCAGCAGTGGCAGCAGCGGACCGACGACACGCAGCCACTCGTGGTCGAGGATGTCGAATCGGCAGAGATCGACCTGACCGGCCACGAGCGGACGCCAGACCGGCATCAACCGGCCTGGATCGTGGAGAAGTATTTCCAGGGCAAGTAGCCGCTGGGGATTTGCGGCACACCACTATTGGCAGAGGCGGCCGTACAACTCGGGGCGGCGGAAGCGGTAGGTGTATTCCGGCTCGGCGCGGGCTGTACGCAGGGTTTCGGCGTCGAAGCGGGCGAGCATCATCGCCGGTTCATTCTGATCGGTTGGCCACTCGGCGAGGAGTTCGCCTCGAGGACCAAAGGCAAGCCCGCCGCCGGGGAAAGTTTGCTCGACGCCGGCGCACTCGACGCGACCGACGTAGTTGGCGGCCAGGCCGAACACGCCGTTTTCGCTGCAGCGGACGCGCAGCACGTGGGCGGCCCAGGCGCTCCAACCTTGCGGCGTGCAGGGGGGCGGGTCGGCCGCGAAAGGAAACAACACGATCTCGACATTGCGGCTGGCGAGGAGCCGCGTCGACTCGGGCAGGAAAGCATCGAAACAGATGTTCACGCCGATGCGGCCCAGCGGCGTGTCAACGACCTCGGGAATGCCGCCGCCGTTGTAAAACGGCGCTTCGAACATCGGGACGTGCATCTTGCGCCAATGCCCCAACAGACCGGCCGGTCCGACTAACACCTGGGTGTTGTAGAGCAGGTTGCCGGCGTCTTCGAGCATCCCGGCCGAGAGCAGCACGTCGTGCCGACCGGCAACGCGCGCGAGCGCCGCCACGGCAGGTCCGTCGAGAGGCTGGGCCACGCTACGGGCGGCGGCCAATGCTTCACGCAACCACGGTTCGTGCTCGCCCCGGGGATGATTAGGGATGAACCCGGTGAGCGACAGTTCGGGGAACAGCAACAGGCGGGCCGACTGCGCCGCGGCGCAGGCCGCCCATTGCTCCATTTGCTCGACGTTACTCTGCCACTGGCCGCACTGGCTGGGCAGGCTCGCTGCGGCGACGATCACTTGGTCAATCATGGCGTAGTGCGTCAAAAATGTTGCGAGATACTGGCATGTTGCAAAGTCGTGGAATGGTGCATGTCGCGACTGACGGCCGAAAGAGCATGCCGGGAATGTGCGAACAGCAGTGGCGACTCGCGGCGCTCAGCCTTCGGAACGCCAGTCCTCGGGCAGATCGGGAACTGTTTCGATCAGGATCTGGCGGATCGCCTGGCGGTCGGCGGCCGTGAGGTGGTCGTAGTCGCCCGACGTGTCGTCGCCATCCAGGATTGTTTTGAGCCGATCGTACATCCGCAGCTTGAGCGCGTCGGGCAGGCTGGTGAACTGCTCGGAGTAGATCAGGTAGCTGCACGGATACTTGAGCAGCCGCCGCTCGAGGTCGAGCTGGTGGAGCGAACGCCCTTGCTGGTCGAACGGTCCCCGGGCGGAGAACTCCTCGGCAAAAGTCGACGTGCCGGAAATCGGGGCGTTCCAGGTCGCCTCGTCGCAGAAGAGCAGGTATCGCAGCGTGCGCTCGGCGGCATTGGTCAGGCGTTTTTCGATCGACTCGCTGATGTGATCGGCCGGTCGTCCCAGCATCTCGTTGACGACACGGGCGTCGCGCAGCGCGATGCGGGCGTCATACGACGCGCGGGTGAGCAGGTTGTGGGCTTCGGCCTGATGTTCGAGCACCATGAGTGCTGCGGCGTCGCTATGGGGCGAGAGGTAACTCGAGGTGTCGAAGTGATCGCTGAGGTCCACGACGTTGGCACCGCGGGCGAGGTCCTCTTGTCGGGGATCGGCCGACTCGTCAAAAAACTGGTTGCCCATGTGGCGCTGTTCGCCGTGTTGGCCGGTGATGTACCAGCCTCCCCAGCGCTGCTCGAGCGGGCTGGTGTGGTCCGTGCGGTATGTGCCGGCGCCCAAGATCGGCTGCCCCGTGGCATCGGGGAACACGGATCGCACCATCAGTCCGGGGACGTTGCCTGTCAAAGCACCGGCGTGGCAGACGAGACAATCGCCGCGGTCGCGGACGATCTGTGGCGTGTCGCGGCGCGTGTTTTTGAGCGTGTAGAAGATGGTCCCTTGTTGGGGCGAGACGGCGGCGACTTCGACGATGTTGCTGCGCTGGACCCAGCCGACGTAGACGTCGTCGTTGAAATAGAGGGCCCGCGGCCGGCCCGGCGAAATCTTCTGCAACTGCAGACTTGTCTTGCTGAACACCAGCACCTGTGACGACGTTGGTACTTTGAGTTCGGCCAAGAGCGCCGGCAGATAACCGCGCGACTCGTCAAATTCGAGCTGGGCTTCGCCCGACGCAATGCGCTGGAGCAACAGCTCGACGGGGTCGTCGGTCGTCTGCTCGTAGTAGTTGATCGGGGCGACTTCATAGGTCGCTTGGGCGTGTGCATCGCAGACGTGAACGGCAACGCCGGCGACGACGATGGCAACGAGCGTGAGTGCGCGGGCCGCGATGCGACCAACGGGCCAGGGACCGGCACGATGGTGGAGGACTGCGGCGCGTGGGGGGCACGGGGGCAGGTGGTTGTGCATGGTCGGCGGGGACTTCGAGGGGCGGTGGCGGGATTGCCCTGTCGGGGCCGCGATGGCGAACATCTGCATTCGCAGGCGGGTTGTGACTTCCCGATGCGGTGTCTCTGGGACGGTGGTTCACTGACAGGCTGTGACGTTGGCGGGCTGTGTTTTCGCAAGGCCGCGTCCTTAGGTAGGTCGGCGATGCGTGACCGAGCCGTCCATTCAGGTTACCATAACGGCACCCGCTCGGACGACCTCCGGCCGGGAAATCTGATGGCGGGTACGAGCCATGCGACGCCCCAATACACTGACGCGGGGTGGCTCGACTCCGGGCCTATTCGTTGCTTCAGACAAAACTGGACTGTACACGAAACGGGAAACGTGATGACCGGACTAGCTCGAATTGCCACCGTTACGCTTGTTGTCTGGCTCGTTGCCAGCACAGCGGTGCGAGCCGACGAAGAGCAGGCGTCTGACGAGAGCCTGGCAGTGACGTTGCTCGACCTTGACGATCAAACGGACCGACAGGTAGTGGTCGACCGCGAGCCGGGGCAATACTTGGGCCATCCGACAACGGCGCTGCTGGAAGACGGACGGACCATGTTGTGCGTCTATCCGAAGGGGCACGGCCGCGGCGCGATCGTCTACAAGCGCAGCGACGACGGGGGGCTGACCTGGAGCGATCGGCTGCCGACGCCGGCCAGTTGGGCCACGTCGCTCGAAGTGCCGACTCTGCACCGAGTCGTCGACGCGGCCGGCAAGCGACGGATCATCATGTTTTCCGGCCTGTACCCGACGCGCATGGCCGTGAGCGAGAACGACGGCGCGAGCTGGAGCGAACTCGAGCCGGTCGGCGACTGGGGCGGAGTCGTTGTGATGGCCTCGGTCGTGCCGTTGGAGACCGGGGCGGGCCATTACATGGCGATGTTCCACGACGACGGACGTTTCCTCGCCGAGCAGGCCGACGTGCAGAATCCGAAGGTGTTCACGCTCTACAAGTCTCTCTCGACCGACGGCGGGCTGAGTTGGTCGGAGCCCGAGCCCGTGTACGCCAGCGCCGACGTGCATCTTTGCGAGCCGGGCATCGTGCGGTCGCCCGACGGCGGCCAGCTTGCGGTGTTGCTGCGGGAGAACGCCCGGCGGAAGAACTCGCACATCATTTTCTCTGACGACGAGGGGCGCACCTGGAGCGAGCCGCGCGAAGTTCCCGACACACTCAACGGCGATCGTCACACGGCCCGCTATGCCCCGGACGGCCGGTTATTCATCTCGTTTCGCAGCAATTCGCCGCGCGGCAAGACGGGCCCGTTCGAGGGAGATTGGGTTGCCTGGGTCGGCACGTACGATGACCTCGTCACCGGTGCAGCGGGCCAGTACCACGTGCGGCTCAAGGACAACCACCGCGGCGCCGATTGCGCCTATCCCGGCGTCGAGGTGTTGCCGGACGGCACGCTGGTGACGACGACTTACGGCCACTGGGTTGAGGGCGAGGAACCGTACGTGCTTTCCGTCCGCCTGCGACTCGACGAGTTGGACGCGATGGCGCAGCAGTAGCGAATTGCGCCGCTGTGCCGAGTGTTCACGGCTGCGACTTCGCCGATGCGTCGGCGGCCGGCTGTGCGGTGGCGTCGGCTGTCACGTTGCTGAGCGAGCGCCCGAGCCGTTTGCGACCGGCGGTGTTCTTGACCGCTCGGGTCGATCCGCGGCGCGATTGGGTCGTCAGAACGGCGGGATTGAGCACGGCTACGAGTTGGGAATTCATCTCGCCACCGTCACCGGCGTCGCCCATCGCATCGATGGCGTCTGAAACGCCCAGCAGAACGGCGTGCTTCGTATTCTCTCGAATCCAGTCGTAGAAGCCCATGACGAGAGTCTCCTCACTTGCTAGTTTGCGGCGACGCACCGACATGGTGCCCGGGGCGGGTGAACCGTCGCATCGCACGTTGTATCGTCGCCGCGGCGGCGCGTTCTTGACAACGATGTCCGCAGCCGCCGTGCCAGCAAACCGTGATATCGGCGCGCAGGACCACCCGGAACGCGCAGCTTACGGGCGCGAGTCGAATCGCCGCGGCGTTTGTGCTTCGACCACGGCGATTACGGAGGGATGGCCCGGTCGCCCCGGCGTTTTCGTGGGCCGCACGTAGTAGACAGGCGAAACGCTAGCGACCATAATTCCCGCTTTCAAACTTATTTGCGTTGTGCCGGGCCACGCGACGGTGGTTCCGCGACGTTTCCGGAGCGGGCCGTTCCAGAACACCGCGGCAATTGCCAGCACACGGCGAAGGAACGACCTCCCGCCTCGTTCGCCGCCGACAGGATCGGCGCGGAGTTCAGGATGGTCCCGGTCTGTTGGCTGGCCCACCTGCCGTTTTGCCACGACGCCCCCCTATCCCAGCGAGCCGATGAAAATTGTCATCCTCGGCGCCGGCACCGTCGGCACCTCGGTTTCCGAATTGCTCTGTCACCACGGGCACAGCGTCACGGTCGTCGATCATAACCCGGCGAAGGTGCGCCAACTCAACGAAGAACTCGACGTGCGTGCCATTACCGGCAACGCTTCGGAGTCGAGCGTGCTGTTTCAAGCGAACGTGATCAGCGCCGATCTTTGCCTGGCGATGACCGGTGCCGACGAGGTGAACATTGTCGGGGCCAGCCTGGCCCGCGGCATGGGCTGTCGCCGCACGGTGTCGCGGGTGTATGCCCCCGTGTTTCGCGACCTTAGCACGTTCGACTACCAACGACACTTTCGCATCGATCGGCTGGTGAGCCTGGAATACTCGGCCGCTATGGAACTGGTGCGGGGCATTCGTGCGCCGGGTTCGGTGCTGGTGGAGAACTTTGCCCGCGTCGACCTCGAGGTGCAAGAGTTTCTGCTCGAGGAAGAAAGCAGTGTGATCGGCATTCCGATCCGCGAGCTGGGGTTACCGACTTCGGTGCGGATTGGTTCGATCAATCGGGGCGGTCTGGTGACGATCGCCAGCGCAGACGCGCGTTTGGAAAACGGCGACCGCGTCACCGTGATCGGCGCCCGCGACGACATCGACGAAGTGCGCCCGCGCTTTCAGCATCGACAGCCGCGGCGGCGCAAAGTCGTGATCGCCGGTGGTGGTGAAACCGGGTATCACCTGGCCGACGCGCTGGCGACCGGTCGATTCAACGTCGTGGTGATGGAGTCGAACCTGGATCGATGCGAAGTGCTTTCCTCACGGCTGCAGCACGCGACGGTGATCAACTGTGACGCCACGCGGCGTTCGAGTCTCGAAGAAGAACGCGTTGGTAATGCCGACATCTTCGTTGCCTGCACGGGCGAAGATGAAAACAACATCATGGCATGCGTCGAGGCGCGGGAATTGGGAACCGCCTCGGTGATGTCGATCGTCAACCGACCGGACTACGCCAACGTGGTCGGTAAACTGGGGATCGATCACGCCGTCTCGCCGCGGCAGGTGATTGCCAAGCAGGTGCTCAGTTTTCTCACGACCGGCCCACTGGTTTCACAGACGAACCTCGCGGGTAGCGACGTGCTGGTGCTGGAAATCGAAGTGCGCGAGGGCGTCCGCGCCACCGAACACGTGTTGGCGAAGTTGGCCCTGCCGTCGCAGTGTCTGATTGCGGCCGTGATGCGGGAAGACTATGTACGCGTGCCCGGCGCCGACGATCAATTGCGCAGCGGCGACACGCTGGTAATGTTGGCCCACGCCACGGTGCTCGACGATGTTCTAAAGGTATTCAACGCCGATGCCCATGCGGCCGTGTGAGCGCGCACGTCGCGCCGTATGGCTGGTTGCCAGCCGTCGCCACACTTTCGACAAGAAACTCATTGCCCCATGAACCTCCGACTCGTCGTCCGGCAACTCGGGACGGTTTCGCTGCTGATCGCCGGCGCGATGTTGTTCAGCCTGCCCTGGGCATTGGGGGAAACCGGTGCGCCACGGACGAACGGTCTCGTCGGGCTGGGCGTGTCGATTGCCGTCTGCGTTGCCGCGGGACTGGCGATGCGGCATTGGGGCCGCGGCATCCAGGTGAAGTTGTATCGCAAAGAGTCGATGGCGATCGTCGGCCTGAGCTGGATACTGGCCACTATTCTCGGCGCGCTGCCGTTCCTGTTCAGCGGCACCGAGCGCGAGACCGGCGTCCCGATGAACGTCGCCGACGCACTGTTTGAATCACAGTCAGGCTTCAGCACGACCGGCGCGACCGTGTTGACGAATCTGGAAGACCCGGAGATGGTGCCCCGCAGCATCCTCTTTTGGCGTTCGACGACGCACTTCCTCGGCGGCCTGGGGATCATGGTGCTGTTCGTGGCGATGTTGGGGCAGGGCTCGGCCGGCAAAGCGCTAATGCGGGCCGAGATGCCGGGGCCCAGCAGCGACAGTCCGATCACCCGAATGCAGCACACGGCTTGGCTGCTGTGCGTCGTCTACGTGGTGCTCAACATGGTGCTGACGGCGATCCTCTGGTTGGAGGGGCTCAGTGTGTTCGATGCCCTGTGTCACGCCTTCGGCACGATGGCCACGGGCGGGTTCAGCACCTACAACGCCAGCCTGGGGCACTTCGAAACCGTCGAAGGCGTCAGTGGCGTGC
>JAGQPT010000404.1 GCA_020426575.1 Planctomycetales bacterium
CGAGTGTTGCGGCGGCGTGCCGCCGAACCTCCGCACGGCTCCAAAGGGATATCGCGCCGAAATGCCGCGGAGTTCACCGCCCGGAGCGCCGCGCCACGGCGCGCGCGCCGCGAAATGAACCGGGCAATCGCCGGCCCGTCGGCGCGTAGAACCAGTGGCTCGTGAAGGTTTTCACGATTTGCTGGACACTTGGCCGACGCAACGAATGGCTGCTGCCGGACGCTTCGATGTGTGCCGATGCACGCTATTCCCCCAAGGCGAAGTCGCGCACGGCGGTGAAGCTTTCAAGTGGTGGCAGCGCCGGGATCGCCCCCAGTTGACGCGTCCGCTCCGGTGGATGAAAGCGAGGACGAAGGTCCGACGTGACGGACTTGGGGGCGTATCCGGACGACGTCACCGCCGGGTGTCGGTCGATGCGGCGTCGCACCGTCAACTCGGCCCAACGCAGCCCGAAGTGTTCGAGTTCGTCAATGGTGTAGATCTCCCGTGCGAAGGTTTCCTGCAGGCGGACGATGGTTTCCCGCCGCACCATCTGAAACGTATCTTCAGCGGCGTGAGGGACGCGTCCTGAGACGAACCGCGACCAGCGTTCTCGCAAAGTCTCGGCCGGCGGCGCCCCGCCGTAGGCGACGACGATGTCGTTGCCCTGAATCGCCTGCCACATCTTGTGGATGTCTGAGATCTCCAACTCGCCGAGATCGTCACCCAGGAACACGACCTCGCCCATCGTTCGCGACATTGCCACGTCGATCACTACGCCGCGACGGCGACGCATTGGCAGCCGCAGCAACCGAACCTGCGGCAGTCTGATCGCCAACTCGTGAACGGTTTCTCCGGTCATGTCAGTCGAGCCGTTGTCGATGACCAACACTTCGAAACGGTCGGTCAACTCGGCCGACGCTTCAACCGCCTGTTCGACCAGCTGCCGAACAAGTCGCTCGAGATTGAAGACCGGTAGCACGATGCTGAGGGAAGGGGACACGGACAGATTCCTCCGGGGGCGGGTTGGGCGTGGCGAGAATCGAGTCAGCGCTGCTGGCTGCGCCACCGGCGCCTCGGATGGTTGTTGGCATCGAGGCGTCGCCGTTGAAGTCGATCGGCCGCCTGTCGCACTTTGCTCAAGTGCGACGTGGAAAACGCCGATTGCGCCTGCCGCACGGAAGCGGGAGATTACCGGACATCTGCGGTGGTCGGCCGGGGCGAAACCAGCGCCGCACCAGCGTCGGTCGTGCGCATTGCAGCGGTTGCGCCCTCGCGCCTTCCGACGCTCGTCGCACGGCACCCTGGTGAGGCGACGCCGGTGCGATTATCCTGAATACTTGGCCTCGCCGGAGTGAATCGCCTGTGCGGCTGGGTGGACGCCGGCGCGAAAAAATGGCCGGCGGGGCTGGGGTTTCAGCAATAATTGGTGGGAGACTTTTTCGCCGTGAGCGATCGATCAGCATCGAACAATGAGCCGGCCGAATTGCCCGACTTTGCCAAGGGGGACGGACTGTTGCCGGCCATCGCCCAAGACGCCGAGACGGGCGACGTGTTAATGCTCGCCTACATGAACGAGGAGAGCTTTCGCGAGACGGTGGCCACGGGCCGTGCCGTCTACTACAGCCGCAGCCGGCAACGGCTTTGGCGTAAGGGCGAAGAGAGCGGCAACGTGCAACGCGTCCACTCGATCTACCTCGACTGCGACGCCGACACGATCCTGCTCAAGGTGGAGCAAATCGGCGGTGCGGCGTGCCACGCCGGTTATCGAAGTTGCTTCTACCGCCAGTGGAAGCCCGCTGGCCTCGACGTCGTGGGCGAGCGCGTGTTCGATCCGGCCGAAGTCTATAAGAAGTAAGCGGCGCGGCAGTCGGCGCAGGCGAGGTCTCGCCCCGGCGGCGCGTTCGCAGGCGAGCGTCCTAGAATCAGGGTGAGGCATGGTGCAAGATCGTGGCGATGGATCATTGCCGCCTGCCGGAGACCGTCGCGCCGAGGACGAATGGCTCGAACGACTCGACGCGGCGAGTTGCGCCGTCGATTGGCCGGCCGATCATCCTCGCACCTCGTCAA
>JAGQPT010000405.1 GCA_020426575.1 Planctomycetales bacterium
CCAGGAGAGCGAGGCGACGCGCGACGAGTATGGCCGCGAGAGCATCGGCGAGAAGGCGCTGCTCGCGCGGCGGCTGGTCGAGGCGGGGGTGACCTTCGTGCTGGTGAGCGGGGCCTGGGGTTATTTCGACCACCACGGCGATGACGTTCGCTGGGGCGGCATCGAGAAGGGGCTCACGCCGCTGCTGCCCCGTGTCGACCGCGTGATGTACGCACTCATCAACGATCTCGAAGCACGGGGCCTGCTCGACACGACGATGGTGATGATGATGGGCGAGTTCGGCCGCACGCCGGTGATCAACGACAAGGCGGGGCGCGGGCACTGGACCAACGTGATGTCGATGCTGACCGCCGGTGGAGGGATGCCGATGGGGCAGGTGATCGGCTCGACGGACCGTCGGGGCTACGACATCGCCAGCCGACCGGTGCGGCCGGGCGACCTGGCGGCGACGACGTTCACACACCTGGGCATCGACCCCCGCTCCCACTGGACCAACCCCCAAGGCCGCCCCACGCCAATCGTCACCGAAGGCGGCGAAGTGATCCGGGAATTGATTTGAGGGGGTTGCGTGCCTTTGGGTAGCCCAGACAGTCCCCTGTCTGGGTCGCGCAGCGACAAGAGGAACCGAGCACCGCGGCGAATTCGTGGGCGACGTTGCCATGGAGCAGCCGCTCCCCCCAAGCCTGCGTTCACCCCAAGCCTCTTGTGCCTGCGGCACCCAGACAACAAGTCGTCTGGGCCACCCGTGTGAAAGCGCTACAATTGCGTGGAGTTATCAATGAAAGGCCGATTGCTAATGAGCCTGGCGCTTATGGGGTTCGCCGCTGTGGCTGTGTTCAACATTAGCTCGTGTATGTCGTCAAACAACCAAGATGATGTGGCTGTGTACGAACACGCCGCGTTTTATTCAAGCCCCCACTTCACGACGTTTGTTAGTCCGCCATCTGGAAACACTTCAATATTAGCAAACGTGTATATCGAGATACCCGATGGGCGGCGGTTCCTCTTGGCCCAACTTCCGGCGAACGTCACGAGCGAAATACTAGGCGTCGATGGCTGGGAATACGATGGTGAGTTGAACTATAGTGATAGCCATTCACATATTGAATACCGGGACGGACAGCTCGTGATGGCGCGTATCAGTGGCGATTCCGAGAAGTTTCGCATCGGCCCCACCGAAGACGGTCCTTTCTTGAGTTTTCCGATCGAGCGTGATCAGCTAATTGAAGTCTTTGGCGAACCCGTTCGGTGGAAACGCCTGGTAACGCGCTACGGCGGCGCGTAGTCGGTCCTCGCGTTCTGCTGCCATACAATTGGACCAGGTACGTGGCGAACATCTATCCGGCGATCACGCGGAATTACTCGGGCAGCGCAGGTTTGGCACCGTCCCGGCCCAACCCCCACATCACTGCGTTCGTCAGCATCGTGCGGAACTGCGGGATCTCGAAGTCGGCGGGGCTGCCCAGTGAGGTGTAGAAGATGCGGCCACCGTGGTAGGTGTTCGTCCAGGCGACCGGTTCAAATACGCCACGGTCTTTGATGCGACCGGTCATCAGGATGGTGACCGTCGGCGCCGCGTCGCGGTTCTTGTAGAGATGGCTCGTGACGGGAAACTCGGCACCGCCGATGCCGCGCATCACGGGGTGTTTTAACTCGGCGGCCACCGGCATGACGAGCGTCGGCGGATCGCCCGGCGGCTTGTTGCTGTAGTGACCCTGATAGTCCATGCCCAACACTTCATCGTCGAAGAGCACCCAGTCTGCCTTGCCCTCGGCCGGGGGCTGGCGCCGGTCGAACGGATGGCTGGCCGTGCGGATTCCGACCATCGGTCGGCCGGCGTCGAGGTAGTCACGCACCACGGCCAACTGCGACTCCGGCAAGGTGCGGCGCCGCACGCTCAAGAACAACAAATCGGCGTCCGCGAGCTGTTCGATGCCGGGAAAGTTGTCCGGATCGTCGGGATCGACGTGGACAAAGACGCACTCGACGCCGCGCGGCGTCAGCTCGGCATCGGCAAACGCCGGCAGCGTTTCTTTCGTGTTGTATTCCTGCTCACCGATCAGGAACAACACCCGGGGGCGCTCGTCTTCGGCACGCGACGGCGCCACGCAGAGCGCAAGAAGCATTACGGCCAGTGGACAGCGAACGACGCGTGGGAGCATGGCACGACTCTTCGGGGCAAAGACACACGGGGCAAAGACACACGTGGCAGAGGACACACGGGGAACGTGACGTCGATTGTCGTCACGCGCGGGCGCCACCGTCAAGTTTGCCACGTCGTGCGAAGTCGGTTATGGCCAATGCGTCTTGATTGGGTCGACGGCTCACCAGGCCGTCCAGCCGCCGTCGACGATGAGATTCTGCCCGGTGACGTAGCTCGAAGCGTCGCTGGCCAGGAACAGCACGGCGCCCTTGAGTTCGCCGGCGTGGCCCATCCGCCGCATGGGACTCTTCTCGCACAGACGCGCGACCATCTCCCGCGGCACGGCATCGGCGGGGAAGGGACCGGGGCTGAGGCAGTTAACCCGCACGCGGTCACCGGCCCAATAGACGGCCAAGTGGCGGGTGAGATGAATGACACCTCCCTTGAGCGCGTGGTATGCAGCGGGACTCGCGGGGCATACACCGGCGTAGGCGTCGGGATAGGAACCGACGAGGCCGTACATCGAACCAATCATGATGATGCTGGCTGGTGCCGCACGGCCGACGGCGTGATCGCGCACAAGCCGGGCCAGCAGAAAATAGGCTGCCGAGTTGAGTTGCTGCTCGGCAAACTCCGCATAGCTCACGTCGCGCCAATCTTTGCCGAGCGCCTGATGGGCGTTGTTGACAAGCACGTCGATCGCACCGGCGCGGTCGACCGACTCCTCGAACGCGCGAACGATCGAGGCCTCGCGGGTCTGGTCGAGTTCGATGGCGATGTGCCGTAGCGTATCATGGTCGGGGAGCGTGCGCACGAACGACTCGGCCCGACTGAGGTCACGGCTCGTCGCCACGATGCGGGCCCCCGCTTCGGCCAGCGCCCGCGCCATCGCGCTGCCCAGGTGCCCGGTCGCCCCCGTCACCAGGGCGACTCGGCCACCGAGGTCGAAAAGATCAGCAACGGTGCGTTCTTCGCCAGGGAATTCGTACATCGGCCCGTCGTGTCACTCCGGTCGTCGAAACTGGTTGTCGAAGGTAAACCCGAGCGGTGCGAAGTCGGATTGCAGTTTTTCCAGGCCCGTCTTGACCATCAACA
>JAGQPT010000406.1 GCA_020426575.1 Planctomycetales bacterium
CCGAAGATCCGACCTGTCTGGGCCGCTGCCTGACCGCATCGTTGCTCATCGCGGCCGCGCTCACGCTCGTGAGCGGAGTGATCATGGTCGCCGTCTGCTTCCTCTTCGGCTATTCGCCGGACACCAGGATCGTAGTCATGGCGGCGTGGGTTGCCTTGTGCCCGGCGGCGATAGCGGCCGTGCTTGAAGCGGGTTTCGTCGCGCTGGAAAAAGCCGAGTACGTGATGTGGGCAACCGCGCTGTCGTCCGTCATTTTTGTCGGCAGCGGCATGGCGGTCGTCGCTGCCGGGTACGAAGTCAGTGTGATCTTCGCCGGGCTGTTCCTGGCCCGCTCCGTGATGGCCCTGTTTTATGCCGTGCAGCTCCGTCGCCACGACGCGTCGTTGTCTTGGTCGTACGACCGCGGTTACCTCAGCGACCTCGTGAGCGAAGGAAAGGTCTACGCCTCGGAAAACTGGTGTTCGACCCTCAGCAATCACCTCGACCTGATTCTGCTTTCGCTCTTCCAGAACGAATACGCCGTGGGGGTTTACGCCGCGGCGGCGAAGGTGTTACGGGTCGGCGCCATGCTTGCCACCAGCTACACGCGCGCGATCTTCCCGTACTTGGCCCGGCTGGGAAAGGAATCGCCCGAGGCGCTGCGGCGGGTGAGCGAAGGCTCGGTCAAGTACATGCTCGCGATGGTGTTGCCCTTCGTGATGGCCGTGTGCGTAATGGCGGGCCGGGTGATCGAGGTGCTATATACGGATACCTATGCCGAGGCGACGTTGGTGCTGCAGATCCTGATTTGGGTCGTAGCGATCAAATTCATTAATCCGTTTCTCAGCCACGCGCTGTTCGCCCAACAACAACCCGCCAAGTCGCTGCGCGTGGCGGTGATTCGTCTGGTGTCGTACCTCGCCCTGGCCGTGATCTTGATCCCCAAATTCGGCGCGGTGGGGGCGGCATGGACGGCCTTGGCGGCCACGCTCACGGCGTTTTGTTTTTACTACGGCTGGGTGTTCCACTCCGGCGAAGAGGCTGCGCAGCGAAGCGGTCACGGGTTGTTGGGGGCAATCGGCCGTACCTTGCTGGCGGCGGCGATTGCGGGTGGGTTGCTCGGACTGGTGGGCGATCGGCCCGCCGTCCCGTTTATGGCGATTAGTTTGGTGGCATACGTTGTCTTGCTCTTTCTGTTCCGCGTCGTGTCGTGGAACGACATTAGGCTCGTTTATCACCTCCGCCCCCAGCGACAAGCTGACTAAAATGGGGTGATGTCCCCTCGTGGGACAACGGTGGTTTCAGGGCCGAAGGCACTCGGAGTCGAATTAATGCAACCTGTGATGGAAGAGGGTAGCGAGATCATGTCCGATGCCGAAAATCGCGGCGGCAGCTCGACGCCGCGCGTGGCGATCATCGGTTGTGGCGCCATCGCCGAGCGCTACCATTTGCCTGCCCTGGCGAAGCTGCCGGGTTGCAGCGCCAAGGCCGTGCTGGTCGATCCACACATGCAACGGGCCCGCGAGATGGCCGACGCCTTCGGTGTTCCGGATGCGGTCGGCGACTATCGGGACGTTATCGCTGACGTCGATTGTGCCGTGCTCGCCGTGCCGCATCACCTGCACTATCCGTTGGCAATGGACTTCCTCAGCTCCGGCGTGCACGTGCTGAGCGAAAAGCCGTTGGCCGGTTCCGTCGCCGAAGCCAACGAGATGGTCGAAGAGGCTCGCAGCCGCCGTGTTGTGCTCTGTGTGAACCAAACCCGGCGGCTTTTTCCCACCTACGCCGCGATTCACAAGATCCTTGCCAGCGGCGAACTCGGACATCCGGTTTCAATCCGCTACCTCGATGGAAAACAGTTTCATTGGCCGACGGCCTCGGGTTTCTATTTCCGCCAGCAACCGCCTCGCGGAGTGTTGTTCGACAAAGGTATTCACGGCCTCGACGCGATTTGTTGGTGGCTTGGCGGCAAGCCGGAGGTCGTCTCATCCCAGAATGATTCATACGGCGGCACGGAAAGCGTCGCGCATGTACGGTTGCGTCATGGTCAATGTGACGTCGAGGTGAGGCTGAGTTGGCTGTCGCAACTCGACAACACGTACCGCATCGAGTGCAGTAACGGCGTGATCGAAGGCGGCATTGAAAACTGGGACGTCTTCAAAGTCACTACGGCCGGGGGGCACCGCGAAACCCGCCGTCTCGGTGCCGACGAGCGCAGCTACGACGACTTTGGCGTACGGATGCTTGGCGATTTCTTTGCCGCGGCCGCCAACGGATCAAAGCCCTTGGTGCCGGCTGAAGAAACGATCGACGCCATCCGCCTGATCGATGAGTGTTACCAACAGGCGACACGGTTCGACATGCCCTGGTGCGATACCTGGAGTAAAACCAATGAGCAATGATCGCACGATCCTGGTTACCGGCGGCGGTGGTTTCGTCGGTGGACGCGTTGCCGAGTCGATCCACCTGAGCGGCTTCGGACGTGCCCGCGCCGGGGTGCGCCGGTGGTCGAGCGCGGCGCGGCTGTGCCGCTTTCCCATCGACGTTGTGATGTGCGACATCATGAAGCGGGAAGATGCGGTCCAGGCCGTCGAGGGAGCCCAGGCGGTCGTGCACTGCGCCTACACCGACGACAAAACGTCGATTGTCGAAGGCACGCGCAACATGCTCGAAGCGGCGCTGAATTGCGGCGTCGAGCGGTTCGTCTTTCTCAGCACCGCTGAGGTGTACGGCAGCGACGTCCAAGGCGACGTGCTCGAGGCGCACGAGACACCTTACACGGGACGCCCGTACGCGGACGGCAAGATCGACGCCGAGCGACTGTGCCTCGAATACCAGGCGAAAGGCCTGCCGGTGACGATTCTGAGACCCTCGCTGATTTACGGCCCGATGGGGCAGTCGTGGACCGTCCGCGTGGCGGCGCGCTTACAGTCGGGCAACTGGGGCACCTTCGACGAGTACGGCAGCGGCTATTGTAATTTGATCTACGTCGACGACCTCGTGCGGGCGATCTTTGCGGCGATCGAGAACCCCCACGCCGTCGGTGAAACGTTCAACGTCAACGGCCCGGACGTCGTCACCTGGAACGAGTACTTTCAACGGTTCAATGAGCGGTTGGGAATGTCGCCGCTCGAGTCGATTTCGCCCCGTCAGTCCCGCCTGAAATCGATGCTGCGCGACCGCGCCCAAGTCGTCGCCAGTGCAGCAGTCAATCGTTTTCAGGGGCTGGTCACACGGATCAATCAGCGTGAAGGCCTGGGCAGTGCCGTCATCAAGC
>JAGQPT010000407.1 GCA_020426575.1 Planctomycetales bacterium
CAACTTCCGGCACGCCAGACAGCGATATTCGCCGGGCGGGTGGATCGGCACTTTGGAACCCATCGCGTTGCCACCTTTGAAGGAGTGCCGCCGCGCCACGCGAACGTGACGCGACGGCGGGCGTTTTGTCTCACGCGGGCCATCTTATCGAGCGCGGCTGTTTTCGGCAAACGGCGGACTCAATCGCCGATCGAGTACAGACGCAGATCGTCGGTCGACAGCCGCGCCTTGAGCCAGTCGGACACATAGTAGGCCTTGCCGCCCAGAACGACGGATTCGCAGCGTGCCAGGTCAACGGCCGGTTCGTACGACACCCACGTCACGTAGTCGCTGCGCAACATCACGCCAAACGCGTTTTGGGAATCGACCGGCCCGGCGATCACGACCACCAGGCGTCCGTCCACCGGGCTGCCGGCGGCCGGTTCCAGCGAATAGGGTTCGCCGAAGACGGCCGACGTCGGCGAAGCCAGGACGGAACTCACGCCCTTGCGCGATGATTCTTGGACCGCGAGCAGGATCAATGTGCCGAGCAACTCTTCGCTTGACGGCGCGGCGGCAGCGGCTGCGGGTTGTTCAGCGACGGGCAGCGTCACCGCTTGGCCCGGCGGCACGGGTTCGTCGTACGCCTGATGGAAGCGGGCGACCAACAGCGTCACCGTGGCCACGGTGCACACGGCCGCCAGAATGCGACCCCGCCAGCGGTACCGCCGTTTCGGCGACATGCTGCGCCAGCGTTGCCGCAACGACGGGCGCGGCGGCGATGCGGGGGGCAACTGCGCCGTGACAAACAACGGTGGCGCTTCGAGCGGCGGTTCGTCGGCCGCTGCGACCGGCGGCACGTACGCTGTCGAGACGGCAGCCGCCGCGACGTCGGCCGACGGAAACAGACCCTTGACGTTGCCAGCCAAGTTCCAAGGTCCGTCGGGATTTTTGCTGATGCGGTGGGTGGGTTTGATCTTGCCGGCGGCGGCCAGGCGGCGAAGCTTGTCGGTGTCGAATGGGCCGAACTGCCGCTTGCTTGTTTGCACGAACCACTGGCCCATCGCGTTCCCCCAAGTGCCCGCCCAAGAGTGCCGCCGCGCCCAGAATGACCCGGGCCTCACGGCGTCGATGCTAGCCCGCCCGGCCTGCGATCGCAAGCAAAGGCCAGCGAGTCGCCAACACCACGGGACACAGGACTATCGGTCCTGTAACACCCTCGGAGTCCGGTAACGGGGGCCCTGACCAACCGGTTCAGGACACTTCGGACGGTCGACGCTTGGTGCGCGCAACTCTCTATCTGGTACGCACTTCTCAGTCCGGCGACAGGGGTTCGACTCCCCTAGGGGGTACTGACCAATCTGTCAGTTCGCCAACTGAACAACGAGTCAGCCGCCCGGAGATGCCGCGCAGGGGTGACCCGCGCGGGAGGCCGTTCTGTAAACACCTTCTACGGTGTGCACAAAGCTTACCCTCGACTACATCTCCGGGCGGCTTTATGCGCTCATCCACTCGGGCGAAAAAAAGTTGCTTGACAATTCTCGGCGAATCGGTAGAGTCGCAACCAGTCAAGTAAGCATTTGTGTTTTCGCCGACCAGCCCCCTCTACTCGCCCACACTCTACGGGCGTCGCTGAGGTCGCGGCCGACGGAAACGTCGGTCGGCCTGATCTGAAAACACCAGGTCTTACCGGCCATCAACGTCCGTTAGAAGCGTGCGCACGCGTTGCGCCGGCGTTTCGTTTTCGTGCGCGCCGGTGCAACGCTGCTGCGTACTTCGGTGACAACTAGGTGTCACCGAAAAACCGTTCTCAGTGACACACAGTGTGTCACCGATAGGAGGTTTTTCGTCGCATGCGCGGAATGGATGCCCCACAATGCCAACGGCCCACGCCGCAGGTGGGCGTGGCTGACGACCTGGAAACGGTCGTCTGTTCGGCGCACGATCGCGCCCCGTTGGGCAAAGCCAGTATGGAAGCAGCACGGACGGTGGCTATCGCCC
>JAGQPT010000408.1 GCA_020426575.1 Planctomycetales bacterium
ATCCCAGCAGGATCAGGTTCGGCACGCGATCGATGGCCGCCTGGATCGCGGTCGCGCCGCTGCCCGCCACGTCGGTTCGGTAACCCAATCGGTCGAGATGCCGGCTGAGCGCTTCGGCGGCCACCGAATTGCCCTCGACGATCAGAATCAGCGGCTCGTCATCGGCAAGCCGCGTTGGTCGGGTCGGGTTGGCCCGGGCGTCGACACACATATGCAAGCCTCGTGTTCGCGCCGAGCCGACCGCCGGTAACCCTACCGGCGGACACGGATTTGCCGACCGGGGCGAGCGTAACGCTCAGGCCGGCAACGGTTCGGCGCATTAGGCAACGGAGGACCTATGTGCGGGTCTGAGAAATGCTACGGCGCACGGCCGCGTCGTCAAATCGCCACGCGGCACGTTGCGACAAGAAAACGCAGCGATTTTCCGCCACGCGTGCGACAGTAGCGGTCGCGACGGTCTTGCTGGCCGACCGGCGACGAAACTCCCTAACGGTTTTTCCAGTCGATGCCCGAAAGGCTTGCCAGCGCCAGTTCGAGAGCATGGGTGCCGTCGCGGCCGTGGCCTTGGGCCTGCAGTGCCAGATAGAGTTGGTGCGCTAGTGCCAGGCCGGGCATCGACAGGCCCATTTGTTTCGATTCGGCCAGCGCGATGCCCATGTCCTTGATGAAGTGCTCGACGATGAAACCCGGCGCGAAGTTGTCGTCGATGATCCGCGGTCCTAGGTTTGAAAGCGACCAGCTTCCTGCCGCACCGGTCGAGACTGATTCCATCACGGTCGTGAGGTTCAATCCGGCGCGATATCCGTACAGCAGTGCCTCGCAGACGCCGATCATGTTCGTGGCGATCAGCGTTTGGTTCACCATCTTGGTGTGTTGTCCGGCGCCGGGGCCGCCTTGGTGCACGATTGTTTTCCCCATCGCCTCGAAACAGGGCATCAACGCATCGACGACCGGTTTGTCGCCGCCGATCATGATCGAAAGTCGCGCTTCACGGGCGCCGATGTCGCCGCCGGAAACGGGGGCGTCGACGCTGTGCACCCCTTTGGCCGCTGCTGCTTCGTGCACAACGACGGCCAGCGACGGTTCACTGGTCGTCATGTCGACGAGGACGTTGCCCGACTCGCAGCCGGCCAGTGCCCCCTCGTCGCCGAGCAACACACTGCGGACGTCATTGGGAAAACCGACGATCGTGAAGATCACGTCGGATGCCTCGGCGACGGCCCGCGGCGAATCGGCCCAGGTGGCGCCCTTTGCCACAAGCGACTCGGTCTTCTCACGCGTGCGGTTGTAGACGGTCGCCGTGAAACCCTTGTCGATCAGATGGCCGCACATGCTCGAACCCATCACGCCCGTGCCGATCCAGCCGATGCGGGCATTGCCAGGTTCCACTCGCGGTACGTCAGCCATGTGTCCAGTTCTCCTCGTGCGATGCGCCGAAGCGCGGGGGCTTTTGCAGTTCTGATCGATGTTACGCCGGAGTATAGCGGCAGATGATATGTCTGTCACCGCGGCGGCGGGGCATCCGCGCTGCTCGCCACGGCAGCGGTTCACGCCGATTCGCACACCACGATCCAGCCGTTCGCCCGCAGGCGGCCGAGCAGCCAGGCGTGGGGGAGCGGGCGGTGGCGGTGGCGATCGAGCGAGACCAACTCGCGCACGCGCAGTCCGCTCGCGCGCAGGTCGCTGAGCAACTCGTGCTTGGTGAACACGTGCAGATACATGTTGGGGATGCCGCGGTAGTCGAAAAATTTGTCGCCCGGCTCGACGTCGCGCTTAATGTGCGAAAGCACCAGGTTGCCCACGAGCCAGACGCGGGCCTGGGGCTCGAAGAGGTTGTACCAACGGTTGTGCACGTGCAGGGCGAACAGCCCACCCGGCTTGAGGATCCGCCGCACGTGGCTGAGCACGCGGCGGCGATTATCCCGGCCGCGGATCATCCCCAGCGTGCTGAACATGCACATGCAGTAGTCGGCCGAGGTGTCGCGCAGGCAGTCCAGCGCGACCATGTTCGTTTTCAGACGATCGATCTGCAGTTGCTCGCGGCGAGCCTTCTCTCCTACGATCTCGAGCATCCGTTGTGAAAGGTCCACGGCCAGAGTGGCAAACCCCTCGCGGGCAAATCCCATCAGCAACCGGCCCGTGCCGCAGCCGAGGTCGATCAGCCGACCGGGCCGCGTGAAGTGGCGGCGCAACACGGCCTCATCAAATTCAAACAAACTGTTCTGGGCGAAGTACTCGTCGTAGTCGGCGGCAATGTGGTCCGACTGCGTGTACTCCCAGAGGCTGTGAGTCACGCCCGGCGGTAGCTGCCAAAGCGGCGGATTGGTCACGGTCATGGCGCGGGTCCAGCACGCGAGGAGATCGCCCGATCGGCAAACACCGATCGGGTGGCTGGTTGATGGCGAATAGGTCGACCAGTATAATCCCGGCGGCAAAAAACGGTCAATTTACCAGTTTTCCAGCGGTTTGCGTGCCTTTGGCCGCCGCAACGGTATCGAGCGCCTCGAACGCAAGTGGGCCATCCGGCCGGCCAACTGTCGCGCCGACCAGTGGCACGAGCGCCCAACGCGAGCCCCGGAACCTACTCGCAAGTACAGGAGAATGACGGGTGGCGATCAAAGTAGCAATCAACGGTTTCGGCCGCATCGGTCGATTGGTCTTCCGTAACCTGATGGCTCGGCCCAGCGACTTCGACGTCGTGGCCATCAACGACCTGACCGACAACCAGATGCTGGCGACTTTGCTCAAGTACGACAGCAACCACGGCCGTTTCGACGGCACCGTCGAGTACAACGACGAAAGCCTCATCGTCAACGGCAAGACGATTCGGGCCATGGCCGTCCGCAACCCGGCCGAACTCCCCTGGGGCGAGCTGGGCGTCGACGTCACCGTCGAAAGCACCGGCATCTTCACGTCGCGGTCCTCGGGCGAAAAGGCGGGCTACGACACCCACCTGGCCGCTGGCTCGAAGCGAGTCGTGCTCAGCGCCCCGGCCAAGGACGGCGCCGATCTGACCTGCGTGTTGGGCGTCAACGATCACTTGCTCAACGCCGACCTCAAGTGTGTCTCCAACGCCAGTTGCACGACCAACTGCCTGGCGCCGGTCGCCAAGGTGCTCAACGACAGTTTCGGCATCGAGAAAGGCCTGATGACGACGGTCCACGCCTACACGAACGACCAGAACGTGCAGGACCTGCCGCACCAGGACCCCTATCGGGCCCGTGCCGCAGCGATCAACATCATTCCCAGCTCCACCGGAGCGGCCAAGGCGGTCGGACTCGTGATCCCCGAGTTGAAGGGCAAGCTCACCGGCATGGCCATGCGAGTGCCCGTTTCGACCGGCAGCGTCGTCGACCTGGTCGCCACGCTCAAGAAGAGCGTCACCGCCGAGGAGGTAAACGCGGCCGTGAAGACGGCCGCCGAAGGCCCGCTCAAGGGTATCCTCAAGTACACCGAGGACCCGCTGGTCTCGACCGACATCATCGGCGACCCGCACAGCTCGATCTTCGCCGCCGACTGGACGAACGTGATCGAGGGGAACATGGTCAAGGTGATGAGCTGGTACGACAACGAGTGGGGCTACAGTTGCCGCACCGTTGACCTGATCGAAAAACTCGGCGCGATGTGAGCCGCGGTTCGGTGTAGGTTGAACCGCCAAGACGCGGAGACGCCGAGAAGTATTTGAGCAAGATCAACAGGGGACGGGTTCATGTTCAACATGGGCCCGTCCCCTTCGCGTTGCGCTATTGGTTGTCTTTGCCTTGTCGTTGACCACACATCTCGATGATGCGGCAAATGGCCGTCGTGACCGGATCGTCGTCGTTCGTAGGTGATGCGTCGGCAATCGTTCGCAGGCCTCCAATCAACTTGCTGCCGATCTCTTGATGCGAGGCATCCTTCTCCAACAATGTGATAACGTTGAGAGATATCGCTTCTCGAACGTATACCGGTATGTCTGTCTTGGAATCCGCAGCCAACGAGTTCTCGGTCAAATCTCGCAGCTTGCGTAGTTTTCCTCGCAGCGAAGCGTCCATCGGGATGCGATTCCTGGAGTGTTCGGTTTCCATCGTCCACCACGTCGGCGCGCCTTTTCGGCGTGCGCGA
>JAGQPT010000409.1 GCA_020426575.1 Planctomycetales bacterium
ATGAAGCCGACGCGGGGATAGACCGGTCCGTCAACGCGGCGCGTGCCTTCTTTCGCTGCGTTCTTGAGGCGGAACTCGATGGGGTCGATGTTGAGTTGGCCGATGATCTCGTCGACGACCTGTTCACAGGCAAACGCCGCCTGAGTGGCGCCCGGCGCGCGATACGCCGCCGTCTTCGGCTTGTTGACAATCACGTCGTGCCCCTCGACCAGGGCGTTGGGGATTTCGTAGCAACTGAAGACGCACATGCAGCCGGGCCCGATCACACCGTCGCGAAAGGCTCCGGCGTCGTAGGCGAGCCAGGCTTTGCCTGCAACCAGTTTCCCGTCCATCGTCGCACCGAGCTTGACGCGCACGACCGAGGCCGGCGTAGGACCAGTTCCCTGGAAAACTTCGTCACGCTGCATGCTGATCCGCACGGGTCGACCACACTTGCGGCTCAACAGCGCCGCGACCGGTTCGACGTAGACGGTGATCTTGCCGCCGAAACCGCCGCCGATTTCGGTCGGGTGTACCGTGACCTGGGAGACCGGGATCTGCAGCAGCTCGGCCGTCTGTTGGCGGCAGGTGAACGATCCCTGGGTCGACGTCCAGATGCTGACGTGATCGTCCTGGTTCCAGAGGGCGGTGGCGACCTGCGGCTCGATGTACCCTTGGTGGACGGTCGACGTGCTGAATTCGCGCTCGACGACAATGTCGGCCTGGGCGAATCCCTTTTCGATGTCGCCCTGCTCGAAGCGGATGTAGCTGGAGACGTTGCTGGGCTTCGCGTCTTTCTTGCCCATGCGGTCGGTGAACACGTCCTCGTGCACCAACGGCGCGTCGGGCTCCATCGCCCGCAGCGTGTCGATGACCGGCTCGAGCACTTCGTAATCAACCTTGATGAGCGGCAGCGCCTCTTCGGCCTGATGCAACGTGCGCGCGGCCACGGCCGCCACGGCGTGGCCACAGTAATAGACCTTATCGTCCGCCAGGCAGTTGGCCCCCAGGTCGGAAAGGTGCACCGATCCCTCGCCCAAATGGGCGATCTTGTCCTTGAGCTCGGGCAGATCGGCGCCGGTCACCACGGCCAAAACGCCGTCGGCCATTTCCGCGGCGGAAGTGTCGATCGATTTGATGATGGCGTGGGCGTGCGGGCTGCGAAGGATCTTGCCGTATACCATGCCCGAGAGTTTGACGTCGTTGCCGTAGATGGCGCGGCCCGTGACCTTGTCGGCGCCGTCGTGTCGAACCGGGCGTGTGCCGATGACCTTGAACTGGGTGGCGCTGCCGTTTTTCTTGTCGACTTTCATCAGGCTCGACCTCGTTTTGTTGTCGTGGCGTCGTGAATCGATGGCTACGGCTACTCGGCACGCGATCAGGTGTTGGCTTTAGCGGCGTCTTGAACGGCGCGGACGATCTTGTCGTACCCGGTGCAGCGACAGAGATTACCGGCCAGGTGCAGGCGGATTTCCTCTTCGCTGGGATCGGGATTCCGATCCAGCAGCGCCTTGGCCGAGACGAGAAAACCGGGCGTGCAGATGCCGCACTGCAGGGCGGCGTCTTCGAGGAAACACTGTTGCAGCGGGTGGAGATGACTCCCCTTCGCGAGCCCCTCGACCGTTTCGACCTCGGCACCGGCCGCCTCGACGCCCAGCACCAGGCAACTGTTGACCGGCACGCCGTTGAGAATCACGGCGCAGGCGCCGCAGTTACCGTTGTTGCAACCTTCCTTGGCGCCGGTCAGCCCCAAGCGGTTGCGGAGCACGTCGAGCAGACTCTCGCGCGGGGCGCAGAGAAACTCGCGCGGCTCGCCGTTGACGGTCAACTCGACGTGGACGTTTTTGGTCGGGCGAACCGAGGCCTCGGGGGCTTGTACGTGCGACATGATGAACCTTGGTATTCGGTACAAAAGTTTTTCAAGGCGGGCAGGCAGCGTGACCGGCGCGCCGCTGGGCGGGCACGCTCAACTCGCCTGGGCGCGGGAAACGGCCGCTGCCAACACGCGACGGGTCAAAACTCCCACCAGATGGTTGCGGTATTCGGCGGTACCGCGCAGATCGCTGATCGGCCGGGCCGCCTTCTTGGCCAGTTCGCCCGCTTCGGCAAATGTCGCTTCGTCGGCTGGGCGACCGGAGAGCCACTTCGACGCCTCCGTTGCCACGACCGGTGTCGGCGCGACGGCCGCCAGTGCGATGCGGGCCGACTTGATCGACTTGGCATCGTCGGAGAGTTGGACCCAAGCGCCCACGCCGACGACGGCAATGTCCATTTCATTACGGGGGATGAACCGCTGGTAGGCGGCCCCGCTGTGGGCCGGTTGTGGCGGCAGCGTGATCGAAACGAGGAATTCCCCCCGCTCGAGCACGGTTTTGCCGGGGCCAGTGCAGAATTCGGCGACGGGAACGTCGCGTTCACCCTGCGGTCCGGCGATGTTAGCAACGGCGTCGTAGGCGATCAGCGAGGGAATGCCGTCGGCCGCCGGGGACGCATTGCATAGATTGCCACCCAGCGAGGCGCGTCCCTGAATCTGCCAGCCGCCGATCAACGAGGCCGAATCAACCAGCCCGGGATAGGCAGCCGCAACTTCAGCGTCGCCGTAGACGCGGTAACAGGGCACGGCGGCCCCGAGTCGCAGTCCGGTCGCTGCTTCGTAGCTGATTTCGCTCAGTTGGGGAATGCGTTTGACGTCGACCACCAGGTCGGCATCACGGCGACGCTCCCGCAACTGCACGAGCAGGTCCGTTCCACCCGCGAGCACCCGGGCACGTTGGCCGCCGGCGGCCAGCAGGCTGACCGCCTCGTCGACCGTCGTGGCGGCTTCATAGTCAAAATCGTTCAAGCGGATGGCCTCCTGGTTGGATGACGCCAGGTCGGGTCGAGTGCGCCGTCGCTTCCCGGGCGCCGGTCGCGAAGCGCGCAATATCGGTTCCGACCCGGAGCTTGTCAAGTCGCCGGGAATTGAAGTGGCGGCGGCGGCAGCTTACTATCAGGGGTCTCGAAATTCCGCTGCAGTGACGCCCCCAGTGCGAATCGGCCACGACGCCGCTCGCCACCTTTCCTGTTTCGCGTCATGTTGCAACGATGCTCGCCGGCGAGTTTCACACACACGAGGACACCACATGCCGAGCTACGCCATTCCCAAACTCTCACGACCGCCGCGGGCCAAATCAAAACAGGTATTGATGGTCGCCAGCGGCGACTTGCGGCCCGCTGCCAACGAGACGTGTTGGCCGGCCCAGCAAGAGATGGAAACGGCGCTCGGTGCGGCGATCGCCGCCGAGGGTTACGAACTCGTGCGGGCACATCCCTACAAACGCAAGGAAAAACACGGCTTCATCGGCTCGCAGGCCGAGGGCATGCAAGTATTCGCCGGCATCGACCCTCAGGCTAAGCTGATCGTCGCCGAGGCGGTGTGGCAGTATTCGCACCACGTGCTCGCTGGATTGATCTCCCACCAGGGCCCGATTCTCACCGTGGCCAATTGGTCGGGACAATGGCCTGGCCTGGTGGGGATGTTGAACCTGAACGGCTCGCTCACCAAGGCCGGAGTGAAGTATTCAACGCTCTGGAGCGAAGACTTCACCGACAAGTTTTTCACCGACAAGCTCGCCAGTTGGTTGAAGACCGGCCGGCTTACGCACCGCACAACGCACGTCAAGCCGCTTCGAGACGTGAAAACTGCAACGGCGGAGCGCAAACTCGGTGAAGCACTGGCGGCGCAAATGCAGCACGAGAAGGCCGTGATGGGTGTCTTCGACGAGGGCTGCATGGGGATGTTCAATGCCATCATCCCCGACCACCTGCTCAACCCGACGGGATTGTTCAAGGAGCGACTCAGCCAATCGGCCCTGTACGCCGAAGCGATGGCCACGCCGGATCGTGAAGCCAAGCAGGCCTACCGCTGGATGGTCAAGCGGGGGATGAAGTTCAAGACGGGTAAGGACCCCGCCACCAAGCTCACCAAGGAACAAATCCTGCTGCAGTGCAAGATGTATATCGCGGCGCTGCGGATCGCCGACGACTTCGGCTGCCACACGATCGGCATTCAATACCAGCAAGGTCTCAAAGACCTGCTGCCGGCCAGCGACCTCGCTGAGGGGATGCTCAACAACGCCGATCGGCCGCCGGTAACGAGCCGGGACGGCAAACGCGTGCTCTACAAGGACCAGCCGCTCCCGCACTTCAACGAAGTCGACGAGTGCGCGGGTCTCGACGCCCTGATGACCTTTCGCGTGCACACGGCGATGGGCCAACCGCCGGAGAGCACGTTGCACGACGTCCGCTGGGGTGACTATGACCAGTCGGGAACGACCGACGAGTACGTCTGGGTCTTCCTGATCAGCGGATCGGCGCCGCCGGCACATTTCATTGACGGCTGGGCCGGTGCTTCGAGCCTGCGTCAACCGCCAATGTATTTCCGCCTCGGTGGCGGCAGTCTGCGTGGCATCTCCAAGCCCGGCGAGATTGTCTGGTCTCGCGTCTATGTCGAGGACGGGTCGCTGGCGATGGACCTGGGCCGCGCCGGCGTCGTCGAATTGCCGAAGAAGGAAACCCAACGCCGCTGGGAGGCCACCACGCCGCAGTGGCCGATCATGCACGCCGTTACCTACGGCGTGTCCCGCGACCAGTTCATGGCGCGACACAAGGCCAACCACGTGCACGTGGCCTACGCCAACAGCGAGGCCGAAGCGGACAAGGCAATGCTGGCCAAGGCGGCGATGGCTGAAGCGTTGGGAATGCGCGTTTCGATTTGCGGCACGCGCAAAGGTGGCGGCGACTGGTAAAGCGTCACTGCCTGGCACCTCGTCGGACCTGCAGGATCAGTGCCGCGGATTGTCCGTTTCGTTCGCTGCCATCCGCTCGCGCCGCAGCCAGAGCGTCGTACGGAAGCCGACTTCATCGAGCTGCGCCGATTCGGTCAGCACGAACCGGTCGCTGCGTTCCAGTTCCTGTCGGAGGCAATCGTAGGGGTGATGCGCCGCCGGGTGGAAGCGGCATTGCGGCACCGCCTCGATGAGCACTACGCGATCGATTTCCGAGGCGGCAAGCCGGGCACTGACTTGTTGGCCACTTGCCGCATCGTCCGGGACAAGCCAGTGCTGGTCCACGTAGGGACGCTCGGACGCGGGAAAGGCGGCGAGGTGACTCCAGGTGGCGAAACTGGCGGCGTCGACATTCGACAACACGGCGGTCCGGCCACTGCCGGTAAGCCAGGGCAAGTACGCGTGACTGACGGCCAACGTCGAAGGTGAGCCGGGTGAAACGCCCCCCTCGGGTGAATGCGGCCGGGCCCACAGCCCGGGCGCGGTCGTCGCGAGCGCGGTGATGCCCAGC
>JAGQPT010000410.1 GCA_020426575.1 Planctomycetales bacterium
CAACATGTCGGCGTCGATCTTCCGCACGTTCTCGACGATGTCGGTGCGGGGAATGTCGCCGCCGTGCGCCGGCGCAATCGAGTTGCCGGTGAACGCCGCGAGCACAAACACGTCCTTGTCGATCGGGTTGCGGCGGATCGTACCTTCGTAGCGAGCCCCGTCGCCATGTGCCACGCGGTACCGCGCCGTGCGGCTGTCGTCCCAGTCGTCGACGCGCAGCGGTGCCGTCCAACCCTCTTCGATCACCTCGGTGCGGGCCACCTCGCGCCAGGCGTCGCCGTCCTTGATTTCCAGCCGCACGGTGCGATCTTCGTCGTCCTTGAGCGGATACAACTGCGCCGTGAGCTTGAGCGTGTTGTCCGCGACCGTGTAGAGGGCAAAACAGATCACCTCGTCGCGCGGCACGGGATACTCTTCGTAGCTCCCGGATGCCTCGGGCGGCGGTAGCGTTTTCGCGTCCTGCTGTGCGGTGAGTGACCGATGCCACACGATCATTGCCGCCAGGGCGAATAGACCGATTCGACAAATACGGCCGGTGCGACAAGAATGTTGGTGCATTGCGATCTCCCGGTGTGGTTTCCAAATGCGACGTCTGCGGCAGCAACGCCGCGCCGACCGACCGCCTATGGTTGCGGCTGCAGCACGGTCAGCTCCAGTTCGAACTGATGCTGCGATTCGTCGGGCACGATCTTTGTCTCACGGCAGAAGTGGTCTTCGAGCGGGTTCCAGGTCCGCACTTCGATGCGACCCTCGTCCGGCACGAACCGCATCACGCGCAGCCCGTTGCTGCCGTAGTCCGAGAGCAACTCGTGCACGGCGTTGCCACCATCGCCACGGCTGGTCTGATGAAGCGCCTGGCTGCGACTTTGATCGCCGCAGCAGGTCATCACCAGGTTGGGATGCTTGCGGAAGCACTTCTGCCACATCTGCTCCGGCGTGTTGCCCCGCTCGGCGTGACATTTCTTCCAGGTCATGCGTCCCTTGGGTGCGTCGAAGTAGTCGCTCGCTTGTTGCGGACGATCGCGCGGCCCCAGGCCCATGTGCGACGTCACGATCGCCAGTCGATCGCCGTGCCCGGCCAACACACCGTCGGCCCACGCCAACACGTCGTCCGGCGCGTTGCATTCCAGATGCAAGAACAACAGGTCGATCCCCGCGGCCGTGACCAACTGAAAGCTGTTGGCGTTGTTGCCCGACGTGCCCGGCGGACGGTCCGCCGGCGTGAAACATCCGCCGTACCACGGGAACGACTCAAAGCGACTTGCGGGAAAGTATTGCTGGAATAACGACGAGTCACCAGCCGAGTTCATGTCGTGGTTTCCCACCGAAATGCCATACGGCACGCGTCCGTGAAGGCGGTCCATCATTTCGCGGGCCACCCCCCATTGATCCGAGCGGTTGATGTCGACGATGTCGCCCACGTGGCTGACAAACACGATCCGCTGTCGGTCGAGATTGTCGACGATCCAATCCACGTAGGCCGCAAAGACCGCGTTGGTCACCGGGGCCGTGCTCTGCGGTTCGGACTTGCTGCTGCCGCCGCGATACTGCTGTGTGTCGGGAATCACGGCGACGCTGAACGTCCCCGGCGGGGCGACCGAAAACTCATCGGCACTGGCCGTCAGCCCCCGCAGCACGAAGTACGTCAACAGCACGAATCGGCAGCCG
>JAGQPT010000411.1 GCA_020426575.1 Planctomycetales bacterium
GAGGCGGCTGGGGTGCTCGGCCTGGTCAGCGCGGGCGGCCAGTCGGGCGAACTGCTCGGACAATCGCGCGGCAAGGCAAGTGTCGCCACTCGTGGCGAAATCACAGACGAGGCGATCGAGCGGCGCGCGGAGGTCGGCCACGTCGCAGGGCGCGTCGGCGCGATCACAGCCGGCGGCGGCGATGATCTGTCCCTCGCCGAGCATGGCTTCGCCAGACACTCGCGGCGCGGTCGGCGCTATCCAAACCGACGACGAACAACATCCGGCGCTCGTCGACAGCGTGGCCGCAGCCAGGAGCAACAATCGCCGAAAGTGGGACATGGTCGAGCACGCGCAGCAATTCGACCGACGCGCGATGCGCCGGGACCTGGCGACCATGCCGTGGAACAAGACGTCCTGGGTGACTGTATGGTCATCGACACCAGCCCGGGCGGCACTTAATCCGTCACCGGCGCAACGGCCCGAAGAAACCGTACAACGCGACCGCTGGTAGGGTTTGCAGGGGAATTCCGGCAGGGCGGCAGCCCCACGGCATTACAATTCCGGGGTACCGGTGCCTCGGCAGACGAACGGTGGACAGTCGCTCGGTGCTGCTGGGCGGCGTCAATGATCGTGGTCACCTGCCTCGTCGACGTGATCGTGATCGTGGTCATCGTCGTTGTGTGCGTGATCGTGATCGTCGCCGTGGTCGTGATCCTCTGCATGGTCGTGAGCGTGAGCGAGTGCACCGCGGTACTGTTTGCCAGCGACGTCGACGACGACTTGTGCTTCGACGTGGTCGTCGTCAAGCAACTCAACAAGCCGGGCATCGCTCGACGTGAAATGCGAGTTGGTGCCCGCCGTATCGCCATCCTCGGCCACCGCTTCAAGGACGAACTGCTCGGGCTGGCCATCGTGGCTGAGGTTGACGACCACCTTCTCGGCGGCAGTGGGATCTTGGGCCGAACCGTCGAGCAGGTAAATGGCGATCGTACCCGCCGCTTCGTCATGCACGACTTCGGCGTGCAGCGCCGCGCCGCCCAACTCGACAAGGTCGCCGTCGTGCGGCCCGTGTGCGGCGTGGCTGTGGGCATCGTGGGCGTGATTGTGATCCGACTCGGCCGCGTCGCCGGCGGGAGCGGGGGCTTGTCCTGACTTGTCACATCCCGTCAGGGTGATCATGACCAGGGCGACAAACGTTACTGCCGTCAGGCGAAGGACGATGCGCTTCATGTTTTGCACTCCGTTGTGGTAGGGCTGACGGTGACTTGGTTGATCGAAAATCGAGCGCGACGGCAACGAGCGAGCAATCCAGGCCCGGCTTTCGACCGAGGGTTCCGGCTAGTCGAACTCCTCGTCAGCGACGAGCGAGACTCGATCGGCGGCCGATTCGACAACTTGTTGGGCAGACGCGCGGCCGAGGGTCCAAAACAGCGCCGGGCGGACGAGGAATTCAAGCAATGTGCTGGTGATCAGGCCGCCGATGATGACCGTCGCGACCGGGTAGAGGATTTCCTTCCCCGGTTCGCTGGCCGCCAGGGCCAGCGGCACGAGTCCAATGCCCGACGTCAATGCCGTCATCAGCACCGGGGCGAGGCGGTCCTTTCCGGCGCGCACGACCATCGCCCGGGTCCAGGACTCGCCTTCGTGCGTGACCAGGTGCAAATAGTGGTTGATCAACAGGATGCCGTTGCGCGACGCGATGCCGCACAGCGAAATGAAACCCACCATGCTGGCGATCGTCAACGTTTGTCCCGTGAGATACAACGACGCGACCGAACCGATGAACGCCATCGGCAAGGCTACCATCACCTGTAGCGCCAGGTTGGCCGAGCGGAACATCTTGTAGACGACCAGGAACATGGCGATCAGCGAGACGGCAAAGAGCAGGCCGATCATCCGCGAGGCGGATTGCTGGCTTTCGAACTGACCGCCGAATCGGACGAAGTAGCCGGTCGGCATTTCGGCGATGACGGGTTTGAGCTTTTGGCGGATGTCGTTGACGACGTCGACGAGGCCGCGACCGGCGACGTTGCACTGCACGACGATGCGGCGGCGGACCTGCTCACGGTTGATCGTGTTCGGACCGGCCGACTTGTAAATGTTGGCGACGTCTTCGAGCTTGACCGTGCCGCCAGCCGGCAGGTCGATGCGAAGTCTGCGCAGGGTGTCGACGTCTTCGCGAAACTCTTCGCCGAGCCGCACCATCAGGTCGAACGTCCGCTGCCCGTCGAGCACCTGCGAGACGACCTCGCCCTGCATGGCGGTTTGCACGAATTCGTTGACGTCGTTACGACGCAAGCCGAACAGTTTGAGTTTTTCACCGTCGGCCTCGACGCGCAGTTGCGGGATCGTCGTCTGTGGTTCGACCTGCAGGTCGCGGACGCCGGGGATGCCGGCGATGGCGCCGCGCACCCCCTCGGCCTGGCGGCGCAGTTCGTCGAGGTCGTCGCCGTAGATCTTGATCGCCACCTGGGCCTTCACCCCGGATAGCATGTGGGAAATGAGGTGGGCCAGCGGCTGTTCGACCGACGTGACGATGCCGGGAACGTCCTCCAGGGCGTGGCTGATTTCGTCGATCACCCCCTGCCGAGAGTTGTTGGTTTCGGGATCGATCGTAGCGACAAACTCGGTGACGTTGACCCCCTCGGCGTGTTCGTCCAGTTCGGCGCGACCCGTCTTGCGGACCAGCGCCACGATGTCGTCGATCTGGGCGAGTTGACCGTCGACGCGCTCGGCCACTGCGTTGGACGTGGCCAACGACGTGCCGGGCGGAAGCAGGACGTTGATCTGCACGGCGCCTTCGTTGAACGGGGGCAAAAAGTCGTTTTCCAGCTGGAACAGCGCCCAACCGGCCCCACAGACGGCCACGGTCGCCAGCGCCAAGATCGGCCAGGCTAGCCACAGGCTCGTGCGAATCACCAGGTCGGCGGCGGACTTGAGCAGGCGGAGCAGCGGACCGTCGCGCTCGGCCTTGTTGCGCGAGCCCCCCCGCAGCAGCCAGTAACTCAGGACCGGCGTGACGGTGAGCGAGACCAACAGTGACGACACGAGCGACACGATGTATGAGACACCCAGCGGGCGGAACAGTTGCCCTTCCATGCCGGTGAGCGCAAACAGCGGCACGAAAACGAGCACGACGATGATGGTGCCGTAGACGATCGAGTTGCGGATTTCGACGCTGGCCTGGAAGACGACAAGCAGGGGGTTTTTCGGCGCGTCGGCGAGGCGATTTTCCCGCAGGCGCCGGAAGATGTTTTCCACGTCGACGATGGCGTCGTCGACGAGTTCGCCGATGGCGACGGCCAGTCCGCCCAGCGTCATCGTGTTGACCGAGAGGCCGAATCCGGCAAAGACCAGTGCCGTGATGGCGATCGAGAGGGGGATCGCCGTGAGGGTGATCAGCGTGGTGCGGACGTTCATCAAGAAGAGAAAGAGGATAACGACAACCAGAATGCCGCCGTCGCGCAGCGCCTGGAAGACGTTCTCGATCGCCAGGTCGATGAACTTCTTCTGCTGGTAGAGCCCGGGCATGATGCGGACGTCGCCCGGCAGCGACGAGTGCATCTCTTCGAGCGCCTCGGTCACCCGCCTGGTGACCTCGCGGGTGTCGGCCTGGGGTTGCTTGAGTATCGTCAGCACCACGGCCGGGCCGCCGACCATCGTCCCGTCGTCGTCGCGCACGAATGCCGAGCTGTCACCGCGTTTGACCTGCGGTCCCTCAATGACTCGGGCAACCTGGGCCAGCGTGATCGACTGTCGATCACGCTGGGTGACGACGACGTCGCCGATCTGCTCGACCGTTTTCACGCGCCCCAGCGAGCGGACGAGGAATTCGTTGGGGCCCTGTTCGTCGAGGTAACCGCCGGCCGTGTTCTGATTGCTGTCGACGAGCGCCTGTTTGACTTCGTGTAGCGTCACGCCGTACTGCAGCAGCAAATCGGGGTCGACGAGCACCTGGAATTGTTTGCGCTCGCCCCCCATGACGATTACCTGGGAGACGCCGGGAATCGTCAGCAGACGCTGGCGCACGACCCAGTCGGCCAGGGTGCGAAGCTGCATGGCGGACGTATCGCCGTCGGCCATCATCCCCAGCACGACGATCTGGCCCATGATCGAAGAAATCGGCATCAACTGCGGTTTGACGCTAGGTGGCAACGTGTCGCTTGCCAACGCCAGACGTTCGGCAACGATCTGGCGATCGTTGTAGATATCCGTTCCCCAGTCGAACTCGACGTACACGACCGATAGTCCGATACCGGAAGACGTGCGGACGGCCTGGACGCCGGCGGCGCCGTTGAGCACGCGTTCAATGGGAAAGGTGACGAGCCACTCGACTTCCTCGGGCGCCATCCCCGGCGCCTCGGTCATGACGACGACGCGGGGCCGGTTCAGGTCGGGAAAGACGTCGATGGGGAGTTGCGTGGCCTGCCAACCGCCGTACACGAGCAGGAACAGCGCGACGGCAGCAACCAAAGCGCGGTTCTGCAACGAAAATCGAATGATGGCATTGAGCATGGACGAATTGCCTTGCGACTCAATGGTGGTGGCCGGCGTGAGGGTCGATCGCGCCGCCGGACTTGTTCTTCAGGGCCAGGTGCATCTGATAGGCTCCGCGACCGGCAATCACGTCGCCGGGATACAACGCGCCGTCGTTTTCCACCACGGCCGAACGTGAGTCGCGAAAGAGCACGCGCACCGGCACGCGATCAAAGTGATCGCCGTCTTGCCGATAGACGTACGCTTCGGCACCGTCGTCGACAACGGCCGCGTTGGGCAGCACGACTTGGTCTTGCCAGGTCTCGACGGGGATGTGCAGTTGCATGCGCTGGCCCGGTTTGTAGGCCCACTCGAGGAAGCGCGTACCGGCCGACGTCGTGCGATCCAGGGCGATCTCGTTGGGGAGTTGCACGTACACCTTGAACGCCCGCGACTCGGGATCGATTTGCCCGGCGACGTACAACACGGCGAGGTTGCGAAGCTGCGCGTCATCCGTGTCGGCGTCGAACGGCTCGGCCGTGACGCGGCGACCGGCCTGGGCGGCGCGACGGATGTCGGCGGCGTCGTCTTCAAACGCCAGCGCTTCGATCTGCAGTTCGCAGTGGTCCGCGAGCACGGCCAGTTCACGCCCCATTTGCACGTGTTCGCCTTGAGCGACGTCGAGCCGTTGGACCGTGAATAGGTGGGGGGCAGCGCACGTTTCGTCGGCGTCGTTGTGTTCGGGCGCGCGGATCGTGATGTTGCGGAACAGTCGCCCGGTGTCGCGCACCTGCTCGACCTGTTCGTCGGTCAGACCATGCAGCAACATCGCCTGGCGGGCAGCCATCAATGCGACTTCGAGCTTTTGTTGTTCGTATTCCTGTTCCAGCACGCGTTTGCCGGGAACGACGCCGTCACCGAGGCCGTGCAGGCGTTCGATCTCCTTGTCGACGACTTTCAAACGGGCAATCGTTTCCAGAAACTCGCGTTGGGCATTGACGAGTTCCTCGTGTGTGAGCCGCACCTCGAAAAGGGCGTCGCCCGGGCCCACCGCCTCGCCGGTGACCGCCATGATCTTCGTAACGATTCCCGTCAGCGGTGCCGTGATGTGAATCTGCGAGCGACCGGGCCGTTCGACGACGATGGCCGGCAAGGTGAGCTGCTGTGTGTAGTCCTGGGGCGTGACCGTGAAGGCCGCGAAGCCAATGTTCTTGAGAGCGCGGTCGCTCAGTCGCACGCTGCTGAACTCGTCGTGGCCCGCGTGATCGTCACTCGCATGATCATGTTCGGCGACAGCGCGCGCGTCATCGGCCTCAGAAGAGTCGGAGGACGCGGCCAATGCGAGGTAGCCGCGCAGCGTCGGCTCCCAGGCGCTTCGGGTAGCGGCGAGCGCGACGGCAACGCCGACCACACACACCGTCGCGACGGCGATACCGACTGCACGAGGCCAGCGAGATGTTTTCGACATCTGAGTGCCCCAGGGGGACGCTGCGACGTGCCTGTCGACACGCCGCGGCGCAACCACCAAATGCGGAGGAAGGGCACAAACGCCCCCGCGTGACAAATCGAACGAGGCACATGCGGCGGAGAATCACGATCTCGGCACCGCCGGCGGCCGCACCGTTCGCGGCGACGGAAGGGCATTGACGGACCGCCGTGGCGGGGTGATCAAATCTGCAGGACGCAGAGGCAAAGATGGGCGCGCAGCGGCAGCGGGCGCGCGGCAGAAGTGTGCTGCATCCAGTGGAGTTCGCCCGGTCGGGCGAGCCGCGCGACGTCCGTCACACGCGCCAACTCGGCAAAGCAGAACGCGTGTTGCAGTTGGTCGACGTCAGCGGCGAAAACTTCCGTACGATTCCAGACGCAAAGTTGATGCGGGCAAGCGTGAGGCGCGTCATCGGGCACTTCGCATTGACACGCCGGGCCGTGCTGGGCCGACGCCGCCACGCAGGGCCGCGCTACCACGTGGTCGTGGGCCCGGTTGGCGTCATGACCGCAGGCGTGCGACGACGCCTTTTCGTGCGGGCACTCGATGCCCCAACCGTGGTCAGCCGATTCCGTCGCCGCGTGCGCATGGTGGGCGCAACAACCGAAGAGTGTGTGCAGCAGGACGGCGATAGCGACCAACGGGCGGATGGCGTGTGCTCCTTGTGATAGCGGCGGTTGGGCGCCACGGGGCGCGTCAGGCACTCTTGCAACTATAGCAAACCGCGGCAACGCCGGCGACGGTGGCAATCAGTGTGGCGCCGTGACGCGGCGTTTATGGCGACTTTTACGAGTGTATATGTCGGGAGGTCATTGTTGCAGACTTCCGCTGAGCTGCAATCCGCGGATCTCGGTCACCGCGACCCACATGTCTTGCAGCGAATCGAGATAGGCCAGGTTGACTTGAAAATAGGTGCGCTGGGCGGTGAGCAGGTCGACGACGCCGAATTCGCCGGCGGCGTAACCTTTTTCGATCAGGTCGAGCGATTTCGCGGCGTTGTCGAGAATGCCTCCGCTGCGTTCATATTTCTGGACGCGGTTCTGCGCGCTCTCGTAGCGCTGGAACGAATCGGCCAGGCGAGCCTGCAACGCCAACGCCAGGCGGTCCACCGCCCGATCGGCGGCGGCCAACTCGGCCTGCGCCTGGCGAACGCCACCCTGATTGCGATTGAGCAGCGGGATCGGCACGCTCACCTGCAGGTTTCCGTTCGTCCCGTCCACGCTGTTGTCGTGCTGGACGATCGCCTGGACGTCAATGTTGGGAACCATTTCGACGCGGGCACGTCGATAGGCCCAACGGGCGGCTTCGACCTGGGCAATCGCCGCGTCAAGTTCCGGACTTTCCACGAGCAATTGCCCAAGCGTCTCGTCCCAAGTTCCTTGCAGGACCTCTGGCTCGACGTCCCCCTGCACCGCGGCGATCGGCATGTCAGGCACGCCAACCACGGCGGCCATCGTGCGCCAAGCCGCGCGGTATTGATTCTCGGCGTTCTGACTCGCGATGCCGGCGATGTCGGCTTCGATCCTTGCCCGTAACGGATCGGACTGGCCCACCTCCTGCCCCTGCAACAACGCCTCGGCGGCGTCGACCGAGTGTTCGCCGACGGCGACAAGTTGCGCCGTCAGCGCGCAACGTCGTTGCGCAATGACCACCGAGTAATAGGCCAACCTCACGTCAGTGAGCACCCGCATCCGCTGGGCGGTGAACTGCCGCTGGGCCTGCTCCAATTCCCAACTCGCGACCCGACGGTTCAGCGAGAGCTTTCCGCCGGTGACGAACTCCTGCTCCAAGTACACACCTTGTTGCAGGGCGCTTTGACTGCCAATCTGCTGACCGGAGTATCCAACGGCCGGGTTCGGTGGCAATCCGACCTGGAGCATTTTGCCGCGCGCAGCGTCGACCCGGGCCGACGCTTCGGCCATCGACGGGTTGTTCGACATCGCCATCTGTTCGAGATCGCTCAACGTCAATTGCAGGCCAACCGACGAAACGTACGGCGGCAGCACCTCCGCGCCGGGTAGCACGTCCAGCGGCGCGCGATAGCTGGTGCGCTGCACGGCCGGCGCCCTCACGATCGGCGCCTGGGCCACCGGCGACGTGACGGCTGCTGACGAGAATGTCGCTGATTTGACCACCGGTGATGCAGCGACCGATGATGCCGTAGCTGATGGAGCTGATGCTGGCGCGGTGTCCGCTGGCGCCGCCGGCGAACGTGTTTCGCTCGGTGCCGATTCGATGGGCGGCAATCGACGCACGCCGCTGGGCTCGGGCGACGTCTCGCCAGAAACAGCCGCTTGGGCGCACGGCCCCGGCCGGCACTCGGCGCAGGTCACGTCGGCCTCGCTCGTCCCAGCGACGAAGCCCACTAGCACTACGGCGACTGCACCGGCAAACGTCATCGGCATCCAACCCTGACAAGCAACGCAACGGACGGACGAGCCACGCAACCAGACTCTGGCGCGGTGCCACCATATTCGTCATCGTCGCGAACGGTTGTACGACTTGAATCGGTCGTGCCAGCAGTCCGCATTGCAGCGGCTGTGAGATCCAAGCCCCACGCGGACATGGCATCGGCGAACCGACGCAGTGGGTCACGGCCACTCGCCGCGAGCCGGACCGTGGACCGGTGGACGGAATCGTCGGCGTCCCGCGCAATGCTTGCCGCAAGGCGCAGTTTCCAGCGTGGTCAAACGGCGCGAGGGCCGCTCATCGACGTCGCCCCGGGCCGGGGCCGTCGTCACGCCACGCCTTACTTCCCGTCCCGCCATGTCATAGGCGGCGTCGCGCCGTGCGCTGCGACTTGCCACACCAGGGCCGGACGCCTACGCTGGAGGCGTTCGTCCGCAGGCGGAGACGCGGCGAAGTTGTGCCGGACGCGGACGGGCCGAATTCGGCACGCTGACGGATGAGCACACCGTCGGGGCCGATCACCGGGTGGACGCAGACACCTCATCCACAGCCGCAGACGCGTTCGCCGCACCGCCCCGAAACGGGCCCGTAGCTCAGTCGGTTAGAGCAGGGGACTCATAATCCCTTGGTCGGGGGTTCGAGTCCCTCCGGGCCTATTTGCTTTGGACGTCGTACTTTGGACATCGGCCATTGCCGCGGCCGCGGTGCGTGAGGGGTAACCGGCCGCGGTGGTGAACCGCCGTTGTTGTCGCGCTTCGGTGCTCTCTTTGCAGACGCCGTCATGCGCCGTCGGTTGTATGGCCCCTGTTGTGTGGCTTCATCTGCATGTGACACGCAGACGAAGAACCCTCGGCCCCGACGCGTCGCAAGACGAAAGTCGCATAAGTCGATGCATCACTCCACGTACGGCGGCGTATCCTGTGCTCAGCAACGCGCGAAATCCATCGATCGTTGGATCCGGCTTCAACATCGGCCCACCGCATGCCACGCCGTACACGCCAACGCCGACGCACGGAGTACTGGTTCACAATGCCGACTACGCCTCAGAGATGTTGGAGCAAGCATTCAGTTCGGCCAGGAAAATCGCACACATATTCAAAATTAATGAGTGTGTTCCCTTTGCCAACGGAATTAAGAAGGCGTTGACTTCCCTCGGGGTGTCCGGGAGGATCGTGAAGTTGGAGTTCCCAATGGCGCGCAACGGACTAGTCGTGAGTAGGACGACCGGCGAGGCTATATCCGAAAATGGTGTGCATTGGGGAGTTGTTGTCGGTGGAAAGGCGTTTGACCCCGTACATCCCGGGGGATTAGACGTGGCTGATTGGCTTGACGACTTTGTCGATGCCGGTGGCGTGCGAAACATAACTGAGGAGCTGTTTTAGATGACAGAGCTTGAAATCATTGAAAAAGTGCGTGCACAACCGGGTATCTATATCGGCCACAAGTCACTAACCGCTTTCGTTAGCTTCGTGGGTGGCTATGTTGAAGGCTTGAAGGTCTCTGGAGTGGACGTCATCCAAGACATCAACTCTGCAATGCAAGAGTTTATTCCAACATGGTATAATATCCCAAACCAGTACCATTGGTCGAGAATATTACTGTTGGTATGTGTTACCGAAGAAGCAGCGTTCGAAGAGTACTTCCGGCTGCTTGATCTGTACCTAAAGGGAGTGGATCCCATTACCCGGGGAGTCTAGCGCGAGCTCGACCGGTGCAAAAAATAGGTCTCGCGAATCCACGGCGAATCACCGAGTGAGATGGATGCTAGGCGAGTTGCCCGGCGCCGATTATTCGGTGAGTTGCGGGGCAGCGAGACAGCATCAAGGCGGCGAGATGACTGAGCGGCCGACATCGGCGCGCAGTCGGATCGCAGAATGAGCTTTGACAATTGAACGAAGCTACGGCGAACGAGCTAGGCGGCCTTGCGGTAGTAGTGCTTGAGCACACCGCTGAGCCGTTCTCGACAGGCGATCTGAGAAACTGGGACGACGGCAGGCGGCGGCTCCTTGCCGTCACCGTTCTCTTGTGGCGCTGCGCCAGCCACAAGCACGTCGTTGTCCATTCCTTGATGTGGCCGCTCCTCGTGATAGTGCTGCACGAACTCGCTGACGATGACGTCCAGGTGCTGTTGCCCGAAGACGATGAAGTGGTCGTGAGCTCGTCATGATGCCATGTAGGAAGCCTCCTCAGGTACGATAGCGAATCGCAAGGTTTCGCGTTTGTCGTACACCAAGGAGGCTTGGAAATGGCTACGTACTACGTGGGGCTCGACGTGCATTTGCGGCACACGACGATGTGCATTCTGGACCGGCATGGTAAGCGCACCAAGCGGCGA
>JAGQPT010000412.1 GCA_020426575.1 Planctomycetales bacterium
AGCAGCGCCTCGTACAACGCTTCTTCCAATTGGGCTCCCCAGGCGCGAAGGCTCCTCAAACCTGAAGAAGTGATGGCGCTTTCGCAGCGCGAGGCGATCACTTTTATTCCCGGGGTGCTGCCGATACGCACAACACTGCTTCGGTTTTACGAAAACAAGTCACTCGGCCTTAAGCCGCATTGGGCACGCCGCCTCGTGGAAGCAACGGGCGTTCTGATCCTGTCGACCGGCGTTTTGCTTGGGGCCGTGATCCTGGCGCTGGCGACCTGGCTGACTGCTGCAGAACAGCAGTCATGGCAGGGAGAGCCTACCAGATACGAATTTAATGCGACTGGTGTGGAGCACCCGGGTGGTCCGGGTGCCGTGCGCCGGGAATAGGTCTCCTGCGAGAAGGAGTGGATTGATGTCAGATACGGCAAAGCAACTGTTTGATGGCCTGCGAGCTGCCAAGGACGCGGTGTTAAACATCGCTCCTGGGCTTCAGAACATGGGGCCCGAGATTTCCGCCGAGTTATCCCGGCTCGGAACCCAAGGGTCGATGGAACTGTCTGCAGCACTTTTTAACGGCAGCGGGTTCGTGCCTTATGGGCCTGGCCAATATACCGATCTGCCTACGCCTGCACAGGATGGGTCTGAGATTCAGCAGGAGCAGCAGGTGGAGCAGCAGCAAGAGATGAGCCGCGAGCGATAGCGGCCGAATAAGCGTGGTGTGTATTGATGTGTCCCTTTAATGGAGAACTGCGATGAACGAGGTTCAATGGTTTGGAACAATAATGCTTTCGGTGTTGATGGTGTGGACCATGTTTATGGCGACTTTCTACCCGGAGCGGTGGAAGCAAGTGCGCGAGAATGATTGGGAGGAAAAGAAGCGGCTCGCCGGTGGGCTGGGAAAAGTGATCCTGTTCGGCCTGAGCATCTATCGCGGCAGAAAGTAGTGCTGAGTCTAATCCTGTCCGTGAGAGGAGTTTTCCGATGTCAGTGTTCACATTGTTTGTCGTGGCATGTTGCGCCGGCTGCTACCAGCTCGGCGCTTACAACGCTTTGCATCCTGGCGAATCGAAGGCATTTCTGCGTCTGCTAACTCAGCGGGTGTGGAAGTGGCTTCATCAATAGGGTGGCAGCCATGTCGACAATCGACAGTGATTCCCGAAGCGTTGAGCCATTGCTGATCGCGGCGTGTGACCTCGCGGCAATGCTCAATATCTCGCCTCGCACCTTGTGGCGGCTGAAGAGCGGCGGGCTCCTACCGGAGCCCGTCCGCTTCGGCGGCGCGGTGCGTTGGCGGCTTGATGAGATACGGAACTGGGTCGCGTCCGGTTGCCCACCGCCGGACCGGCGCGATAATTGACTGCACCAAGGAGCAACGAAGATGGCATCAGTATTCAAGCGAGGACGGGATAAGGGGAAGCGACGGGCGCACTGGTACGTCGCCTACACGGACCACAATGGCCGCCGGCGAACGCAGAAGGCGTTCACCGACAAGTCTCTTTCTGAGCAGCTCGGGGCCAAGCTGGAGAACGAGGCCATGCTGCGGCAGCGGGGTCTCATCGATCCGGAGGATGAACGGATCGCGGGCCAGCGAGCGACCCTCCTCAGCGTCCACCTGGATGCATTTGATCGTAGCCTGGCTCCGAACAGTGAGAAGTACGCAAAGCTCGTCATGAGCCGCGTACGCCTTCTCATCAAGGAATGCGGTTTTCAGGTGGCCGGCGACCTGGACCCCGACACCGTTGCGGAAACGCTTGCCAGAATGCGTGAGAAGAAGAAGTTCGGCCACCGAACCTTCAACCACTACATCCAGGCGCTGCACACCTTCTGCAACTGGCTGGTGACCTCGCGCCGGTTGCCCAACAATCCTATTGTTGGGGTGGAGCGGCTCAATACGGACGTGGATGTCCGTCATCAGCGTCGGGCATTGAAGCCGGACGAAGTCGCGAAACTCGTCGAATCAGCTCGAAAGAGCGACGAATCCATCCAGTGCTACTCGGGGGAAGATCGCTCCCGAGTGTACATCACTTCCTACATGACGGGGCTCCGCCGCAAGGAGATGGCGAGCCTGACTCCTCGCAGCTTCGATCTATCGGCGACCCCGCCGACCCTCACGATTCAGGCTACGGTCTCCAAGCACCGCAAGAAGGACGTGCTGCCGCTTCACCCAGAGTTGGTGGCCATGATTCGGGAATGGACTACAGGGCTGGGGCCCGATGAACCGTTGTTCCCGGAACTGGATCGCAAGCGGACCTGGCTCATGGTCAAGAAGGACCTGGAAAGGGCTGGCATCGCCTACGAGACGGCCGAAGGGATCGCCGATTTCCATGCCGCCGGCCGGCACTCGCACGTGACTGAACTGCTGAGGAGCGGAGCCAGCCTGCCAGAGGCCCGTGAGCTGGCGCGTCATGCGGATGTTCGCACGACGATGAAGTACACCCACATCGGGATGGAAGACCGAGCAAGGGCGCTGGGCAACCTTCGTTGGCAGCGCATTGGCAGCGCGCTGCGCGACTTTGGGGGGCAATCGGAGGCAACGATTGGCAGTGAGAGTGGCGACCAACTCGATAGTTGTGACGACGCAAGTGCTGAATACAGCGATACTTCTGACAACGACTCGCGCGTGTTGGCACTCATTGGCAGTGAAGCGTCAAATGACGCTGAACAGGTTCGATTCCCGCCGCCTCCACTTTTGATCGTTGTTGCGCGCCGGCGACAATCAACGTCATGACCCTTGCCTCGGCAAGGGTTTCGGCGTATTTGGGAAATGCTTCCCACTCTTTGCCGAACCTACGGCCACTCCTCAAAGCCGAAAGATCGCAAGGTGTAAGACCTCACTGCCGCAAGAATTGCAGCGCCGGTTCGACGTGTCAGGGATCCTGTGACGCGGCAAAGGCGGCGTCTTCTGGCGTTTGACCAGGGGCCGACACGGCTCGCGACGGCCTTTGGCCGGAGTAATGAGGCCGATGCGCGCTTGCCGCTTCGTAGTGTTCACGTTTGAATGCCCGGTCCGTTCTGTTGTCTCGGACTGCGATGGCGGATCGCACGTCGCCGGTGACTCAGCCAAGTCGTCGAACCTGGTCAGTTCACCGTTTTTGGCATCGGCCGCCTTCTGGCGAGCACGCCGAGGGGCTGGAACAAGTCTAACGCTCCCCAACGATGGTTTGCACCGGCGTCGCGTCATGCTGCCGTTGACTGTGTACGACGGTCGCTATCGACGCCGGTTCCGTGCACAGTCGGCATTCGCGAGTACCCAAAATGACGGGGAAATCAGTTTCTTGCGTGGCGGTTTGGCGTGTATAGTCGTACCGTGGATCAGGCCCACCCACGCGGCACGCGGAACCTTTGCAACGCTTCCTCGAGAGGTTTCATGAAAATCCCGCGACTCGCCATCCTGTTCGTCGCCGCTACCGTGTTGATCGTGCCGACGGGAACGACGATCAAAGCCGCCGAGCGCCCCAACATCCTCGTGGCCATCTCGGACGATCAGTCGTATCCACACGCCTCGGCCTACGGCGATGCGACGGTCCGCACGCCGGCGTTCGACCGCGTCGCCGCGTCGGGCGTGCTCTTCACGCACGCGTTTGCCCCATCGCCCGGCTGCAGTCCCTGTCGAGCTTCGCTGCTCACGGGGCGTTACCCCTGGCAAATCGAACAGGCCGGTACCCATGCCAGTTCTTTCCCACAAAAGTATCTGGCATTTCCCGACTTGCTCGAGCGGCAAGGTTATTTCGTCGGCTATACGGGCAAAGGTTGGGGGCCGGGCGACTGGCGGGTGAGCGGGCGGTCGCGCAATCCAGCCGGTCCAGAGTTTGCCGAAAGGCACGTTGACACTCCGCGCCCTGGCGGCGTGAGCGACTGTGACTATGCCGCAAATTTCGCCGACTTCCTGCGAGCGCGGCCCGACGGCCAGCCGTTCTGTTTCTGGTTCGGCGCAAAGGAACCCCATCGGGTGTTTGAACAGGGCAGCGGACTGAAGGCTGGCAAATCGCTCGACACTGTCGCTGTGCCAGAATTCCTCCCCGACACTCCCGAGGTCCGCAGCGACATGCTCGACTATTACCTCGAGATCGAGTGGTTCGACGCCCATCTGGCACGCATGCTCGAACGGCTCGACGAGGCGGGCGAACTCGACAACACCCTGGTGATTGTCACCAGCGACAACGGCATGTCGTTCCCCCGCGCCAAGGCCAACTGCTACGAATATGGCTTCCACGAACCGCTCGCCGTCTGCTGGCCTGCCGGCGCACAGGGGGGACGCACGGTCGACGACCTGGTGAGCTTTGTCGACCTGACGGCCACGATCCTCGACGTGGCCGGTGTCCGCCATCCCCACGCCGACGATCCGGCACTAGCGCCGGTCGGCAACAGCCTCAGAACGTTGCTGGCCAGCAATGCCGAGGGCACGGTCGAACCCGAACGCGACGGTGTGTACAGCGCCCGCGAGCGGCATTCCTCATCGCGCTATCGGAACTGGACCTATCCCCAACGGGCGCTGCGGACGCGCGAGTATCTTTACATCCGCAACTTTCATCCCGAGCGCTGGCCCGCCGGTGATCCGCAAAAATACGAAGACGACGGGCGGCTCGGCCCCCTGCATGGCGGCTACCACGACATCGACGCCTGCCCGACACTCACGTTTCTTGTTGAGCACCGCGACGACCCCGGCATCGCGCCGTATTTTCATCTGGCGGTCGACCACCGCCCGGCCGAAGAGTTGTACCTTGTGGGCGACGACCCGGCGTGCCTGGTGAACCTGGCGGACGATCCGGCGCACGCCGAACAACTCGCCACCCACCGCAAGAAGCTGGAGGAATACCTCAGCACGACGGGCGACCCGCGCATGGGCCACGACGGCGACATCTACGATCGCTACCGCCGCTACAGCAAGATCCGCCGCTTCCCGCCGCCTGCGGAGTAGTCACTACCGGCTTACGTGCACGCGCCGCGCAAAGGCGATGTGGTCACAGCCCCGGGCTGCTTTGCATGATGCCGCCATCGGCGAAGATGGTGGTGGCGGTGAGATAGCTCGCGCCGTCGCTGGCAAGGAATGCGACGACGCTGGCAATCTCTTCCGGCTTGGCCATCCGCCCCAGTGGAATCGCCCCATCGAGTTTCTTCATCAACTCCGGGTCGTTCATCGTGGAGAGGTTGATGGGCGTGGCGACTGCGCCGGGACCGACTCCGGCGACGAGAATGCTATGTGGGGCGAGTTCAACACCGGCGGTCCGCGTGAGCATCCTCATGCCACCCTTGGAGAGGCAGTAGGGTGTGTTGCCCGGCATCGGCCAGTCTTCGTGGACCGACGTGATATTGACGATCCGGCCGCCGCCGCCCTGTTTGATCATCTGCTTTGCGGCGATCTGAGTGCCGAAAAAAGCGCTCTTGAGATTGATTTCCATCACTTTTTCGTATTGCGCCTCGGTCGTGTCGAGAATCGACGTGCGCGTCTCGACACCGGCGTTGTTGACCATTACGTCGACGCGGCCAAACGCGCTCACGGCGGCGGCCACGAGCTTTTCCAGGTCGGCCACCTTACTCACGTCGGCGTCGACGCCAATGGCCCGATCGCCCAGCGCCGCGACCTGTTGTTCGAGTGCCTCGGTCGCCTCGGGGTGGGATACGTAGTCGATCACGACGTTCGCACCTTGCCGCGCTAATTCGAGCACGATCGCCATGCCGATGCCGCTGTTGCCACCCGTGACGATGGCAACCTTTCCGTTGAGACTCATAGGAATGACTCCTGTGCGAGTGAGATGGTGTGTGCTCAGCCGATGCGCTCGATCAGGTGATCGCCCACACGCAGTGCGTTGGCCATTGCCGTCAGCGCGGGGTTCACGGCGCCAATGCTGGGGAAAAAGCTGGTGTCGACGACGTACAAGTTGTCGATCCCGTGGGCCTTGCAGTTCACGTCGAGGACCGATGTCTGCGGGTCGCGTCCAAACCGGCAGGTGCCCGCCTGGTGCGCCACGCCGCCCACGTCGATTTCGTTTTTCATATATAGGTTGCGGGGAATCAGGTGGTCGTGCATGTCGAGCTGGTTGAGCATCGACTTGAGTTTTTCGTAGAGCCGCTGCTTGGCCGTGAGGTTGTTGCGCGTGTAGGAGAGCGTGATCCTGCCGGAGCGATCGACCGTGACGCGATTTTCCGGCCGCGGCAAATCTTCCGTGGAAAGCCAGAAGTCGACGGCGTGCCGGGCCACCATTTCCAGCGTCCACTGGGGGGCCAGCGCCGTCTCGATCGGCTTCTCGCCGCGAAACATCGGTGGCTGCGACTTGCCCACCATCTGGATGTTGCCCATCGGGTACTCGTAACCTGGCATGCCGAAATAAAAGTCGTTCAGACCGAGCGTCTTCTGATACCGCGTCGGATTCGGTTCCTTGGATAGTGCCAGGACGGCCTGGCTGTTATGGAACATGTAGTTGCGCCCGACCTGGCCGGAAGCGTTCGCCAGCCCGTCGGGATGTTGGGCATTGGCCGACATCAACAGCAGCTTGGCCGAGTTGGCGGCACCGCAGGACACGACGACGATGCCCGCCTCGAGCGTCTCCTGCTGCCCGTCGCGGGTGACGCACACCCGCGTGACCGCCGTGCCGGCCGCGTTGGTTTCGAGTCGCGTGACCAACGCGTCCGTCAACAGCGTGACGTTCGGATGCTCCAATGCGGGACGCACCCCCAGCACTTCGGCGTCGCTCTTGGCGTGGACCAGGCAGGGAAAACCGTCGCAGTCGATGCAGCGGATACACCGGCTCGAGAGCATCCGCTGTTCGTCGAGCATGATGCCGCACGGCGAATGAAACGGGTGGTAGCCCGCCCGGGCGAGGTCCTCAGCGAGTTGGGCGATTCGCGGTTCGTGCGAGATCGGCGGGTGTGAGTACGGTGCACTGGCCGGTGGCTCCGTGGGGTCTTCGCCCCGGGCACCGTGGACCTGATAGAGGTGCTCGGCCTGAGTGTAGTACGGCTCGAGTTCGTCGTAGCTGATCGGCCATGCGGGCGAGATGCCATCCTCGTGTGCCAGTTCGCCGAAGTCTTCTTTGCGCAGCCGGTAGAGCGCCGCACCGTACATCTTGGTCGCCCCGCCGACGTAGTAGTGGACACCGGGTTGAAAGGGCTTGCCGTTTTTGTCGTGCCAGACGTCGGTCGACACGTACCGGTTATTGACGAACACCTCTTCGGTGATCCAGTTTTCCGGTTCGCGCGCTAGCCAACCACCTCGTTCCAGAATGAGGATCTTCTTGCCCGTCGGAGCAAGGTGCCGCGCGAGTGTGCCTCCACCGGCACCGCTGCCGATGATGATCACATCGTACTGGTTGGCCATCGTGTCGCTCCTTCGCTACGTGTCATTCCAGGCTCACCAGCACAACGGAGCAGCGGGGCTGGCAGGTGTACCGCGACAGTTGGCCGTCGATCGGCGCCGCAGTCTCGGGGAAATCCTCCGGCGCCGCAAGCGACGTGTCAACGAGGCGATGCCAGCGGCGTCCGTCAGCCGTGGCGGGCAGGGCGAAATCGAGCGGCTTCCAAAATGCGTTGAGCATCACGTGCAGGTGTTCGCCGCTCGGCCGGTGGCGCAATTCGTAGGCCAACGTGTGCGAGTCGTCCCCCCAGTCGGGGTTTTCCAGTTGAACCCCGTGCCAAGTGATGCTCGTGGCACCGGGGGCGCCCCAATACGTCGGATCGCGAAAAATGATCGCTTCCTGATGGAAACGCAGCATCTTGCGGACGAAGCGCCTCAGATCGGCGTGTCGCCGCACGTCGTCCCAGTTGAACCACGACGTTTCGTCGTCCAGCGCGTAGGCGTTGTTGTTGCCGCGCTGAGTGCGGCGGACCTCGTCCCCCATCGCGATCATGGGCCGACCCTGGGCCAGCAGCAGGATGGTGAAGAAATTGCGCAACTGCCGTCGCCGCAGCGCTTCGACCTCGTCGTCGTCACTCGGACCCTCGACGCCACAGTTCCAACTGAAATTGTCGTTCGAGCCGTCCCGGTTCTCTTCGCCGTTCGCCTCGTTGTGCTTCTCGTTATACGTGACCAGGTCATTGAGCGTGAAGCCATCGTGGGCCGTGACGAAGTTGACGCTACGGCTAGGCAGACAGTGGTCACAGCCCAATAGCTCGGCGCTGCCGGAAATGTTGTCGGCCAATGCGGCAGCCGCGCCAAGGTCGCTCTTCACAAAGCGGCGCGCGTGATCACGAAACTGACCGTTCCAGACACTCCAGCGGTCCCCACCGAAATTGGCGAGCTGATACAGTCCGGCGGCGTCCCAGGCCTCGGCGATGATCTTCGTCCCTGCCAACAGCGGGTCAGCCTCGATGTCGAGCAGAATCGGTGGATGCCGCAGCGGCTGACCGTCTTCGCCGCGCGAAAGGCTCGCGGCCAGGTCGAAACGGAAGCCGTCGACGTGCATGTGCTCGACCCAGTGCCGCAAGCAGTCGAGGATCATCCGTCGCACGATCGGGTTATTCCCGCTGACGGTGTTGCCGCAGCCCGTGTCATCGACGTAGCCCGCCGAGCTGCTGGGATCGAGCAGGTAGTACGTCGGGTTGTCGAGACCCCGCAATGAAAGCGTGGGCCCCGCTGCGTTGCCCTCTGCCGTGTGATTGAACACGACGTCGAGCACGACCTCGATGTCAGCGTGGTGAAGCGCCTTGACCAGATCGCGAAACTCGTTGACCGGCGCGAGCACGTCCGCCTGCGAGCTGTACTGTCGATGCGGAGCAAACCACGCCACGGGCTGATAGCCCCAGTAGTTGACGCCGCCCGGTGCCGCCAGCGCGTCGAACTGCTGTACCGGCATCAATTCGACCGTCTTGATGCCGAGGTCGACGAGATAGGGGATCTTTTCGATCAGGCCCGCATAGGTGCCTCGTTTCGCCGCGGCGACCCCCGAATTGGCGTTCATCGTGAAGCCCCGTACATGCAACTCGTAGATCACCGAGTCGATGAACGGTCGATCGAGCGGCCGATCTCCTTCCCAGTCGTATGCGGCAGGATCGACGACCACGGACTTCATCGCGGTGGCCGCATTGTCCCCGGGCGCCGCCGCTTGGGCCCGGTCGTAGTTTTCGGTGTTGGTCACGGCAAGCGCGTATGGATCGACGAGCAACTTTTCGGGATCGTATCGTAGCTGCCGTTCGTCGGGGCCGGCGGCGCGATATCCGTAGAGCTGCCCCGCACCGGCGCCGGAGACTTCGACGTGCCAATAGTCGTAAGTGCGATGAGTGTCAGGATCGAGCCGTATGACTTGTGAAGGGCGTTTGTCCTCAGCGCGGTCGAACAGCAACAGTTCGATCATGTTAGCGTGTTTGGCATACACGCAGAAGTTGACGCCGGCGTCGGTGCACGTCGCGCCCATCGGAAACGACCGTCCTGCGCTAACGCTATGACCGCCCATGCTGTTCCCAGTATTCATAGATCATCGAAACGACCAGTGCGGTCCAGCCCGTCTGGTGGCTCGCGCCCACCCCGGCGCCGGAGTCGCCGTTGAAGTATTCCGAGAAGACGATGTGGTCGCGCCAACGCGGATCGGTCTGGAAATACTCATTGTCACCCCAAAAGGCCCGCCGGCCCGTCTGCGGATCGCGCAGGAAGATACTCGTAAGCCGGCGAGCCAGCTCTGCGGCGACTCGGTCGAGCGTGAACATCTGCCCCGATCCCGTGGGACATTCCACCTCAAGCGAATCACCGTAATAGAGCGCGAATTCGTGCAGCGAACGGATGAGCATGTAATTGACGGGAAACCAGATCGGGCCCCGCCAGTTCGAGTTACCGCCGAACAGCCGGCTGTCGGACTCGGCGGGCAGATAGGAGATCGTGTCTTCCTCGTCACCGACCTGAAACTTGAACGGATGTTCCAGGTGATAGCGAGACAGCGCGCGGACACCGTAGTCGGAAAGAAACTCCTGCGGGTCGAGCATGCGGCGGAGCAACGCCACCAGGCGGTCTTTGGTGACGATCGCCATCAACTTGCGCTCGTCGACACCCGGCTGGGTGACCGACGCCACGTTCTTAAGCAAGTCGGGGCGATGTTCGGCGAACCAATGGGTGCGTTCGAGAAACGTGTCGAGGTGACGCGTCTTCATCGGATTTGCCGCAAACACCGCGAACAGCGGCACCAGGCCCACCATCGAATGAATTCGCAACGGAATACTCTCGCCGTTGGCAAGCAACACCACGTCGTAAAAGAATTCGTCTTCGGTGTCCCAGAGGTTGATCCCCGCGCCGTCGATGTTTGTCATCGCGTGGGCGATGTAGAGGAAATGCTCGAAGTATTTGATCGCCATGTTCTGGTAGATGGGATCCGACTTGGCGAGCTCGGCCGCGATCGTCAGCATCGTCATGCAGTACAGCGCCATCCAACTCGTGCCGTCGCTCTGCTCAAGCTGGCTGCCGTCGGGCAGCGGTCTGTCCCGGTCGAAGACGCCGATGTTGTCCATCCCCAAAAAACCGCCGCCGAAGACGTCTCGCCCGCAACTGTCTTTGCGGTTGAGCCAGAAATTGAAATTCAACATCTCATTTTGAAAGACCTCCCGCAGAAACGCGTCGTCGCCGGTTCCCTTGGCGTCGCGGTCGATCTGGTACACCCGCCAGGCGGCCCAGCCCGTCACCGGCGGGTTCACGTCGTCAAAGTTCCACTCGTAGGCCGGGAACTGGCCATTGGCATGCTGATACCACTCGTAACCCATCTTCCGCAATTGGCCCTTGGCAAACTCCGGATCGATATGGGCCATGGCCACGCAGTGGAACGCCAGGTCCCACGAGGCGTACCAGGGATATTCCCAGGTGTCGGGCATCAGGATCACGTCGGCGTTGTGCAGTTCCTTCCAGCGGCGGTTGCGGCCCTGCCAGCGCGACTCCGGCGGCGGCGGTTGCGTGGGATCGCCTTTGAGCCAGCGCCACACGTCGTAGTGGTAGTACTGCTTTGACCACAGCAACCCGGCGAAGGCGCGCTGGCCCACTGTGCGCCGGTCGTCGTCGAGCGACGGCGGATGCAGCGCGTCGTAGAAAGCCGCGCACTCGGCGATCCGCGCCGAAAACGTCGCATCGAAGTCGGCAAACGGTGCGTCGAGCGCTTCGGGAGAGAATCTCACCTCGACGGAGAACGACTCGCCCGATGCTACGACGGCATGGACGTGTCCAGCCAATTTGCTTCCCTGCTCGTGGTTTACCGCCGATGTCTTGCCTGATACGACGGCGTCGTTGATGCCGTCCTTCACATAGCGCGATCGGTTCGAAGAGCGATCGATTCGGGCGAAATTGGTTTCGTTCTCGGTGAACAGCAACTCGACTTGCTGCCCGTCCGAGGCGCGCACGTACCACCAGCGCTCCCCCAACTCATCGTGTCTCGTCGTGGCGGCACCCGGCCCCGTAGCACGGATGACCTCCGCCTGCTGGTTCATTTCCCAGGTCCAGCGATTCCGATACCAGAGGTGAGGCAACACGTGTATCGGCGCTGGGTCGGGCCCACAGTTGTGCGCCGTAATGCGGCACAGCACGTCTTCGGGGCCGGCCTTGGCGTACTCGATCTCGACGTCAAAGTAGCGATTGGCGAGAAACGCTTCCTTGAGCGCGTCGAACAATTCGTACTCGGGCTGCGTCTGGTCGCGGCGGCCGTTCTCAGCCACGAGATCGTCGTACGGGTACTCGACCTGCGGGTACTTGTAGAGCATCCGCATATACGAGTGCGTCGGCGTGCCGTCGAGGTGAAAGTAGTACTCTTTGACGTCTTCGCCATGGTTCCCCTGCAGGTTCGCCAGCCCGAACATCCGCTCCTTGAGAATCGGATCGTGTTCGTTCCAGAGCGCGACGGCGAGGCAGACGTACTGTTTGTCGTCGCAGAAGCCGCCGATGCCGTCTTCGCTCCAGCGATACGCCCGGCTGCGAGCGTGGTCGTGCGGGAAGTAATTCCAGGCGTCGCCGTCCGCACTGTAGTCCTCACGAACGGTTCCCCAGGCGCGCTCCGCCAGGTAAGTACCCCAACGTTTCCAATTAGCGCGGCCGGCTTCGTGATCGGCGAGGCGGTCTCGTTCCGGATTGTCCGACATCGCTCGCCGTGGGATCGAGGGCTAAGATCGTGTATTCTAACAAGTCCGCACGGGGTGGTGCCACGCGGACCCTTCGCGGCAGGAGAAGTCCTCCCGCATCGAAAGAATAGGATGCGACGGGGACCCAACGCCCCGGCGCCGGGCCGTTTGAGACGCTTCCCCCGATCATTCCGTCCGTCTGTGCACGTCGCGCGGAGTGGGGGACGCACTCCGTCACGTCCGGCGAGCGCTCCACACGACAGCGAATGTTGCTCGCTCGACGTCGCCGTGACAACTACAATACTCTCAGCCCAACCGTTCAGAGGACCGTCGTGTTGGCAGCCCACGGAGCGGGCGGAAAACTCGGTCAGCGCACGCGTTTCCGATCGTTAATTGACACTGACGACCTCGTGCCCTGCAACGGCACGCCCCAAGCCTGTGGAGAGTGCACGAACCATGGCTTCAACGCCCTTGCGACTTCCGCGACGGGAATTCATCGGATTTGCCGGTGCAACGGCACTCGGACTGCTTGCTCGCTCGTCGTCCCTTGCCGAGCCAGGTGGTCAAGATGCGGACACCGGTGAATTCCTCTTCCTCGAGGCCGAGGCGTTTGCCGATCGTGGCGGCTGGGAACTCGACCAGCAGTCGATGGACCAGATGGGGTCGCCCTACTTGCTCGCCCACGGCCTGGGTATTCCGGTCGCCGACGCCACGGCCGACGTGACCTTTCCCTCGGCCGGAACCTATCGGGTTTGGGTGCGCACCCGCGATTGGGTCGCGCCGTGGCTGGCACCAGGTGCGCCCGGCAGGTTTCAGATCGTCGTGGACGGCAAGCCACTTGACGAGGTCTTCGGCACGAAGAGTGCCGCGTGGCATTGGCACGATGGCGGTGTCGTTGACGTGGGCACCGAGGCGACGATCGCGCTGCACGACTTGACCGGCTTCGAAGGCCGCTGCGAAGCCATCCTGTTTTGCAAAGACGCGGCCTTCGAACCCACGAACGACGTCGAAGCGCTGACCAGGTTCCGCCGCCGGTTGCTGGGATTGCCTGACCAACCCGACGACGGCGGCACGTTCGACCTTGTCGTCGTCGGCGGTGGTTTGGCCGGCACCTGTGCGGCGCTGGCCGCCGCTCGCAACGGTCTCGATGTCGCCCTGGTGCAGGACCGCCCCGTGCTAGGCGGAAACGGCAGTTCCGAAGTCCGCGTCTGGCCCGAGGGCACGACCAACGAGCAGCCGTATCCCCACGTCGGCGACATCGTCACCGAGATTCTCCCCCCGATCGAAAAGAACGGGGTGATGAACGGCACGGTGGCCGAGAATTTCGACGATGCCCGTAAGCTCGCCGTGGTCCATGCCGAACCGCGCATCACGTTGCTGACCAATCATCGCGCCGTCGACATTTCGATGGACGGTACGCGGATCAGTGCGGTCGTAATCCAGAGCACGGAAACGGCCCGACAACAGCGATTGCAGGCGAAGCTGTTCGCCGATTGCACGGGCGACGCCGCCATCGGCTATCTGGCCGGTGCGGACTACGAATACGAAGTCGCCAACCTGATGGGCAGTACCAATCTCTTTAGCGTGCTCGATGCGTCCGACGAGTCGCAAGTCCTCAAGTGCGAGTGTAAAGATAAAAGCGCCTTGGCGATGCGGTACGAGCAGGGACAGTACGAGCAGCCCTTCCCACGCTGCCCTTGGGCACTCGATCTCAAAGACAAGCCGTTTCCCGGACGCGGCAAGTTCAGCTCAAGCGGGCAGGACCGACTCGATGACTTTGCCCGCAAGTGGTACTGGGAGAGCGGTTTCGACAAGGATCAGGTCAACGACATCGAACTGATTCGAGACCACAATTTTCGTGCCGCCTATGGTGCCTGGGACGTGCTGAAGAACGTCGACGGGCTTTACCCCAATCACCGGCTCGGCTGGTTGGCCTACGTTGCCGGGAAACGCGAGTCGCGCCGCTTGCTCGGCGATGTCGTGCTCGACGGCGAGGATTTCATCCAGCAGCGACAGTTCCCCGACGCGGCCTTCCCCTGTTCCTGGCACATCGACCTGCACTTCCCCCGTGCGGAATTCCAGACAGGTTTCGAGGGCAATGAATTCATTGCCGATTACACCCGCGGCAAGGACTACAGCTACGGCAGCATCTATTGGGCGCCCTATCGGTGCCTGTATAGCCGCAACATCGACAATTTATTTATGGCCGGACGCGACATCAGCGTGACCAAAACGGGGCTCGGACCGGTCCGAGTGATGCGCACCTGCGGGATGATGGGCGAGATCGTGGGCAAAGCGGCCAGCGTCTGCGTGCACCGGCGCACGTTGCCCCGCGGCGTGTACGAACATCACCTCGACGTCCTGCAAGAACTCATGCGGGATCCCGGCGGAACGCAAAATCCAAGCCCCGACACCTCGGGGTGACGCCAGCGGCGGCGACCGCAGCGTTGCTTTCGCCCCCTTCGCACTGGACCGACACTCCACGCCGCTTGTCCAAAAACTTGCCCGCTGACGCGAATGCTCGGCGCCGTAACGGCCCATGCCGTGTCCACAGATCAGACCATCCGCGTGCACCTTTCCATCGACGACAACAAGCGGTCATGTCGACCTGGAAGCCCGAATCGGCGCAACGTTTTGCTGTTCAACTTCGTCCGAGTGGACCAAACCCGCAGAACAAGTGCCTCGCTGCAACCCATTGAAATGTGGGGGTTTATGCCACCGCGTGCAAGAGAACACAAGAAGAGGCGCCGGCCGGATTCGAACCGGCGATGGCGGATTTGCAATCCGCTGCCTTAGCCACTTGGCGACGGCGCCCAAGGTAAACCATTTACGCCCCATTTTTACCAGATGCGTTGGGCAGATAAAAGATCGGCCGCAGCCGCGAAGCTGGCGATATCCCGGCCGCGAAAGGGTTCGGCCGAGCCCGGCCTCGGCACGCTTCGAGGTTGCCGACAAAACGACCAATCGGTTGGACGCCAGGTTCGCGGGCCCCGAAAGCGGGTTCTCGGCGGGGGGGATGATGGGGTCCAGGCCACCGGAACCGTCGTCGCAGTCGTTA
>JAGQPT010000413.1 GCA_020426575.1 Planctomycetales bacterium
CAACTGGGCGCGGGTCGTGGCCACGCTCAGTTGGCGGGAGTGGGTCCGCTTCGTCCGGCAGCGCAATCGCGTCTTCGGCGCCGTCGGCCAGCCGATCATTTTTTGGGTATTGTTCGCCGCCGGATTGGGGCCTTCGTTCCGCCTCCCCGGCGCCGCCGAGGCCAACGTCTCCTACGGCGAATACTTCTTCCCGGGGACCGTGATCCTCATCCTGCTGTTCACGGCGATCTTCACGACGATCTCGGTGATCGAAGACCGCCGCGAAGGCTTCCTGCAGGGGGTGCTCGTGGCGCCCATCCCCCGCTCGGCGATGGTGTTTGGCAAACTCGCCGGCGGCACGCTGATCGCGCTGGCCCAGGCCTACCTGTTCACGCTGCTCGGCCTGGCCATCGGATTTCACGTGAGTGTCGCCTCGGTTCTGTTGATCGCGCTTCTGTTGGGCGTCGTTGGGTTCGCGCTGACGGGCCTGGGCTTCGTGCTGGCCTGGCGGATGGACTCGACGCAGGGGTTTCATGCCGTGATGAGCGTGTTGTTGATGCCGATGTGGCTGCTCTCCGGCGCCTTCTTCCCGCCGGGCGAGGGGGTGATGGCCTGGATGATTCGGCTCAACCCGTTAACGTATGGAGTAGCGGGACTGCGGCGACTCCTTTACCTCGGCGCCGACGCGACGGCCCTGCCGCAGCACCTGCCGGGGATGACCACCTGTTGGGTCGTCTCGCTGGCGTTCGCCGTAGCGATGACCGTCGCCGCCTGGTGGGTGGCCGGCCGCCGTACTACACCGGGCGGTTAGTCGGCCTCGTGTCCGCCCGCCGCGGCTCGCCGGTCCGGATTGTGAAGCATCACGGGTTGTGAAGCATCAAACGACGACCAGTCAAAACGATCGGAAAGAAAGTAGGTAGTACCATGACCAGCGACGCCCCCAGAACCAACCGCTGCCCGCGCATAAGTTTGCCGACCGCTCTGGTCGGACTTCCCGCGCTGCTGGTGTTCGCCGCCATTGGCTGCGAGAAAACATCGGCACCGGCCCCCTCGGCCACACCGGCCAGCAACATTTCCGCCCGCAACATCCCCGCCGACGAGGCGATGCACGTCACCGAGTTTCAACTCGTCGATCAGGACGGCAAGCCCTTCTCGGCCGAGGACATGAAGGGAAAAGTCTGGGGCGTGAGTTTCTTTTTCACCGCTTGCCCGGGCCTCTGCGTGAAGCTCAACAACGCCGTCAACGAGATTCAGAAAGATTATGCCGACAGCGACGCGCGGTTCCTCAGCGTGACGGTCGATCCCGATGTCGACACGCCCGAGGCCCTCACCCGTTATGCCGGGCACTACGACGCCGACTTCGACCGCTGGAAGTTTCTCACGGGCGATCGCGACGAGCTGAAGCGCGTCGCTCGCGAAGTGTTCCACCAGCCGCACTCCAAGAGCACGCACAACGACGTGGTGAGCATCGTCGATCGGCAGGGCCGCATTCGGGGCTATTTCCACGTCACCGATCCAACCGACGTGAAGTTGCTGCACGAGAAGATCGACGAACTGCTCGCCGAGTCATGATCGGCGCGACCGTTTCCGCGCGACGCCGCCCGCTTCAATCGTTTTTGCTACGCCTAAATACTTCGCTACGTCTAGAGAACGCCACCGTGAACGAGTCAGGCATCGTCGAGCTGCTGCCGTCGGTCAACGCCTCGCTCAACGCGCTGGCGACCGTATTGCTCGCCCTCGGGTACTGGAAGATCAAGCACGGGCGGGTGCGCGGCCACCTCAACGCGATGTTGGCCAGCTTCGCCGTATCGGTCGTTTTCCTGGCCTGTTACCTCACGTACCATTACCTCGCCGGCAGCCGCAAGTTCGCCGGTCCTCCGGGCACCGGTTGGATTTATTTCCCCATCCTGATCTCGCACGTTGTGCTGGCGGCCGCCGTGCCGTTCCTGGCCGTCTGGACGATCTATCTCGCCTGGCGACGGCGGTTTATCGCCCACCGCCAACTGGCCCGCTGGACGTTCCCCATCTGGATGTACGTCTCGGTCACCGGCGTGCTCGTCTACGTGATGTTGTATTGGATCTGGCCCGGCGGCGGCGGATGACGTACAATCGGCTGATACCGCGTCCTTTATTTCGGAGGCCTCCCGCGATGCTCGATCGATGGCAACGGCGTTCCTTTCCCTGGCACCGGGCATTGACGGTCACCCTGTTGTGCGCAGGGGCGACACTGCTGCTGGCCGGCGTGGCCGAGGCCTGTCCGAATTGTAAGAACGCGATCAGCGAGCAAGTTGCCAACGGCGGCGGGGGCGACCCGGTCCGCGGATTCTACTACAGCATCCTCTTCATGATGTCGATGCCGTTCCTGCTCGTGGGTTCGTTCACGAGCCTGATGTACGTGCAGATCCGCAAGGCGCGCCGCGCGGCGCAGAATCAGCAGGCCACGAAAGCGGCCCTGGACGAAGAAGTCCGCCAGGCCCGCGGCAATTAACTCTCCCTGGCACGTGGCGGTTCCCACGGCAAGCAACTCCCTGTGTCGAGGTCCGTCCCGTGCCTGCAGCTGACGTCACCAATTACCCGTCTGCGCCGGCCAAGCTCGTATGGGCCGGCCGCGTGATTTCGGCCCTCGTCACCCTGGCGTTCGCGATGAGCGCGGTGATGAAATTTAAGGGCGGGCCCGAACTGGCCGAAGGCTTCGAGCACCTCGGTCTTCCGCTGGACATCGTCACGACGCTGGCGGTGCTGGAACTCGTCTGCGTCGTCATTTATGCGATCCCTGCCACGGCCGTGCTGGGGGCGATCCTGCTGACCGGCTACATCGGCGGCGCCATCTGCACGCACTGGCGCGTGGGCGATCCCTTCCCCGTGCAGATCGTCATCGGCGCCCTCATCTGGCTGGGCGTTTATCTGCGCGAACCCCGCCTCTGGACCTTGATCCCCACCCGCCGCGGTTAGGCGCGGTGCCGCTCCCTTGGTAGTGTTCCCGCGTCGAAGCGCCGGCGTCGCCGTGACTAGGCGTTATCCTCGGCGCTGGGCTCCGACTTCGCGTGCGGATCGAACAGTTCGTCGAAGCCCAGCCACAGGCTCCGCGCGATGCGGTGAAACAGCAAGGGAAACACCAGGCAGAAGCCGAACAACGGCCAGACGATCGATTCGATCGCGTAGCCGAAGCCCAGGTACAGCGTGAAGAAGACGATCACCGTCACCAGGGCCGTGACGCCGTAGTTGAAATAGACGGCCCCCAGGTAGAAGCCCGGACCACGGTTGAACGTCAGGCCACACTCTTCGCACTCGTCGCGGACCGCCAGCCAGCCGTCGAAGACACGGCCTCTCCCGCACGCCGGACAGCGCTGCCGCAGGCTGCGCATGAGGATCGTCAGTGGACGCGTTTTGCTCATTTTCCAGCTATATCGCGTGTAGCACCGGCCCGGCGTGGCCGACGCTGGCACATCTGCCGGGGAACCAACGCCGCCCAAATGACGTAGGACCGATGACGTGCTACATTGGTGCAAAGCAGGGATGTCGACCCCACGTCGGCTGAGCATACGACAAAAACGGCACTCGTGAAATGGCCCGCACCAGCCGGCCCACCCGAAAACCGCAACCACTGACCTGAACTGCGAAAACTCGAGAACCCGGTCCACGGGGGAACGAGTCATGGCGGTTGCCGGCCGGTGGTGTGGACCCCTCGTAACGGGCACGCCGCGATGGCACTCGGTAGCAACAAGGATAGTACGCACGCTCATGCGATCGGTCGGCCACTGGATGCAGAAAGCGTCGCTATTGCTGCTGCCGTTGGCGGTCATCTTGCAACTGGCCAGCATGATCAGCCAGGGACAGATGCTCGTTGCCATGGTCTTTTTCGCGTGCCTGTTTTGGATCGGCCGGATCGTCGAGGGGTATGCAACGTGAGCCGCCACGACGAACCGACACGGATGAAGAGACCGCCGACCACCGATGCTTGCTCGCGCGCGATGGGGGCCTGCGGTCGTGGTGGCGCTGTTCGTTGTCTCGTGTCGCGCCGCCGCAACTGGTCGCTGGCGGTTCTGCCGCTGGCCGTCGTGATGTTGGCGCGTGCCCCGGCACCGTCGCACGGTCAGGTGCTCGGCGCAGCGGCCGCGACACCGTCGGTGGCGTCCGTGCAGGTCGAAACCGTGCCGACGTTCGTGCGGACACGGCTCGGCCAGATCGACGAACTGCTGGCCAACGAACAATGGCCCGAAGTGGTCGATGCTCTCACCGACGTGGCCCGTGATCACGGCGATCAATTGGTTGCCGTCGACGCCCAGCACGACGGTTGGTGGATTCCGCTGCGGTCGTACACCCAGCGCAAGATTGCCCACGGCCCGGCCGAGGCACTGGCCGAGTATCGCCGCCGCGTCGATCCACTCGTCGAGACCAAATACCGCGAGGCAGTGGCGGCCGGCGATCGCGCGGCCCTGGCCGACGTCGCCGAGAACTGGTTCCCCAGCAGTTGGACCGACGATGCGCTCAACGCCCTGGCGGAGTTGGCCCTAGAGGCGGGCGACTTCGACGTGGCGCGTGCGGCCTGGCAGCGGTTGTTGCCCGACGAGCCCGGCACACCCGCCGAGCAATCCAATCGCTTTCCCGACGCCGCGTTTTCACCCGCCGACGTCGAGGCCCGCCTCGCGCTGATCGCGGTGCTCGAAGGACCGGCCGAGCGGTCTCAACGCGACGTGGCGAACTACAAGGCGCGATTTCCCGATGCGACCGGTACTCTGGGCGGACACCAGGCCCGTTATGCCGACGCGCTGGCGTCGCTCGGCAAGGCCAGCCGCGAGTGGCGAAGCGCCGCGCCACAGCAGCAGTGGAGCACGTTCGCGGGCAGCCCGTCGCGACTGCCGCTGATGGCCGACACGTTGCAACTCGGCGGGCACCGCTGGATGCGTGCCATCGACGACCTCGACCCCACGGCAACGTCGCCGGTGGGCGTTCGTCGCGGCCCGAAACGCACTGAGCAGCTCAGCGACAATCCCCGCTACTTCCCGGTCACCTGGCACAACCTGGTGCTGACGGCCAACGAAACACGCATCGTGGCGTTCGACTACCGCACGGGTGATCCCGCCTGGGGGCTCGATCGGCCCGTGATCTACCGCACCGACGGGCGAACGGTCGCGCAGGTCGACGAGGCGGAACTGTCGGTTGAACGTCGCCGCGTGGCGTTGATTGCGCGGATGGCACGATTCCGCACGACGGGCCAGCCGTGTTATTCCCTTACCGTCGTTGGCGACCGGCTGTTGGCGCGGATGGGACCTGCCTGGACACAGCAGCCCGCCGGTCTGGCTGCCGGAGAGGGGGCCCGGCTCGTTTGCCTCGACCTCGGCGCGCAAGGACGTCTCGAATGGAGCCGCGAACCTGACCAGGGACAGTGGGAGTACGCCTTCGAGGGCACACCCGTCAGCGACGGCCGCCACGCCTACGTCTGTCTGCGTCGCGGCGGGGTCTATCCCGAGTGCCACGTCGAATGTCTCGACGTCGCGGACGGCCACACCATCTGGCGCAGGTTTGTTTGTGCCGGGCGCCATGCCACCGGCGGCAACGTTGTCCGTTCGCACAACCTGCTCACGCTTGTCGGCGACACGCTCTATCTGAACACGAATATGGGGGCCGTCGCGGCGCTGACGACCGACGCGGGCCAACTTCGTTGGGTGCGACAATACGCCGACGTGCACGACGGCGCCGCGAAAAACGCCAATGGCGATCCCTCGCCGTGCCTGGTCAGCCAAGGACGGGTGTTTGTGGCTCCGGACGACAGCGACCTGGTGCTGGCCGTCGATGCCCAGGACGGCCGTTTGCTTTGGCACGTCGCCACGCGTGGCGAAATCACCGACCTGCTCGGCTTCCGCAGCGGCGTCAAAGGGGGCGAACTGATCGCCAGCGGCCGGCGTCTCTGGTGCCTCGACGAGGCGTCCGGATCGGCGGTCTGGCGCTGGCCGCCGGGTAGCGACGAGGTGCACGCCGCGGGCCGCGGCTTTGTGCTCGACGGCGATGTCTATTGGCCCACCTCGGACAACTCGATTCGCGTGTTCCGGCAAGGTGGTCGCGACGGCTACTGGCCCAGCCAGATTCGCCTGCCGATCATTCCCGGGCAGGCCTATGCCGGCGATCTGTTGGCCGCCGGCGACATCCTGTTGGTGACGTCGGAAAACCGCCTGTTGGCCTTTGGTGGCGATCGTTCGGCGGCTGACGACCTGCCCACTTCGCCCGACGCAAAAACCTCGCGGCAGCCTAGCGCGGCAGCGAAACAGACGCGCTGAAACCGCCACAAGCAGCCAAATCCACAGACGCATTGGCCATCCGGGGTGATCGCTCCGCAGGCCCCGATGAGCTATGTTGTGGGTGAGCCCCCACGGGCGGGCCGTTCCGCCGCGAGGCTCGTTAGCGGCCCACCGCCCCACCGCTCGTCCCACCCGCCTCCGAACCGAGGATCGTTGATGCAGAAGGAAAATGACATCCAGGCGATCGAACGGCTGGGCCGCGCCTTCCGGCAGATCACCGACGGCATCAACCAGGTGATCGTCGGCCAGGACGAGGTCGTCGAGCAACTGTTGATGTCGATCTTCTCGGGCGGGCATTGCCTGATCGTGGGTGTGCCGGGGTTGGCCAAAACGCTGATGGTGCACACGCTGGCCGACTCGCTTTCACTCGACTTCAACCGTATCCAGTTCACCCCCGATCTGATGCCTTCGGACATCACCGGCACCGAGGTGATCCAGGAGGACAAGCAAAGCGGATCGCGCGAGCTGCGGTTCATCCACGGCCCGGTGTTTGCCAACGTGATCCTGGCCGACGAGATCAACCGCACGCCCCCGAAGACTCAGGCCGCCTTGCTCGAAGCCATGCAAGAGCACCAGGTGACGGTCGGCGGCACGCGTCACCGGCTCGATGAACCGTTCTTCGTGTTAGCCACGCAGAATCCCATCGAGCAAGAAGGCACCTACCCGTTGCCCGAAGCGCAGCTTGACCGCTTCATGTTCAGCATCCTCGTCGACTATCCCGACGAAGACGAAGAGCTGGAAATCGTGCGGCGCACGACCGCATCGGCCCGCGTACAGCTCGAACCGCTGTTGTCGCGCGAGGAAATCCTCTCGTTGCAGGAGACGGTGCGGCGCGTGCCGGTTGCCGAACACGTGATGCGCTACGCCACGCGGCTCGTGCGGGCCACGCGGCGGCAAAAGGCCGAGGCCCCCGATTTCGTCATCGACTATGTGAGTTGGGGCGCTGGGCCGAGGGCCAGCCAGTACCTGGTCGTTGCC
>JAGQPT010000414.1 GCA_020426575.1 Planctomycetales bacterium
CAAACACCGGAACGGCCGTCGGATTCGGCAGCACGGTGCTGCGAACCACCAACGGCGGCGCCACCTGGACGCCGCAGTCCACCGGTACGACGGCGGCAATCCTGCAGTCCGTTCGGTTCACCGATGCGAACCACGGCGTCATCGGCCTGCTGGGTCCGGTGACCGGCAACACACTGCATACAACCAACGGCGGTGCCACCTGGACGCCCGTCCTCACCGGCACCCTGTTTCTGGTTTCCGGGTTGGCGTTTGAGTCCGCGACAGTCGGCTACGCGGTCGGGTCGATCGGACTTGCCGCTAAGACGACCGACGGCGGCCTCACCTGGACAGAGTTCACGACGGGTGGACTCGACTTCTTCGGCGACGTCGCCCTGATCGACGAATCAACGGGCATTGTTGTCGGTGATCACAAGATCATCCGCACCGTCGATGGCGGCGCACACTGGACCCTTCAATGGAGCAGCGGCGACAATCTCAGCGTGTCGTTCAGCGATGCGCTGCACGGCACCACTGTGGGCGAAGCCGGCGCGATCTATCGCACCGTCGACGGCGGCGTGACGTGGACCTTCCAGCAGAGCGGATACAACCTCGCGCTGTACGGCGTCAAGATGGCCGATGTCAACAACGGATGGGCAGTTGGCATCGGCGGGACCATCCGCCATACAACAGACGGCGGCACGACCTGGAATCCGCAAACGAGCACGGTCACCACGACGCTGAATGACGTCGATTTCGTAGACGCCGCGACCGGCTGGATCGTCGGCGCGAGCGGCAAGATCCTCCACACCACCGACGGCGGCTCAACCTGGACACCCCAAACCAGCGGGACGACGTTTTCGCTCGAAGCCGTTTCGTTTGTCGACGCAAATAACGGATGGGCAGCCGCTGACGGCGGCGGCATCCTGCACACGTCGAACGGCGGTGCGACGTGGGGCGAACAAACCAGTGGCACGACGACCGATCTCTACGACATCGACTTCGCCGACTTCAACAATGGGCTGGCGGTCGGACGGCTGGGAACGGTCCTCGCGACGACCGACGGCGGCGCGACCTGGGTGAAGCAGGTGAGCCGCACGGCACAGGTTCTGCGCGGGGTTCAGATGCTCGATGCGGACTTTGCGACAATGGTCGGCGACTACGGCAGCGTGCTCAACACGCGCACGGGAGGTATCGTCGGTGTTGAGCGCGGCGCACTTCAACGTGCGGCGGATGTGCGATCGGCGACAATTGAATCGAACTATCCGAACCCGTTCGCATCATCGACAAGAATCAGTTTTACCCTGGCCTCCGAGCGCGACGTTACCATCGCTGTCTACGACGCCGTCGGGCGAAAGGTGAAGACGCTGCTTGATCGACGGGTCCCGCCCGGATCACACGAGATCGAGTGGAATGCGGATGGACAGCCCGCCGGGGTCTTCCTCTGCGTCCTGTCGGCCGGCGACACGCAAAGTGCCCGCCTGCTTGTTCATTCGCCGTGACGCACCAAGCCAAGCCGCAACGCG
>JAGQPT010000415.1 GCA_020426575.1 Planctomycetales bacterium
ACGCACTGGGTCTATTCCCAATATGGCCTGAGGGACCACGAGATCATCGCCGATCGTGATTACCGGACTCCGCCGCCGTGGGATGACGGGATGTACCGCCATCGTCCGAGCGAGGCGATGGCGATGGTCTATGACCGCCGCACGTTCCACGCTCGACCGCGCAACTACTATCAGGTGTTCCAGGAGACGACCGAGTTCACGATCGGCGACGTCGCCTACTCCGAAGGTCATCACGATCATGCCAACAACTGGATTTACCAGCGACTCTTCTGGAACCCGCACCAGTCGGTCGAAGCGGTCGTCCACGAGTACGCCAGGGCGCACTTCGGCAGCGAGGCGGCCGACCTGATGACGGCGGCCATCTTCACGCTGGAAGAAAACCTGCAAACGCCGATCGCGGAGAACGACGGCATCGATCGGCTGGTCGAGCTGGTCGAATCGGCCGGCCGCGTGATGCCAGCCGAGCGTCGGCGACGGAGTTATCTCTGGCACGAGTATCTGGAAAAGGCCTGCCTGGACAAATATATCCAGTTGGACGTGCGCCGGCAGCGAGCCCTGGTCGATAGCGTTTCCACCCAACTCGCGGCGGCCCTCGAAGGGGGCGATCTCGCTGCGACGCTGAGCGCGTTGGCCGAGACGTCGCTGCCCGCCCCCAGTGACGAAATGGAGGCACTCAAGGCGCGGGCCGTGGCCGCCGGCGGCGAGTCCGAACGCATCTTCGGACTGCGCAGCGAGGGATTGTTCAACCTCGTGCAGGACTATGTCGGCTTCGGCTGGTTGCAGCACGAAATCGTCCGCGCCGTTATGGCCGAAAACGAACGGGATCGCCGGGCGTTCGTCGAGCGGATTCTTCACTACGACGACCCGGGGCATGACGGTTTCTATGACAACGCCGGCGTGCCCGGGGAAGCACCACACCTGGTGTACGGCTGGTCGTATGGCGACGGCGAGTTCAACAGTTCGAATCGTCGTTCGCAGCGGACCATGGCGTTCACGACCGACGAAGAGCGTGGCGTGGCGTTTCGCTACACGGACCTCGATCCCGACGCCGAATACCGTGTGCGGCTCACGCTGGTACGCCCACGCTTTCTTCCCCGTTACGCCAAGTTCCAACCCCAGACGCGCCAGTCTATCTATGCGGACGACTTTCTACTGGCCGAGAATCTCGAACTCCCCGAATACCGCGCCGACTCTTTCGAGTTCGACGTTCCGCGCGCGGCGACAGCCGACGGCGAACTGCGACTCTGGATGAAGAAACAGGCGGGCGTCGGCGAAGGGCTGCCGTCGGACGTCTCGATCTGGCGCAACACGGGCGGCTGGGGCACGCTGGTCTCGGAAGTCTGGCTGATGAAGAAACCGGATGTCGCGGCGGCAGCGGAGTGACGCCGTCGCGGTGCGCGGCCCGAACACGCGCACGACCTCTCGAATTATCCCCATTCCGTGGAAAATGCGTCAGAAACCGTCACGTCACGTCGCAATCGTTAGACGAAGCGACGGTAACGGCCTGTGCGCTTGACCAATGTGCACGTAAACCGTGATTGACCCATTTTCAAAATCGAGGTTAGACTTGAACGAGGCAGGGGCGTGCGGAGATGCCGTGCGCTGCTGCTTCGACGATGAGCGGGTCTTCACGACTCGACATTGGGCGGTGACTGCCCTGCTGTCACACGCATGGCTATGACGTGTTGCAGTGGACTCCGCTCGACGTGAAGCCCGCCTGGCTTCCAGGGTACTGGAGGACACATCCAGTGAGTTCGCGTCCCCATTCGTCCGTTTTGCACCGGTTTTTCGCGGCGCTGACCGAACAGACCTTTCAGTCGCAGTTAGGCGTTGCCGATCCGCAGATGCTCGACTACCTCTCGGGTCTGCTCACGCGATTCGTGCACACCGACACGATCTACCACGTGAAGGCTCCCACGGGACGACGACTCGACGAAGTCGCGGAGATGCTGCAGGAAGGCGAGGCTCGTACAGGCAGCCCCCGCCGCAACGTGCACCGGCATATTGGCGACTACACGCTCTTTTGGACGGGCCTGTATCCCGAGGCACTGCGGTCGAAGCAGTCGGCCCCACGCAAGGACTTCTTCCTCGACTATTGTTCACAGGGCAAGCGGTCCTACTACCTGGCGAGCACGATGGGCGAGGACGAACACGCCGAGGAAAACGGCATTCTCGCCCGCCTCAGCCACGAGTTCGAACTTTGCGCGTACGGTTTGCGCGAGGTCCGCCGCGAGTGGGAACGCCGCGACGGGCTTGGCGACGACGGTGAGTCGTCGCGGCCCGTGAACCCCGATTAGCGATGTACCACCTCGGCGAGATGCCTTTTGCCGTGCAGTTCAAGCGGCGCGGCGACGCTGGTGGATTCCCCAGGAACGCTGAGTGCGGCCCGGTTTGCGGACGCAGTAACGGCAGGAGCGGATGTCGGGCACGCTGTGGTCGTGTTGGACTTCTTCGACCACGGCGCCCAGGCGGCGGAGCAACCGCACCATCTTGCGGCGATGGATCCAGTGGATCTCCATGACACCGTGGTAGCTCGCGCGCCGGCTGACGTAGTTGACGCGCATCCGCTCGGGCATGAAGCGCACCCGGATCCCCAGCGAGTTCATGCGTGGCGTGCTGGGCATCTGGAACAGCAGGACGCCTCCGGGACGCAGGATGCGCATGAACTCGGCGATGTACTTCTCGACGTACTGCGGCCGCACGTGTTGCAGCACGATGCTGGAATAAATGAAGTCGAACGAGTTGTCGGCAAACAGCGCCAGATCGTCGCTGGGATTGACGTGATAGGAGACGCGATTGCCGAACTGGTTCCAGAGCCGCGCGGCGGAGACCATCGACGGGGAAATATCGACGCCGTCAACAGCGTCGAAATGACGCGCGAGCGCCTGTGTGAGCCGACCCACGCCGCAGCCGAAGTCCAGGGCCCGGCCGCGGGCCAACGGCAACTGCCGTGAGTCGACCAGATCGAGGATGGCAGCGATTTCGCCCTCGCCGCGCTGATAGAAGTCGTCA
>JAGQPT010000416.1 GCA_020426575.1 Planctomycetales bacterium
CATCAAGCCCTGGCATTTTTACCTTCGAGGCCTGCCACTGCACCGTCGCCGTCAGCAGCCCGTCGCGATCGCCGGTACATGGGCGGCCGTGGCCGCGGCGCGGCCGAGGATGCCGGCCTTGGCGCTGTGCGTGTGCACGACGTCGGGCCGAAACCCCTCGATCACGCGGCGAATGTGTCGATAGGCTACGACGTCGTGCCAGGGATGCACCTCGCGACGCAGCGAGGGGATCATCGCCAGCGGCACCTGGTGGGCCTGGGCACGTTCGAGCAAGCTGCCCTCGGGCCCCAGCGGAGGACCTGTCACCAGCAACACGTCGTCTTCGTGAATGCGCAGCAGGTCCTCACAAGTGAGCAGGGTGTTCTCCTGCGCACCCCCGAGGATCATCCGCGTGATGACGTGTGCTACCCGCATCGGTTTTGCCGTGGCTTTGCTGCCGGCCGCCTCACTGCGCGCCCATCGGCGGCCGCGGGCGGCTAAGCCTCCAGGTCCTGATCATCGTAATCGTCCTGACCATCGTACTCGACGCCGACGAGGAACAGCCCTTGCGGCGGCGCCGTTGGGCCAGCCTGCGATCGATCGGTCGCCGCGACCACTTGGGCCGGCCAGTCTGCGCATTCGGCGCCGCGGCCTACTTCGACCAGCGTACCAACGATTGCCCGCACCATGTTGTACAAAAAACCGTCGGCCGACACGCTAATGCAGATCAACGCCTCATCGGCGAGCGCGGCAAACGGTCGACTCGCACCAGTTGAACCTGCCCAGGCGGCGAACGGATGGGGGGTGGGTGACACGGTCAACTCATCGATCGTCCGCACCGACGACGCTCGTGGTGAGCCGCTTGATTCGAAGCTGGAAAAGTCGTGCGTGCCCAGAAATGCCCCGGCGGCGCGCTGCATCGCCTCGAGGTCGAGCGGAGCGTGGACGTGCCAGGCATACCGCCGCAAGAACACGTCGCCGAGTGGCCGGTTGTGAATCAAATAGGCATATCGCTTCCGCTTTGCGCTGTGCAAGGCGCTGAAGTCAGCCGGTGCGTCGCTAACCTGCCGCACGATAATGTCATCGGGCAGTCGGGCATTAAGCGCCCGAGCGATGTCGCGGCAAGGCAGGGCGAGCGTCGTCCGGCAACTGGCGACTTGAGCCAGGGCATGCACACCGGCGTCGGTGCGGCCGCTGCCGACGACCGGCACGCGCTGACCGGCCAACTCGGCGAACGACGCTTCGAGCGCCGCCTGAACCGTCGGCTGCCCGGGCTGGATCTGCCAACCGGCATAGTCGCCGCCGTCATAGGCCAATTCGATCCGCAGCGTGCGTGACGGCGACGAAGTGGCCGACGGGGTGTCCGGCGGTGGGCCGTCTGACGAGGGGTCGTCTGACGAACGCGGCGCGGCGGTCATGCCTGCGAGGCCGCGAGTTTTCGCGCGACGAGCAACTCGGCGATCTGCACGGCGTTGGTGGCGGCTCCCTTACGCAGGTTGTCGCTCACGCACCAGAATGCCAGTCCGTTGTCGCACGAGAGGTCTTCGCGGATGCGGCCGATGAACACGTCGTCGTGACCGTCACAGTCGGCCGGCATCGGGTATCGCTTGCCGGCCAGGTCGTCCACGACCGTGATGCCCGGCGTCGCCGCGAACAACTCGCGGGCTTCGTCGACCGAGATCTTCCTCTCCGTCTCGACCAGGATGCTTTCGCTGTGACAATTCGACACCGGCACGCGGACGCAGGTCGGGCAGACGCGCAACGAGTCGTCGCCGAATATCTTCCGCGTTTCGTACACCATCTTCATTTCTTCGGAGGTGTAACCGGCGTGTTTTTCCGAACCTATCTGCGGAATCAGGTTGAAGGCGATCGGGTAGGCGAACGTTTCGGGAGAAAACTCATCGCCATTGAGATTGGCCCGACTCGCCGCTTTGAGTTCGCGGCTGCCGCCCAGGCCCGCACCGCTGGTCGCCTGATACGTGCTCACCACCACGCGACGAATCCGGCCGGCATCGTGCAGCGGCTTCATCGCCAACACCATCTGGGTCGTCGAACAGTTCGGACTGGCAATAATGCCCCGGTGTTCGGCGATCGCATCGGGGTTCACCTCCGGCACGACCAGCGGCACTTTGGGGTCCATTCGCCAGAAGCCGCTCTCGTCGACCACCGTCGCGCCGCGCTCGACGGCCCAGGGCACAAACTGTTCGGCGATGTCGTCCGGCGTACTGCCGATCGCCAACTCGACACCCTCGAACGCTTCGGGCGTCATCTCTTCGACCGTGTGCTCGGCGCCGCGAAACGTCACCGTCGTACCGGCCGACCGCTTGGAGGCCAACAGCTTGAAGTTGCGAGCCGGAAACTCGCGTTCTTCGAGCAGACGGAGAATGATGCGACCAACGGCGCCCGTGGCGCCCACGACGGCAAGGGTATCGACCACCGCTAGAAACTCCCAAGATAGTGCCAGGCACAGGTTTTCGGGCCACCAACCGCGGCGGCCCATCGACAATACTCCCGCTTCCCTAAAAATGGGCAGCCCCCCAGTATACGTTCAGGGCACGACCAGGTACACAGCCGCGAGGTTCGCCGCGGGGCTCTAGCGCCCACGCCACAGCCTGTATGGCACGTGGAACGATCCGTCGGAGCCGTTTGCCGTTTTGCGGTATGCCTTTGTGTGAAACAGATTACCGACGCAAGTGAGCCTGTCAGACAAAAATCAGCAGACCAACTAGGTGGCCAGCAGCAGCGGGAGCATCAACCTTGCCCACCGACCAGTTCCGTGAGATCGAGACGAGCCAGTCGGACGCACTCGATTGGCTCGCCGAACACGGTGACACCCTGCTGAGTTATGCGGCCGCCCGAGTCGCCGACCTTGCCACGGCTGAGGACCTTGTTCAAGAGACGTTTTTGGCCGCCGTAATTGCCCGTCATCATTTTCGCGGAGAGTCGGCGACTGAGACTTGGCTCGTGGGAATATTGCGACGGCGGATCGCCGACCACTACCGTATGCTATCGCGACGCCCCAAGGGCGTCTGTCTCGACGAATCGAGGATGTCGGAGAAGGTCATTGACCAGGGAGCGACGCGAGCAAATTCGGGCACAATCCTGGGTGTCGGTGACTACGAAAGCGAAGAGTTCCGATCGGCATTGGACGAGTGTCTGCAACGTCTGCCGAGTACGCTAGCCGGGGTGTTCGTATTGCGTGTGCTCGACGGTTTGGAAGTTGGCGAACTCTGCGACATGTTCCAGGTCTCACGCGGCAATCTTCGTGTGCGTCTGCACAGGGCCCGCGCCGGACTGCGCGATTGTTTGTCACGAACCTGGCTCTGATCGAGGAATGTCGATGTTGCGCACGTTGCAATACGTCTTCACGTTCGGTTGCCAAGAGTCGCTGCAATTGCTGTCGCAGCGGCGCGACGAGCCATTGTCTCGGCTTGAAACCTGGGCATTGCGCCTCCACCTACTAGGCTGTCGGACGTGCGGTCGCATTGATCGCGAGTTCACTTTGCTCGAGTCGTCCATGCGGCAGCGGACGGATCGTGCCCTTCAGCTCTCACCTGCTGCGCGGCGCCGCATTCGCCACGCCATTGAGCAACGGCTGATGGATTGACGTCTCGGCCCCGCACAGAGAGTTGCTCGCGTCTGGTGTCAATGTCAGCGGTGCATGCAATGTCGATCGGATTCGGCAAATCTTTGTAACGTTTTGCATTGCCGAGCGACTAATCGTCTAAACGCCGGAATCGTCCCGGCTGTTCGCGCCGCTCTCACCGGCGTGGCATTCGCAATTCGGACCTGAGGAGAAACTCCATGAGACAAACATTCTGCGCCCTATGTGCCGCCTCGGTGTGCGTCATGCTCTCCACAAGCTCAGCAGGGGCTGCCACGGTGCGCGTGACGATCGAAAACCTCTCGCCCAGCGGTGGTGTAGCGCTCTCGCCGTTTTTCGTTGCCGCCCACGACGGTACCTTTGACGGCTTCGACGACGGCAGCATCGCCAGTCTCGCCATCGAAAATGTCGCTGAAGCAGGAGATTCAGCTCAGGCAATTGCCGACATCATCGCGGCCCAACCAGCCGCCGTGGCGGCCACGGCGCCGGCTAACGTGGACGGCTTCAATTCGGCCATCTACACTCCTGGTACGTCGGGCTTCATCGATCTAACCCTCGATCCTCTCAGCAATCGCTTCTTCAGTTTCGCGGCGATGGTGGTCCCGAGCAACGACGCCTTTATCGGCAACGACACCCCCGCTGCAATCGAGCTGTTCAATGACATGGGCGAGTTTGTTGCCGGGGACATCCTGATCCTGGGCGACCAGATCTGGGACGCCGGCACGGAAATCAACCAACTCACTGGCGCCGCTTACGTCGTCGGCCAGCAAGGATCGCTCGGGGACGATGAAGGCGGCCTCATCGCGCTTGCCCCGCTCGCCACGCAGTTTGCCCCTTATCTGGGACAGTCCGTGCCCTCAGGCGGAACCTTCAATACTGTGCCGCAGGCATCTGCCGCCGTGGCAGCCATCTCTTTTACGTTGATCCCGGAACCAGCCAATTTGCTTCTGTTCGCCGGTGGACTCGCGATGCTGCTGTTGCCCTGGCGGCACCGCTCTACCGGATTGCGTGCGGGCTGATGCGCCGAAGCCAGAGGTCACCACGATTCCCTGGGCGCGAGCGTCGGAACTCTCGCCCGATCAGTTTGATTTGGGCCGCAGCGTTGCCGTGCGTGCATCACGGCCGGCCGGATCGAAGAACTTTTCAGTTGGCTTGACGTGTGGGTGAAAATGGCGCGAGGTCAACGCGCGGCGTTTCTCCACGGATCAACTGGCCCATCACCACGGCCGTGCCGGTCGAGAGGTGCAGGCCGCTGCGGAAGTGACCCGTCGCGACCGAGGCATTCGCCAGATTGGGGAGCCGGCCCAAGTATGGGAGGCCGTCGTCGGTCTGCGGGCGGAGCCCCGCCCAGGTGCGCTCCAGGCGTGCATCGGCAAGTGCCGGCACGAGCTCCAGCGCGAAGCGTAGCAGTCCGCCGACGCCGTCGGCGGTTGTCTGTTTGTTAAACCCCGCGTCTTCAACCGTCGACCCGACCAACACGCGTCCGTCGGCGCGTGGGACCAGGTAGCGCGGCCCCACGTTGAGCACACGGCTGAACAGAGTGGCGATCGTCGACAATAAAACGATCTGTCCGCGCATCGGTCGAATCGGCAGCGACGCACCCAGTCGCTCCAGCACTCCGCCACTCCAGGCACCCGCCGTCACGCAGTAGTGACCGGCGGAAATTCGCGTGGTGCCGCTTTGCACGGCGGCCACGCGCCCGGCGGCGTGTTCGACATCGGTTATGGCCGAGTTCGCTGTGATGGTGACGCCGCGTCGCTGGCAGGCGGACAGCAGCGCGCGGAGGTGGCGCGGGTTGCGCACCTGCGACTCGTCCGCCAGCAAGGCCGCCGCCTGGATCGGCAAACGCCGGCGCTGGTCGGCAAGCACGGGCTCCAACTGCGCCAGTTCGTCCGGATCAACCAGTTGGACGTCCAGGTCGTCGTCCCGCCAGGCTGCTGCGGCACGTTCTAATTCGGCAGCTTCCCCCTGGTTCGTGGCCAGATTCCAGGCTCCGCAACGGCGGTAGCCGTTGTCGACGCCCGTCTCGTCTTCGAGTCGCACCGACCACTCGGCATGAAGACGGCTGCTGAGGATGCCGAGTTCCTTGAGTGCAGCGGGCGCGCCCAGTTCGCTCTGGGGGGGGAGGATGCCGGCACCGGCCCACGAGGCCTCGCGACCGGGTGCCCCCTGATCGACGACGTGGACCGACAACCCCGCGCAGGCCAATTCGTAGGCCAACGAGAGCCCGATCACACCCCCACCAATGATCAGGCAGTCGCTCGTCAAGGTGTCACTCACGGCAAGACTCGTTCAGGGATCGGGGCGCACGGCCCCAAAACTCATCGACCGGTTCGGGCCGATTGACTTCAATAGCCGATTGAATGTGATAACTGAAAATGCAGGGCAGGTCGGTAGTGCTGTGCACGGCACTCCAACGTGACAACGTTCGGCTGCTGCGACATTCTAACGCCGCAATGCCTGGCGGTCATTGGGGCATCGCGTCGCAAGCGGCGGCGCCGCCACACGCCACTCGAGCCAAGGCACGCAGACGCGCCAACTCGGCGCACTGCTCAATGACGTCGCCGCTCGCGGCGCGTGCCGACTCGTGCGCAAAGCGACGTAATTCGTCCAGTGTATCGATGTCGTACCAGGCGGGGAGCTGTGCCAGTGTTACGCCCAGGGCTTGCCCCCGTTCGAGCGTTTGCTGCCACACGCGCGGGCTGCTCCAGTCGATGTCCGAGAAGATGGCCGGCAGGTAGGAACGCATTCCGACGAGGTAGTACCCGCCGTCGTCGCTCGGCCCCAGCACGACATCGTGCTGCTCGAGCCGTTCGAATGCCTGTTGCACATGCGTGAGCGGCAGCGTCGGGCTGTCGGATCCCAGCAGTACGACACGCGCGGCGGCGCCGCTAAACTCATCAGCAAAAAACCGTGACATCCGCTGCCCCAGATCGCCGCCGGTTTGTGCGCGCAGTTGCCATCGCCCCGCAACAACCGATGCGAGCGCGGCAAAGTCGTCGCATCGTTGTTCGGGCGTGAAGACCAGCGTGCGGCGTTCGCCCAAGGGTGACAGCCGCACGAGCGTCGTAGTCAAAAATGCTCGGTACAGTTCAGCCGCGCGATGGTCGCCGATCGATGCGGCCAGGCGCGTCTTCACCGCGCCGGGCTGCCAGTATTTTGCGAAAACGCCGAGTACGTCGCCACCACGTACGGTTCCATCGAACATTTTGCCATTCACCGCTGGCGGTTCGTCACTTCGTGTCATGTCGAGACGTCCCTCGCCAGCGGCCCCTGCGTGCCGTCGACGCGACCATCGATTTCGTTGTCGATGTTTGGAACGCCCGCTGCGCCTTGGCGCCCGTTCAGCAACCGACGCAGCAGCCTTGCATCGACGCGACCGCGGAACCGCACCTTGCCGTCAATCAGTACCACGGGCACACAGTCGGTGTACTGCGCCCGCAGTTGTTCGTCGTTGTCGACGTCGATGATTTCGACCACTAGTCCGTGAGATTCCAGCACGCTCTGGGCTTCGTCGCACAGGCAACATCCGCGACGCGTGAGCATCCGCACAGCGGGCTGTTCGGGTGTCGACGCGCGGTTTCGCTTGAGCCACCAATTCAACATCCAATCGTCTCTCCAAACGGCGGGGGTGGCGCTTGCCACGACGGCGGCGCTAGTGAACCGGGGACGCGCCGTGTCCGCAACGCTCCGCCGAGCCGGCCCCGACTTACCGGGCAGGCGGCGGGGGAATTGGCGCGGCATTGCGGACGACTCCACTATAGGACTATAGGAAACCAAACGCGGTGCCGGCACTCCCTTCGTGAGTCGCACCGGGTGCGGCGAAACGTCGTAACCTGCTTGCCGGATGGGAGAAACGCCTGGCAAGCACCGATGGGAAATCGAGCAAAAATAGCTTTACATTCGGGCGCCGACGCTGGTATGCTGCCCGATGTCGTGGTACCGTAGATACTTAGTGGGTCCGCCATTGCCACGGCTATCTCACGTGCCGCGACAGCCACTGATGATTCGCGTCGGTGGAGGAGAAACAAAGATTTCGTCGCAGGATGTTCGCGATTGATTGGGCCGGTCGACCAGCCGGCGCCGATGAATCTGCGGGCGGAGATGGGACGCGGTGGTGAAACTCACATCACGACCCGTTCACCCGTCGGGTGCCGCCGTCAGCGTCCGCGCGACGTCCCGCAAAGGCGCGATTCAAAGCTTTCGTCACGACGTTCGTCGGACAGGCGACCGCGTGGTGTTGGCGTCGTCACTCCAAACGTGGATCCGTTATCCATCCGTCGAGCACAACGTGGGAATCGATGGCGCTGGAATCGACTGAACAACTGCTGAGTCTGCTCGAGCGCAGCCGGTTGATAAAACCTGCGGTGTTGGAGAAGGCCCTCGACACGATCGCGGCCGAAACGGGCAAATTGCCCGGCGACCCGAACGTCGTGATGGCCAAACTCATCGATGCCAAGCTGATCACTCCCTGGCAGGCCGACAAGATTCAGGAAGGGCGCTACAAGGGGTTTCTGCTGGGCAACTACAAGCTGTTGGGCCACCTCGGCACCGGCGGCATGAGCAGCGTCTATCTCGCCGAACACATCCACATGCAGCGCCGTGCGGCGATTAAGGTGCTGCCGCAGAATCGCGTCGACGACTCGAGCTATCTCGACCGCTTCTACCTCGAAGCCCGCGCCACGGCGGTGCTCAATCACCGCAACATCGTCAAGGTGTACGACGTCGACAACGACGGCAACAATCACTTCATTGTGATGGAATTCGTCGACGGCTATGACCTGCAGGAGCTCGTTGAACACGCCGGCAAGTCGCTACCCGTCGCCACGGTGGTCGAGTACATCCGGCAGGCGGCCGAGGGACTCTCACATGCCCATGAACTGGGGATGGTGCACCGGGACATCAAGCCAGCCAACCTGCTCGTCGATCAGGAAGGCACGATCAAAATCCTCGACATGGGGTTGGCCCGTTTCGACGACGAGACCGAGGCCTCGCTGACGCTGGCGCACGGCGAAAACGTGCTCGGCACGGCCGACTATCTCGCTCCGGAACAGGCCATCAACAGCCACGACGTCGACGCCCGCGCCGACATCTATAGCCTCGGCTGCACGATGTACTTTCTCCTCACCGGTCAGCCGCCCTTTCCCGAGGGAACGCTTACCCAGCGGCTCATGAAGCACCAGACCGAGGAGCCCAAGAGCATCCTGGCGATTCGCCCCGATGTGCCGACCGACCTCGTGGCGATCTGCAACAAGATGATGGCTAAGAATCCGGACAATCGGTTCGAGTCGGCCGGCATCGTCAGCGAAACCATGGGGCGCTGGCTGCTCAATCACGGCAAAACGCTCAACACGGGTACGTCGAGCGATCCGTCGTCGATTCGCCTCGCCGCCTTGATCGACAAACAGGAAACGGGGCGCAAACGGTCCGGCTCGGGTATCGCGGGCCGTAGCGGTAAGCGCTTCGGCCGGTTTTTACCCGGCAGCGCGGTTCACTACGGCGGCATGCTCCCTGTCGATCCCATCTCCGCGAGCGACACGTCGTCGAGCCACGATCGCGACACGGTCAAAGGGCCGGGCTCGCCGTCGCATCGACCGCCACCAACGAGTGACGACGACGGCCTCTTGGAAATGAAGCCGCTGGATGACGACGATGATCGACATCATCCGTCGTCCAAACCGAAGCCGGTCTGGACGCCGCCCGAAGAAAGGTCGTCGGAAGCAAAACCGTCCGATCCGAAGTCGCCCAACGCAAAGTCGTCGCAGGCAAAACCGGCCTCGGCAAAACCGAAGCCGACCGATGCCGCCAAATCGGCCGCGGCGCGTTCACGAGCTGCAGCGAACTCGCACGTGGCGAAAGATCCCGCCAAGAACAACGCCGTGAAGAACGGCCCGAATGCTACGGCGGCAGAAACGGCCGCGGGTGCGGCCAAAGCGCGACCTTCGCAACCGGGGAACGGCCAAACGGCCGACCGAGCGCGAACGAACGCCGCTAAACCCGCGTCGCCACCCGCCGGCGCCACTGCTGCTGAGTCGCCGGCCGCGGGCGATGCGTCGGCTCAAGACGCCGCGGTCGATTCCCCCGCAGCGCCGTCCTCGAAATTGTCGGGCGAGCCAGGCGCCGTGCGTCAGATTCAGTTCCGTCCCGCTCAGTTGAAGCGCGATTTGAGCAAATCCCCGAAGACCAGGCCGGGTGCTGGCGGGCCGCCGATGTTTCCCGAACTCGATGAACTGCTTACCGGCGAAATTCGCACGGCGTCGGACGGCGGAGGCGACTTGCTCGGCGGACTGGACGACGAAACAACGGCCGCCGCGCCCAGGTTGCAACCGCTCCCCAAAGCACGCCACGAGCAGGATGCCCCCAGCGTATTCGTCCCGCTTCTGATCGGGTTGGGCGTCTTTGTGCTGCTCGTGCTTGGCGTACTGATCGGTTGGGCACTGTCGGGTTGACGCGGGCCGTTGGCGTGCCAGGCGTTGGCACATCCGGTTCGCCGCGTCGCGGGTCGGTGTGCGGTGTGATCTTGTCTCGTGCGGTTGAAGACCCCTAAGATTCCTGGCATCGTCACTCGGCTTGCCCGAGACGGCCAGCCGCTGCACGCACCATTTCCTGGAACGCCATGACGAGCGGGCTGCGATGGCGATGCTTGTGCCACACCAGCGCCAGTGTCCGCGACGGTCGCGCTCCGTGGAGCGAACGATACTTGCGCGTGCGACTGCGGTCCATCACGGCGGCCATGCGTGGGATCAGCGAAACGCCGTGTCCCAGGGCGACCAGTTCCTGCACGGTCAGCAACTGGGCGCTGTGGCAACTCACCAGCGGACGGCATGACTGATGGCCGCAAAAACTCACGATCTGTTCCCCCAGGCAGTGCGTCTCGCTGAGCAGCACGAACGGCTGTTCGGCAACGTCTGCCATCGTCACACGTTGCTTGTCGGCCAGGGGGTGGTCGGCCGACGTCACGAGCAACAACTCGTCATGTCCGAGCGTTTCGACCACTAACTGATCGTTTTCAATCGGCATTGCCAGGAGGCCCACGTCCAGTTGGCCGGCGACGACGCCGCCGATCGTTGCCTCGGTGAGGTTTTCATGCAGCACCGGGCTGGCGTTGGGAAAGCGACGATGAAATTGTTTGAATACCGCGGGCAACAGGTACGGCGCGATCGTCGGAATCGCTCCGACGTGCACCTCGCCGACGCCCGACTCGCCGACGTCCACCACCCGACGCTTCGCCTCGTCGACGTCGGCGAGGATCGAGACGGCGCGGTCGTAGAGCGCGCGGCCTGCCTCGGTGAGCTGCACGCGCCTCCCCAGACGATCAAACAGCGGCTGTCCCAGCTCTTTTTCCAGCTTGATCACCTGTTGGCTCAACGACGGCTGCGCCACGAGACAGTGCTCAGCAGCGCGCGTGAAGTTGCCGCTGTCGGCTACGGCGACAAAATACCGCAGTTGATGTAATTCCATAGCTGTTGTCTATGCGAATGATTGGAATTATGTATTTCACTTATAGTTTGTGCGGCCTTAGAATACCAGCAAGCGCCGGGTAACTGGCGGGGTCTCCGGCGATGAGCTACACCCATCATTGACCGAGGCCCGTGGAATCCAGCCGCCGGCTGGATGCAAACCCCTGCCTGAGAATCCGACGAGGAGACGTTTCGATGGAAAAACGCCCCACGCTCACCACCACCGCCGGTGCACCGGTGGGAGACAATCAGAACTCGGAGACGGCCGGCCCCCGCGGCCCGCTGTTGATGCAGGACTACCAGTTATTGGAAAAACTGGCGCATCAGAACCGCGAACGCATCGCCGAACGTACCGTACATGCCAAAGGGTGGGGGGCCTACGGCGTGCTGAAGATCGAGCACGACATCAGCCGTTACACCAAGGCACTTGTGCTGCAGCCCGGCGCAGAAACCGAGCTGATTGCTCGATTCTCGACCGTCGCCGGGGAGTCCGGGGCCGCCGATGCCGAGCGTGACGTCCGCGGCTTCGCGTTGAAGTTCTACACGCCCGAGGGCAACTGGGACCTGGTCGGTAACAACACGCCGGTGTTTTTCGTCCGCGACGCCTACAAATTCCCCGACTTCATCCACACCCAGAAGCGGCACCCGCGTACTAATCTCCGTTCGCCCACGGCGATGTGGGACTTTTGGTCCCTCTCGCCCGAATCGCTCCACCAGGTGACGATTCTCTTCTCCGACCGCGGCCTGCCGGTCGGCGTGCGTAATATGAACGGCTACGGTAGCCACACTTACAGCTTCATCAATGCCGACAATGAGCGTTTTTGGGTGAAATTCCACTTCAAGACGCAACAAGGCCACAAGCACTGGACCAACGCCGAGGCCGCACAGGTCGTCGGACGCACCCGTGAAAGCACGCAGGAGGACCTCTTCGGTGCGATCGAGCGGGGCGATTTTCCGCGTTGGCGGTTCCAGGTGCAGATCATGCCGGAGACCGACGCCGAGAAGACCCCGTATAACCCCTTCGACCTCACCAAGGTCTGGCCGCACGCCGACTTTCCGCTCATCGACGTCGGCACAATGGAACTGAACCGCAACCCGGAGAACTACTTTGCCGAGGTCGAACAGGCGGCCTTCTCGCCGTCGAACATCGTGCCAGGCATCGGCTTTTCGCCCGACAAAATGTTGCAGGCGCGGATCTTTTCCTACGCTGACGCACACCGGCATCGCCTGGGGACCCACTACGAGTCGCTGCCGGTCAATGCACCCAAGTGTCCGGTGCATCACTACCACAAGGACGGCTCGATGCACTTCCGCCCCAACGGCACGAACCCCAACGCGTACTACGAGCCCAATTCGTTCGACGGACCGATCGAGCGTCCCGACGTCTTGGAGCCGCCGCTGAAGATCTTCGGCGACGCGGAGCGCTATGACCATCGCGAAGGCAACGACGACTATTCGCAGCCACGCGCCCTGTTCGAGTTGTTCGACGAAGGTCAGCGACAGCGGCTCTTCTCGAACATCGCCGACGCAATGCTGTCGGTACCCAGCGTGATCGTCGAGCGCCAACTGGGGCATTTCGAGCGCGTCCACCCCGACTATGCCGCCGGAGTTCGCCACGCCCTGGCGCGATCGGGAGACGCCGTCTCGCCCGCCGGCACGACAGCGTAGCTGGGCGAATGGGGACCACAGCGCGACCAGATTCAGGCCCAGGTGCGGCACAGCCTGAGTTCGCTAAGGCTGCGACTTCACCGCAAGCCGCCACGGTTACCATCCGCGAGTGATCGGTTCGGTGGGGTTCTCAGGGTTGCTGCGCGACTTTGGTTCGCAGCGCATACCAGCGATACCCGCCTACGAGCGCGACAAAGGCGGCGGCACAGCCGATAAAGTTGTTGTTGTCGTGGAAAAGAGTGACCGACGCGAGCGGCTGGGCGAGTCGAAACAACTCGAAGACCACGGACTCGATGGCAAGATCGGCGACGACCAGGGCATGGGCCGAGAAATCGACCCGATTGACGAAGTAGCCGGTCCGCCGTGCCCGGATCAGACCCGTCGCCAGGCCGACGCTCGCCAGAGTGCCGACGCCGAGAAAGAGCGCCCGCGACGGGAATTGCTTCCAAACGAGGAACACGCCCACGTACGTGAG
>JAGQPT010000417.1 GCA_020426575.1 Planctomycetales bacterium
GATCGGGGACAACAACGCTCTTGTGCAACACGCGGTATTCCGGACCTCGCGTGTACGTGACTTCGTAGGGACCCGGCGGCAGCAGAATCGATTCGCCGTTGTGGCGGTACACTTGATCGTGGAAGAAAAAGTCCGGCGCAAGCCGCCGCGACCGGGCCGGGTAGACGCGGCCGCGGCCGTCACGGAAGACGAACTGGCCGGTGGTGGGTGTGCCGTCGACGTCGCGAACGTCCAGCACGACTTCGACCGCCGGTGTGCAGTTGAAGAGGATGCTGACTTCGCTGCGGAAGCCGAGGTCCTGGGTGCCGGCGCCGACGTCGAAGATGAACTTGGCTTCGCGGCGGCCCACGTCGCGGCAGTAGAGCTCGATGACGCGGTACTCGAGCGGCAGGCCCGAGAGGTTTTTGTTGAGCGGCGGTTTTTCGAACATGCTCACGTCCAGCCAGCGGTCGGGCACGTCGGACGGTTTGACCGAGGGAGCGGGATCGGGGCTGCCGCTGGAGCGTTTGTAGACCGGCTCGGCGTTGGGCGAGGTGCAGTTGAGCGTGGCGGTGACGCCGGCTTCGTTGCGGACCTTCACGAGCATGACGGTCCAGCCCTGCTGCATGAGTTCCTTGGGTGCCGGCCCAATCATGCCTTTGACGCGACTCTCGGGATTGATGTTCACGCCGACCAGGCAGAGCGGATCGAGCACCTCCTGGACACGGCGGATGCCGGCGGCGGCGTCACTGTCGTTGCGGGCCTCGTCGAGCGCGGCAAGCTGCTTCTTGTCGAGCGGGGCGCCGAGAAACTCGAGCGCCTCGGCCACCCGCGCCACCTGGGCGTGGAGCGGTTGGGCGTCGACCTTGCTGACGGGCAGAAACGCCGCCTCATCGGCCATCGTATTTGCGGCCGCCAGTGCCAGAAGCGCCGCAGCAAGCGCCGCCGGAAGTGCCGAGAACATGCGAATCGCGCGGAACCGGTGCATGACATTCCTCGTGAACAATCGGTTGGTCGAATAGTGCGTCGGTCAGTTTAGACGATGGGGAAGGGCGACGCCAATTGATTGGTCGTAACGCACGTGAGATCAACCGTGTTTCGGGGAGCGTGGGAGAAACCACACACCCTGGCCGCACACTCTAGACCAGTTTATTGGTCGTCGAACTCGTCGTCGTTTGCCGGGAGGAGCGAGAATCGTGTTTTCAATTCGACGTCGATATCCGATACGGTTTTGCTGCTGTTCTTTCGCAGCCAGGCAATCGCGACGGTAGACGCGAATTCAGCGTCCTTGACGTGGTACAGCAGGCCACCCCAAGTGCCGAGAAACCACTTGCCGCCCCGTTCGGCGAGCCAGAAGCTGTTGCCGGACAAACCGCCGGAAAAACGCTCGCCGGCACAGACGATTCGGTCACCGCCGGAATCCATTGGCATGCCCGTAATGTGGAAACCAGCGGATTCGACCGCCGTGATCACCGGTCTATATTCTGGGCGAAACGACATGTCTGAGGAGTCGAACAACGCTACATACTAACGACTCTGTTTATTCTGGTGGTTCGCTGTTGGGCGAGCAAGCAGAATGACGCGGTGCATCTCGAAGAGCACGGGTAACGAGTTA
>JAGQPT010000418.1 GCA_020426575.1 Planctomycetales bacterium
CGGATCGCGCCCGTCGCCATCATTTCCAACGCGTCGACGGCGTCCTTCCGCCCGCCGTTTCGCGCCCCGACGATTTCGAGCTCACGTTGGGCAATCGCGATCGTATCGATCGCCGGGTACTCGGCCTCTTCTCCGATCACGACGATGCGGCCACCGCGTCGCACATAACTGGCCGCCGCCTTCATCGTATCGGCCCGACCCACCATTTCAAAAACTACGTCGGCCCCGTCGCTGCCCGGGCCAGCAAACTCACGAATCTGAATGATCGTGTCATCGGCATCGGCCCGTATCGCCAGCGCGGCACCCGCCCCGTTTGCCAGGGCAAGGCTCGCTGGCGAACGGCTCACCGCCACCGTACGCACGCCGGCGCTGGCCAATAACTGCACCAGTATCAAGCCAATGCCGCCCGCGCCCAGCACAACCGCCGTATCTCCACGCTCAAGTCCCGCCTTGCGATAGGCATGCACAGCCGTGATCACGGCGCAGCTCGTCAGGCCACCGGCGTCGAACGGCACTTCGTCGGGCAGCACCAGCAGGTTTCGGGCAGGCGCTTTGAAATACTCGGCGAACCCGCCCGGCAGCGTTACACCAATGATGCCCTCCAAGTGTGTAGCCTGGGCGTCTTGCCCCGCAAGCGAGTAACGACATTCGCCCGACCGCACGAACAGGTGCGGCACGACGCGTTGACCAACCGCTATTTCATCGACGTCGTGCCCAACTTCCGCCACAACTCCGGCCGGTTCATGACCGGGGACGTGCGGCAGATTCGGCACGTAGGCAAGTCCGTCCTGAATGTGCAAGTCCGTACGGCAAATGCCGCAGGTACGTGTCGCGATCAACACTTCGTCGGGACCAATTTCAGGGCACGGCACGTCGGCGACCCGCAGTGGCTTCCCAATTTCGTCCAGCAATGCGGCTTTCATCGATCGGATGGTGTTAGTGTGTCACGAATGGATCCCAAGCCGCGCACCGAGGGCACGCACACGCGGCGCGCTGCGTCTGGCACAGTCTTCGAGCAGCGGGTTGTTGTATACGTCGCTGGTTAGCGACCCTCGATACCCAATCCGCTCGAGGGCCGCGTCGATGGCCGAAAGGTCAAGACTGCCGTCACCGGGTGCCAGGTGCAGGGCGTATGTCTCTCGATCACCATCGCTGTAATGAACGTGACGAATGCGCTCGCCCAGTTCGCTGATCGTGTCGACGTACGCCTCCGGCTGACCGACACCGTAGTGGCAACAGTCGTATAAGATGCCGACGCTGCCGGCGGGATGTCCTTCGGCCAACGTGTCGATGAACTCGATCGCCCAGGCGTTCTGCATGCTCAACGTGTCAGGGTGCGGTTCGAACACGAGCTGTAGTTGCTTGGCGGCGCACAGGTCCGCCACGCGCCGGAACAATTCCAGGTTGATTGCCATGCACTCCCCCGGCGCGCGGCCACCGTTGACGTGCCGCCAAGGGTCATGGCTGATAATCATTCTCAGTTCGAGTTCCGCCGCCCAATTGACGGCACGGCCAAAGTCGGCAAGTGTTTCATCAAATGCGGTGTAAGGCTCCACCTCAACCCAGCAGTCGAAACCGTACAGTCTTAGCCCAATTTCACTCGTCCAGTCCGCGAAACGACGACGCGTCTCGGGCGTTGTCAGCCCCGCGTAAAAACGGGGGCGAGACAACTCGATCGTGTCAAAACCGGCCTCCCGTACTAGCCGGCAAATCGACTCGATGCTGGGGTAATGTCGAAAACTAACGGCGTTGACGGCGGGCATGCTGGACTCGTGTTATCTTCCCAAACGCGACTCAGTTGGGCCAAATGATCTGTCGCGCCTCAGCGGGTGTCGCAACTTCACGGCCCAATTCGCGCGAAATCCGCACGATCTTTTCGACCAGTCGCGCATTGCTATCGGCGTACTCTCCCGGCGTGACGAACGGGTTGTCCTCCATCCCGACGCGAACGTGCCCCCCCAGGATGATGGCCATCGTGAGAATCTTCCATTGTTCATGGGGATCCATCACGCTGGTGTTGTAGAGAAAGCCGCTGGGCAGGTGATGGTGGTTGTACAACATCGCCTCGGGCGTCGGCGGCGTGTAGCTGCCCCCCCGCCAGCCGAGAAAAAACGTGATCCAGACAGGCGTCTGCAACAGCCCCTTTTCCACCATCCGCTGCGCGTTCCAGACGCCACCATAGTGAAAGCACTCGGCTTCGATCTTCACGCCCAATTCGGCCGTCACACGGCAGTATTCTTCCAGCTCCGGGCGGTTGTGTAGTCCATACAACTCGACCGGTTCGCGGCCCGGCTCGTAATCGAAGCACTCATCGTGCGGATTGAAGCACGTCGAGATCATGTCGGGCCGCTGGTCGCGCATCAACTCGCGACGCTGCGGGAAACGTCCGTTGGCGATGCCGTACTGAATGATCGGACGCGTCGAACAGCCGTCGTAAATGTCCTGCCGCAGCTTTGCCCAACCGGGGATGTCGAGGTCCGAAAGCCGCGTGCCATCGGCCTGTATCTCGGCGTCGATCGTGTATGGCCCGTGCAGGTGACAGATACTCGCCCCGGCGTCGACCGCGCGGATGTACTCGCGGGCCACCTCGTCGTAACCCTTCGGTGTGGGGTTATGCGGGTTGCTGGGATATGCCATCGTCGAGTCGCAGGTGACGGTGACAATTAACTTGTCCATACTTGTTTCTCCTCGCAATCGCGCGACTGCAAAAGTCGTTCGAAGCCGGGCCAACGTAGCTAAGACTGTGCACTCGCCACGTTCATCCGCGATAGTTGCAGTTCCATCGAGTGAACGCAGTGGTCGCGCATCGCCGCTTCGGCACGACCAACGTCGCGCGACTCGATCGCCTCGACGAGCTGTACATGTTGTAAACGCGGCCGTGGCACGTCGTGCGCCAGGATGCTACCCCGTGCCAACATCTGTAGCAGTTGGCTGGCCTTGAGCGCTTCGACAAGACTCGCCGCCCCCGACAGCTCTGCGATCCGCAGATGAAACTGCCCGTCGAGTTCGTGTATCTGCGTCGGTTTTGCCTCCGAATCGATTCGATCGTCCAGTTCGCCTGCCAACTCCATCAACTCGTTCACCTGCGCTTCTGAGGCGAGCTGTGTACACTGCCGGATCGCTTCACATTCGATCGCCGTCCGCAGGACGTGCTGACTCCGCAGTGAGTCGCCCGTCATTCGTCGCACGCGCGTGCCCCATCCCGGCTCGGTCTCGACCAATCCGTCGCGTGATAACTCCCGCAGCGCCTCACCCACTGGTGCAATGCTCATCCCCAGTGAGCCAGCCACGCCCCGCAACGAAAGCCGCTGCCCGGGCTGCAACTTGCCGTCGAGAATCTGGTCCCGCAATTGCCGATACGCCTGAACGCTGAGCGTATCCGCCGCTTGTGTGAGCATTCGCGTCATCTTGCCATCGTGGGGATCAGGATTGTCGCCGAAGCGCGTTGTTGAAAAATGTACTTGCACTGTTATAACAGCGCTGTAACATTAGCCGTACAAGCACCGCCCGTCAAGTATTTGTTGATGAGAGGCGCGTGTTTCATTGCCCACTGCGTGCCTTCCGATGTCGCACGACACTATCATGCGTGTTGGTACTTCCTTCCCTACTCAACCAGGAGCGGGCGAGATGCGCTTGCCCCGATGTCGCCGTATTGCCAGAAGGCTGAACGTACGCCCCGTGCCAAGGGCAGCTGCGCGCCCGACCTTCTGCTTGATTGCCGTACTAATTGCGCTCAGCGGCAACGCCTCGATTTCCCGAGCCGACGATGTCAACCTCTGGTCGCTGAACAAACCCTCTCGACCCGCTGTGCCGGACGCATCGACGCTCGCGGGCGGTGATCGTGTCCGCAACCCGATCGACGCGTTTGTCTTCCGCGCGCTGGAGGAGCGCGGCCTTGCCGCCGCACCACCTGCGGATCGCCAGACGCTCGTTCGCCGCGCATATTTTGACCTGCTCGGTCTCCCCCCTACGCCCGAACAAGTCGAGGCGTTTGTCAGCGATACGTCAGACGATGCCTGGCCGCGGCTGATCGACGAACTGCTTGCATCGCCACACTACGGCGAACGTTGGGGCCGCCACTGGTTGGACGTGGCCCGCTATGCCGACTC
>JAGQPT010000419.1 GCA_020426575.1 Planctomycetales bacterium
TCGACAGTCCGCGAACGCTACCGTGGCATTGCCGAAGAAACCTATCGCCGATTGGCCCTCGACGGATTTCGCGATCTCGATCGTTTCGTGTTTTCCGACTGTGGCGACGAAGCGCCTGTCGTGGGCGCCCTGGCACACGCTTATGCCATGTCTGCCTGACAACACCATACGAATGGAAGCAGTCGCACGGATCACATGCCGTCGGCGCCGCCTCCCCACCACGTTGATTTAGCCGTCGTTCTGCAACGATTGCATCGTTCAGTCGGATTATCGTTCCGCACGAAGTTCTTGATCCGACCAGGGACGTCGGTTGTGTCCTACTCTTTGTATATCGACGTGTACGGGTTGGTTCTTCGCATTCCGCCCGGCCCCCTCCCGGGTGTCGTCTTCCGGGCGCGGCGCATGTTCACGCCAGAGAATTCATCACGACCGAGAACTTGCACCCCATGCTTTCCCATTGGCTTTCCGATCGCCGCATTGCCTGGATTGGGCTATTGTTGGCCCTTTCGATCCTACTGCTCGATATCACCATGCCTTTGGGCATCGCCGCTGAAGTGTCGCTGCTCGTACTGGTGCTGTTGAGTCTGTTTTCACCCCGCCCCAGTGTCACGTACCACGGTGCCATCATCGCCACCGTCGTGGGTTTCACCGGCGGTGTGCTCTCACCGCACGTCGAAGGCTGGCAAATCGTCCTGGTCAACCGTTCGCTCGCGGCGTTTGCCGTCTGGGTCACGGCAGTTCTCTGCATACGGCAGAAACGCACGGTGCAGCGTCTGCACGACGAACGTGACCGGCTTGCCCACCTCTCGGCGATCGTTCAATCGTCCGAAGATGCCATCATCGGCCTTTCCCTCGACGGCCACATCGTCTCCTGCAACGACTCGGCGCGGCAGCTATATGGCTATTCCGACGCCGAGGCACAGGGGCAGCCAATATCGCTCCTGGTGCCTGCGGACACGGCGGCCGAGTTCGACCAAGTGCTCGAACGGGCCCGCCAAGGCCATTCGACCGATCATTTCGACACGGAGCACGTCCGCCATGGTGGCCAGCGCGTGAGTGTTTCGATCAACGTCTCGCCGCTGCGCGACTCCGAGGGAGTGCTCAATGGGCTTTCGTTCATCGCCCGTGACATTTCCGATCGCAAGCGCGCCGAGGCGCAAGCCGAGCGCGCACGCCGCCGCATCCTCGAACAATCGCAAGCACTGGCAACGCAGACCGCTGCGCTGCGCCGCGCGAACGAAAAGGCCGAGCGCGCCAGTCGTGCCAAGAGCGAGTTCCTCGCCAACATGAGTCACGAAATCCGCACGCCGATGACGGCAATCCTCGGATTTGCCGACGTGCTCTATCAATGGGGGGACGAAACCGAATTGCCCGCCGAGCAGGTCGAGGCAATCTCCACGATCAAGCGAAACGGCGAACACCTGCTGTCACTCATCAACGACATCCTTGACATCTCCAAGATCGAGGCCGGCAAACTCAGCGTGGAAAAGATCGAGTGCGCCACGCTCGACTTGCTCGCCGACGTGGAAAAGTTGATGCGGGTCCGCGCCGACGCCAAGAACATCCCCCTGAAGATCGAGTGCCGAGGGGCCGTTCCCGCCACGATACACACCGACCCTACGCGGTTGCGACAGATCTTGATCAACCTCGTCGGCAACGCTTTGAAGTTCACCGAAAGTGGCGAGGTGCGAGTGATCGCCTCGTTCGACGATCGCGCTGCCAACATCCCCCGCATGCGGTTCGAAGTCGTCGACACCGGGATCGGCATGTCCGCCAGCGAGATCGCCAGCCTGTTCCGCCCCTTCACACAGGCCGACGCGTCGATGACCCGTCGGTTCGGTGGCACGGGCCTGGGATTGACGATCAGTAAACGTCTGGCCGAAAAACTTGGCGGCACGATCGAAGTCGAAAGTGTGCCGAATCAAGGTAGCACGTTTCGCGTCACGATCGCCACGGGCGCGATCGACGCCGTGCCGCTAGTCTCGCAGAACGACTTGGATCGTACCAACCGACGGGTGGCAGCCCGCGCCGTTTCGCAGGACCGTCCGCAGTTGGACTGCCGCGTGTTGCTGGCCGAGGATGGTCCCGACAATCAGCGACTTGTCTCGTTCGTGCTTCGCAAGGCGGGGGCCCACGTCACGATTGCCGAAAATGGCCAGGTTGCCTTCGAACTGGCGATGGCGCGGCAGCAGGGGGACGACCCGACGGCCGAACCTCCGTTCGACGTGGTGCTGATGGACATGCAGATGCCCGTACTCGACGGCTATGGCGCCACCCGCAAGCTGCGCGAGCACGGCTTCACCGGCCCCGTCATCGCCCTGACGGCCCATGCCATGAACGGTGATCGGGAAAAATGCCTCGACGCCGGCTGCGACGATTTTGCCACCAAGCCGATCGACCGTCTCGGCCTGCTCAGGATGATCGCGCACTACGCTGAGCGCACCGAGCTCAGCCATGCCTGACGAGGTGGCGGGGAACGCCGCGTGCACCGGACCGCGCCACGGCTACTCTTCCCCTTTGAGCTGATCGAGCGAGACGCGAACCAGCCAATCGCCGCCGCCAAACGTACCAGCCGGTTTGTCGGGCAGCCCCACCAGCGACTTGCCTTCACCGTCGTGACTTACGTACACCCCTTTGGTCTGCGTGGGGTTGAAGTTCAGGCAGACGACAAACTCCGCGGGCACCTGGGTGGGCTTCACACGCAGCGTCACCCATTCGGCCTCGCCTCGTTGGAACCGCTTGTAGGGAAAATCAAAGTCGGCGATTGGCTTGAAGTCCTTGTCGCACAGCGTGACGTGAAAGTCTTCGTCCGGTGCCTGCGGATAGCCGTAGCGCCCGCCGTGAATTCGAACCGACGTCAGATAGTGTTCCCCGTCGGGCGCGTGAAAGGCCGACGCGATACCGCGAGGAAAGCTCTTCTGTCCGGCCGGCTTGCCGTCGTCGTTGGCGAGCTCTTCCGGCTTGCCCGTCAGCTTGGAGGGCGTGGTCGTCTTTGGGCCAGCGTCACCGTCGGTCAGTTCGTCGATGTACTGTCGGTCCGCCGAGCTGAGCCGGGAGAGTTTGACCGTGAGCTCTTTGCCGTCGCTACGGCGCAGCTTCACAACACCGTCGGCAACGCCGACAAAGGCCGCTTCCAGCGTGAAGCTGCCGCTGGCATCGGTCCAGGCACGCAGCTCGGCGTCGTCGGCGCCGAAGCACGTTCGGCAGTTCAGGATCAGGCAAGTCGCCACGGCGAGAATCTTCGCGCGGTTCATCATTTCGTCTCCTCTACCAGCAAAATCGAACGGACCGCCGCGACACACAATCGGCGGCATGTGCACGTAACGAATTGCCCGCTTACTCGAACGGCCCGCCCACTCAAATGGCCCGTTTACTCAAACGGATTGTCCAATGGGCCGTCGTCGGCCAGCACGGCCCGCACCATCCAATCACCTTGTTCCTCGAAAGGCTCGAACCCGATCGTCGGTCGGCCTACCAGCGAGTGCGACTCACCGACGCCCTCGTCGATTCCCAGGTACACCCCCTTTGTGCGATGTGGATTGAAGGCCAACGCCACGATGAAGTGCGCGGGGACCGCCACCGCCGGCAGCGGCAAAGAATACCAGCGGGCCGTCCCGCGCTCGATGATCGAGTAAGGTATGGGCTGGGCGTGCAGCAGGTGCCGGTCGGCGTCCAACAGGTACACGTGGAAGTCCTCGGCCGGCGGCGCTTCGTGCCCGTAGCGACTGGCGAAGATCTCGACAGCCACGAGCCGGTCGCTGCCCGCAGGTCGCTCGAACGATACGGCGTGGCCCGACCCGGCGATGCTGAGCCGGCCTTCGGCCGTGTCATCAACGTGCCCCACAATCACGATTCGGTTCGGCGCCGCATCCGGCGGAGCGGCTTCAACCGAGGTGTTCGTCGCCTGCCCGACTTCTGTCGCATCGCCGGGCGAGTGCGTCGGCCGTAGTGCCGCCAGTCCCGCCGTGGCCAACGTGAAGACCAAGCACGTGGCGACGGCTCCGCGCAACGAGGCTCGACCGCGGTTCGCCAGCGGCGCGAGGATCGAGCGAACGCGATCCTCCAGTTGCGCGTTCTTCGCCATGGCGGTCGCCGGGATGGGCAGCGTCGTCCCGCGCGACTGTGCCACGACGTGCAGGAGTTGTTCGGCATAATCAACCGCGCCGCAGCCGGCCGAGATTGCCTCGTCGTCGCAGGCTCGTTCACTTTCGTCGCGCATACGTCGCACCGCCCACCAGACGAGTGGGTGATACCAGTACACCGCGCTGACCAGACTGCCGATCGCCATCGCCAGACAGTCGCGCCGGCACACGTGCGCGAGCTCGTGCAACAGCACCGCGTCGAGGCGCTGCATCGGCCACGTGTGCGCGGCCCCAGGCAACAACACATAGACGCGTCGCAGACCCCACTGCATCGGCATCTGCCGCTCACCGCTGACAAGCAGCAGCACCCGACGACGCATACCCATTCGCGCCGCCAGCCGGGCAAACTCGTCGAACACGGGCCCTGCCGTGACCACTTGTGACCGGCGACGCAGCCACGCGAGGCTCAACGCCCCCGCCAACCACCTCCCCAACACCGCAAGCACACCAGCGAGCCAGACGCCCAACAGCACCGCTGGCCAAAGCGTGGCCAGCGTACGTAGAGGGTCCGGGTGTTGCGCTGTCGGTTCACCATGACCGGCGGTAGCGACCTCCGCGTCCAGGGTTTGTCTCGCTGGTAGCGTGTCAGGGGTGTGGGCCGCGCCGATCGGAACGTGTTTCGGAACTGGTCCACGTGCCGTGTCCTCCCGAAAGTCGGCGTCCACGTGCTGCGCGCGATCGACCGCCACGTCGGTCCGTACAATCCAAGTTAGCTTGGACTTAGGCAGCACCGACCAGGCGGGCAGCGCCAGCGAAAACACCGGCA
>JAGQPT010000420.1 GCA_020426575.1 Planctomycetales bacterium
CGTCCGCGGCGCCTGGATCGCAATGGTCTTCGATCTTGTCGCCCGCGGATTGCTCGTGAGCGTGCGGTTTTGGCACGGCGGCTGGCGGAAAACCCGGGTCTGACCCGCCGGAGCCGCCGCTCGAATCGGGCCGATTTTCGCCCTTCCCGAGGGCACCTCCCACCCGGGGGTGTGGGCACCGCCGTCACACTTGGCACAAGCGGAACTTCGGCAGAGCTTTTTTGCTCGTGGCCAATTTCGACCGAGACAAAAAGTGTTGACATTCGTTTCGCCGATCTGGTAGACGTACATGCACTCGAGTGAATCGCATGAGCATGCTCAATCGGCCTGGGTGAAATCCAAGCCGTGATCGACGGAAAACAGTAACCGACCGTAAGCAGTTCCCCGATTCTTAAAGAGGAGGGCGCTATGCAAGATCCACCGGACATGTTTTTGTGAGGGCTGCCCGCGGCGGCGTTTGGCTCGGCGACGTTCTCGCGTCAGACCGAGTCAGTACCGCGGCAAGGTCCACGAGCCCTTGTGGTCGTGGCAGTTCCTCACAACGTTCGAGTGAAAAGTTTCCTCTCCATCCCCCGTAGATGTAACTAGCGTATCTCCAACCCCACTTGGTCATCAGCTCAACAGGCTCGGCCTGCCACGTCCGGCAGGTCGAGCCTTTTTTTATGGTTCGACGCTTCCACCGTTTGATACATTGCCACCATTGGATGTGGCCCCCAAGCGTTTGTACTCGTATCGAGCGCCGGGTGACTTGCTAAATCACGTTGCGCCATAGATTGGCGATTCGCGTCAATCTGTGTGCAAGACAGACTCGCCGCCGTCGCGCGTGGAGAGGGCTTTCCAGACGGACAGGTCCACGGCGTCGGCAAGAAATCGCACCGAGCCGTCGCCCATCCCCAGGTTCACGCCCCCCGGATGCCGGCTGCGGGCGGTCCGCCAGCCGTAGGGTGCAAATCGTTCTTCCGGCGGACCGAAGGTCTTGGCGGCCATGCAGTCGGGCGCGTCATGGTTCGGCGGATAGTAGTGGTTGTACAACGCACAGCGATACTCGCCATTGGCCCAGGAGAACCCGCGCGGGTCGTTCACGTTCCACTTCGACGCTGACGCACACATCGCATCGCGCAATGGCGCTACAAACACAAATGAGTACATTGTCTGCGGGTCGAGCAGCTCGCGTTCCGTGAGGTTCGACGGGCCAGTGCCCAGCAGACTCTCGGAAACGAACGCTGTATTACTTGTGCCGTCGCCAATGCGCGCCAATCGCAACCGCGAGTTGATGAAAAACGAACCATCGGTGTCGAACGGTGTGCCACCGCCGATGCCGCTGCCGGCGCAAGCGGCGTAGTTCGTCGGGCCGAAGCCTTGCGCCACCGGTTGCTCGCGGTCGCTGGGGCAGAGAAACATCGGCACGTATTGGGCCACCGCCCGGCGGTTTTCCGGCGTCACTTGAAAATCCGTACCGTACATCGGCACGGCGAGGTCAATCATCATGTGGACGTTCGACTGCTCGGCGTATGGCAGCACGTGCGCCAGCATCGACCAGCGGTAAAAGCTGTACGGATGATTCGGCTCGCCGGGAACGGGCTTCGAATCGGCACCAGTCGGCAGCACGCCGTTGGCGCTTTCGAAGTTCTGCACGGCCAGGCCGATCTGCCGCAAGTTGTTCGTGCACTGCGAGCGCCGCGCCGACTCACGGGCCGCCTGCACGGCAGGCAGCAACATCGCCGCAATCAACCCGATGATGCCGATCACCACGAGCAACTCGACCAGCGTGAACCCCCGCCGTGTCGCCAGTGAGCACTCCGTGTGTGGCGGACACGGCCGTGTCGACCAATCTCGATTGCGATTGCCAGCCATGGCCGTCCGACTCAGGTCGTCAGTGTGGTGCAAGGGCAGGGCAGGGGCGCCGTGAACAACTCAACCTCGGCTCGGACGCCGCGTGGCAGCGAGCAGGGCCACTCCGCCGCACAGCAACAATAGCGCCGATGGCTCGGGAACGGACGTTGTATCGTTTGGTCCATGGCCAAAGTTGCTAGCCCAGACGAGGTAGTCCAGACCGTCGACGACGCCATTGCCGTCGAAGTCGCCGTTGGCTGGCGATCCAGGCGGATCGGCAGCGGGATCTTCGCCATAGTGCCCGGCCCAGACGAGGTAATCGACGCCGTCGACCTTTCCGTCGCCGTTTGCGTCGCCCGGCGTGAGATCGACGATGAACTCGATGTTGGCGGGCAACATCAGTCCGTTGCCCGAGGCCACCGTGGCAACCGGCGCACCGGCAGGTGTGAATCGCTCAACTGTGTTGAAGGCCAGCGTTGTGACATAGTAGTCGCCGTCGGGGCCGTACGCCGCGCCCGAGGGGAACGCGAACTGATTGAGCGTGATGAAGTTACCGTCGGCCGCGCCGGTCGCGCCATCGAATCGCAACACGGCCCCCGTGTTGAGGCTGACGACGAGCAGGTCGTCGTTCGCGTCGAACACCATGCCGCTCGGGCCCGATAGTGCCGGGTCCGAGGCAAACACGTCGATCATCGCGCCGGTCGCGCCGTTGAAGCGCAACACCTGATCGGTTGCGTAACTGCCGACGTAGAGATTGTTGTCGGGACCAAACAGCAAGTTCGTCCCCGCAAAAACCGAGTTCTCACCGGTGAAGTCGTCGATGAACGCGCCGGTGGTGCCGTCAAAACGTTGCACCGACGAACCGCCGAACAGGGCGACGTAAAGGTTGCCGTCCGGGCCGAACCGCAGGTCCGCTGGTTGCGAGTCGACGGGCGTCGTGGCGAATACGTCGATGAACGCGCCGGTGGTGCCGTTGTAGCGAAGCACCTGGTTGGTCCCGGCGCTCGATACGTAAAGATTGCCGTCGGGACCGAAACGCAGTCCGACCGGGGCGACCAGCCCGCCGCTGAATTCGGTGACGAATTCGCCGACGAAGCTGCCGTCGGATTCGTCAAACCGCAACACGCGGTTGCTATCGCGGCTGGTCACGAGGAAGTCGGCGCGCGCGGTCGTTACACCTCCCCACGCGATCAGCACCAAAGCCCCCCAGCCGACTACGCGGCGACAAGTCAAATGATTCATCAACTTCTCTCTTCCAGTTGGTTGCTGTGATCACAGTTGTAGGTTCAGGCGAATGCGGCGCGCAAAAAACTCGGTGTCGCGAGCGAACCGCCCCGACCGACGTGCTAGCCACAATCTCCCTATTCTATCCGTCCGGCGCTCGGCATCAACGCATCGGACGGGTCGGCGCCTGCCCAGCCACCGGCAGCTTTGGCATTGGAACTCTTTCCATACCAAAGTTTTGCCAGACCAAAGTCGCAAAGAGGAACACGCTGAGTGGGGTCGATCACCACGCGTCATTCCGTGGTGCTTCGGCCCGCCGACGACTCGCCAGCAGGCCGCTCTACCGTCACGGCCATCACCAACGGGGCGGTGCGGTCATCCCCCTTGACGAATTCGATTTCGCGGATCGATTCACCGCGACGCGGATGGACGGCCAGGTAGCGCAGCTGCCGTCCGCCGATTTCAAACGCCAGGGTCGATCCCGGCACGTCAATCGGCCGGACATAGTCGGCCAGGTGCACGCCATTGAGCAACGGATGGTCTTCGCTGCTGCCGTCGGCGTAGTGGAGACGCACGATGAGCGAGGTCGTCCCCGTCTCGCCGAGCGGAAATCCCCAGCCGCTCACGCCGCCGAGCAAGTGAATCGCCGTGGCCGATACACCGCAGGCCAACCGCACCGACGTGGGCAGTTCACCACAGAACGCGCTGTTGGGGCTGTTGAGCAGAATGACATTCGGCCGGGTGTCGCCGCGCGGGTCGACCAACTGAAACGGCACATCGCCAACCTGTTGTCGCCCCCAGGTGTCGAACACCAAACGCTCCCCGGTCGCGGCCCGGTCGTAGAACATGCCTTGGGTGCTGATCGCCGTCGCTACCTTACCCAGTGGCAACGGAACGTACCGTGTGCTGCTGGTCAAAAAACCGAGCAGAGCCGCCAGCTTCTCGTCGCCCATTTGTTCGAATCCCTCGGGCATCAGCGACGTGCCCGTGGCGACGAGTTCTTCGATCGTCTCCCGCTGCACGACGTGTCGTCGGGCCTCGCTGTCGAGCAACTCCAGCGTTGTTTTCGTTTCGCCAATTAGCAGTCCCGACGTCGTGCGGCCGTCGTCGGTGACGACGGTGTATTGCTGGAAATTCCCCTCGACCGAGCGATTCGGATCAAGCACGTCGACCAACAGGTCCGCCGGCGGACGCACCGCCATCCCTGAAAGATCCGGGCCAATGCTCTCGCCGACCTGACCGTGCCGATGGCACTTGGCACAGTTTTCCCGAAACACGGTTTCACCGCGGGCGACGGCACTCGCGTTCCGGTTCACCACCGCTGCCAACGGCAACAGCGCCTCGACCACCTGGCGCCGGTCGGCACTGGGGATCGCACCACCGGCGGCGAGCAGGAGTTGGGCCCGGGCGCGAAGCTGTTCGACCGGGTAGCGCAATAGCCGCTGGCGCTGTTCGAGGCGAAGCTGCGTTGCGGCCAGTGTGCCCTGTTCAAGCGCATCGAGCAGAGCCGCCGTACCGACACTACTGTCCAGCAGCAGCGTGCCCATCCGGTCGTGCATCACCGGCGTCATGCGCGGCCACTGTGCCAGCAGCATCGCCGCACTGACATCATCAACACGTTCGGACAGGGCATCCGCCACGGCTTCGATCACCAGCGGATCTTCGCGCGGTGTGAGCAGCGCGATCAGCGCGGCCGTGACGTCGTCCCCACCACCAATTTCGGCGAGCTGACGCACCGTCGTCGCACGATCGGCCGGCGCTGTTGCCGCATCGGCGAGTTGTTCGAGCAACTCCGTACGTATCGCCGCCAAGACATCGTCGAAGCGTTCCTCGGCCCCCCAACGCTCGGCGAGCTTCAGCAGCGCCGGTCGGTCCGTCGGCGCGATCCGCTCGAACCAAGCGGGCAAGACGGTCCCCGCACATCGAGGCGGCTCGACGTTCTCGGGCCACCCCGCCGCCAGCCCCCCGACGAAAGCGGCGATTACCGGGGCCGGCATCGCGTCGGCCACTGCGACCACGTCGTCGACTTCCGTGCTGGGGCCACCGCGGGCAAGGTGTTCGCTGACGACGGCAACGATTTCGGCCACCGACGCCGCCGATGCGCCGGAAA
>JAGQPT010000421.1 GCA_020426575.1 Planctomycetales bacterium
CGCCAATGGCCAGCGCGTGTCGCCGACGCCGCGCAACGCGCCGCTGAGAATCATCGTGGCGGCGAGAAAAGGCGTGCCCACGGCAGCCAGCCGCAGCAACGGAGCGGCGAGCGCTTGCACGGTGGGCATGTCGCCGTGCACAAACGTTGCGATCAACGTCTCGGCATTGAAAAAAAACAACAGCCCGGCTGAACACATCACGCCGCCGCCGAGCGCGCACGACATCAACACGGCGCGGGTGGCGTTGCGCGGCTGCCCGGCGCCGAGGTATTGTCCGGCAAGTGTGCTCGCAGCCACCTGGAAGGCGTAGCCGGGCAGATACGATAGCGACTCGATGCGAATCGCCAACCCGTGCGCCGCCGCCGCCACCGTGCCCAGTTGGTTGATGATCGACACGAACCAGAAGTGACAGGCGATCATTGCCAGCACGTCGACGCCGCCCGGAACGCCGATGCGGAGGATGCGCCGTATCATGTTGTAGTCGGGCGCCAGAAACTCCCAGCGGATTTGCAGTCCCGCCCGTCCGCGCAGTAACAGTCCGAGCATGATCACGCCCCCCACGACATAACCGGCCGTTGTGCCGATGGCGATTCCTTGCCAGCCCAGCCGCGGCAACGGCCCCCAGCCATGAACCAGCGCCCAGCTCAGCAGGACGTTGACCAGGTTGACGACTCCCATGGTGATGAAGCCGGAGAGAGTGTCGCCGGCGCCATGCAGACAGGCGACCGCCACGGTGCCGACCATCACCATCGGTAGAGCCGGCAACACGATCTTGAGGTATTGCACGGCCAGGATGGCCGCGTCACCTTCGAGTTGCATGACGGCGACAAGCTGTTCGGTCAGGGCCATGCCGATCAGCATCAGCGGCAGCACCATCACGCCGCCGATCAACAGCGATTGATTGGCGGCGCGGCTGGCCGGGGCCGCCTCGCCGGCGCCGACGTGGCGAGCAATCACCGCCGTGGCGCCTATCGAAACGACGATGAACACGTCAACGATCAGCCAGAGGGCGTACGCCATCAGGTTCATCGCCGCCAGATGGGGTTGTTCGAGATAGCGCGCCGTGAGAAACGTGTCGCTGAACCCGACCATCATGGCCAGCGCCTGCTCGAGCAGCACCGGCCAGGCGAGTTGCCAGAGCGGGCGCAGCGGTCCGGCCTTGATGTCCAGGGGCGTCGACGACGGCACGGCGCGTTTCTACGGGGCAAGAGGATGGCCGCGGCATCCGACACGGCGGGGTTAGATTCCGAGGCACATCGTCGGGGTGACGCGCCGCTGCCGGGGCAGTATGGCGGCGGTGCCCGGTGAGCGTCAACGCCGCCCCTTGCGCGGCGGTGCGATGTCCGGACACGAACGCCGCTCGACACGGTGACGGGACACGCTCAAGCGAAGAGCGGTTCGATGATACGGCCGCCTCCGGCAATCTTCATGGGGCGCCCGCTGCGGCTCGTGTATGTCGTGTCAAGCGAAATGCCCAGGGCGTGGCAGACCGATGCCATCAGGTCTTCGCTCGACCAGGTGTCAGCAACGGCCTCGCCGATCTCGTTGGTCTCTCCGACGGCAATGCCGCCGTTGATGCCGCCGCCACCGAGGACGACGCTCCAACCACGAGCCCAATGGTCGCGACCGCTGTTGGCGTTGATGCGTGGCGTGCGACCGAACTCGCCCATGCAGACGACGACGGTGTCGTCGAGCCGGCCCCGTTGGTCGAGGTCTTCGACGAGCGCACCGAGCGCGCGATCGAGCTGCGGTAGTCGGTCGTTCTGCAGCGTCTCGAAGACGTTTTGATGGTTGTCCCAGCCGTCGAAACCCACTTCGACAAAGGGTACCCCGGCTTCAATGAGCCGCCGGGCCAGCAGACACCCCCGACCGACGTTCGAGTCGCCGTAGCGCTCGCGCGCCGCCTCAGGTTCGTCGGCCACGCGAAAGGCGTCGAGTTGTTTGCTAGTCATCAACGAGACCGTCTTATCGAGAATCTTGGCGTGTTCTGTGGCGGCCAGTCCCCGGTTCTGCCGCGCGAACGACTTCTCTAGCGATGCGAGCATCGCCATGCGGTCGCCCAGGCGGTCGGCGTGCTGGACGCGGAGATTACGCACCTGGCCGCCGGCGTCGACGACCAGCGGTGCATAGGCGGCACCAAGAAAACCGGCTCCCTCGCTCGTGCCGCCGATCGACACGAACGGCGGAATGTCGAGCGTAGCCGTCTGGTCGGACAGTTCGTGGCTGACCACCGCCCCGTAACTTGGATGTGTCACGCTGGGGTTGGGCACGTAGCCGGTGTGCATATAGTAGCGCCCACGACCGTGATCGGCCTCGCGGGTGCGCATCGAACGCACGATCGCGAGGTGTTGGAACTGTTGGGCAAGCTGGGGCAGGTGCTCGCAGATTTCCACGTCGCCGCTTGTGGCGATCGGTCGAAACGGTCCACCGACGTCGCTACCCGGCTTAAGGTCCCACATGTCGATCGTGCTGGCGCCACCGCCGAGCCACACGAGCACGGCGGCCTTGTTCTCGCGTTTCAATTGCGGTGCGTGGGCCCAGAGCGAATCGACAAACCCTGACGCTGAACCAGCCAGCGCCGACGTGGCGGCGACGTGACGGAGAAAGTGACGGCGATTGGGACGTTGAGTTGACATGGTGTTTCGCTCCGGTCCCACCACGCGTAGTGGGACGCGCGTTGGCGGCTCAGTGATTCAAGAGGAACTCGCTC
>JAGQPT010000422.1 GCA_020426575.1 Planctomycetales bacterium
CACCCTGGTGTTTCGACGGCAGGAAGCCGGTGCCCCAGAGCCGCGACTACAAGGCCTGCGCCTCTTTGCGGCCGGTCCAGGTCGACTGCATGCCGACAAACGTCGGCAGGTCGTCGTTCGTCGAGCCGAGACCGTACGAGAGCCAGGCGCCCAGGCTGGGACGGCCCGGTTGCTGAAAGCCGGTCTGGATGTACGTGATCGCCGGATCGTGGTTGATCGCCTCGGTGTGAACGCTCTTGATCAAGGTGATGTCGTCGGCCACCGTGCCCATGTGCGGCAACAGTTCGCTCATCCAGGTACCCGCCTCGCCGTGCTGGGCGAAGCTGAACTTCGATGGTGCCACCGGCAGCCGCGCTTGGCCCGACGTCATCGTCGTGATCCGCTGCCCCTGGCGGATCGAGTCGGGCAGTTCCTTGTCGAACATGTCGACCAGCCCCGGCTTGTAGTCGAACGTGTCCAACTGCGACGGACCGCCCGACATGAACAGGTAGATCACCCGCTTGGCCGTGGGGCGATGGTGCAGCGCGTGGAGCACACCACCGTTCCCCTCAGGCTCGAAATACGGCGCGGCTGACGGCGTGGCGGCGCGGACGGCCGGGTTGAGCAGCGTCGCCAGCGCGGCGGTGCCAATGCCCGTTGCCGTGCGGCCAAGAAAGTGACGTCGCGCCACAAGCTGGGCGTGTTCCTGTTGAGGGTCCATCGTTTCAGTGTCCAGTTGTTGTGAGGACGTTGCGTCAATTCGCCGGGTGTGTGCTAACACGCACCGCGCGACACGAGGTTCGGTTAGCCTTTTGTCACGGTCTCATCGAGGTTGAGGACCAGTGTCGAGACCATCGTCCAGGCCGCCTGTTCGACCGGATCGAGCCCCTCGGCCGCGGGTGAGTCACCCGCCGAAACCAGTGCCTCGGCCGCCTCGGTGTTGCTGCGATAGTCATCCAGGTGTGTCTGATACGCCGACAGCAGCACGTCACGCTCGCGGCCGTTGGGCCGACGCGACGTCACCAAGCGGAAGGCAAACTCGGCCTTCTCTTCGGGCGTCGCGCCACCTTCACGCATCACGCGCGTGGCCAGATGTCGAGCGGCCTCGACGTATTGCACGTCGTTCATCAGCGCCAGCGCCTGCAGCGGCGTATTCGTGCGGGGACGCTTCACGGTGCAGGCTTCACGCGATGGTGCGTCGAACGTAACCATCACCGGCGGCGGCGCCGTGCGCTTCCAGAACGTGTAGAGCGTGCGGCGATACAAGGCGTCGCCCTCATCCTGCTTGAACTGGGCCGTGTTGCTCGACGTGTAGCCGACGGCTCGCCAGATACCGGCCGGCTGATACGGCTTGACGCTTTCGCCGACTTCGCCTTCGACCAACAGACCGCTGACGTAGAGCGCCGTGTCGCGGATCATTTCGCCGTCCATGCGGAATCGCGGGCCGCGCGCCAGCAGCCGGTTTCCCGGATCGCGGGCCAACAATTCCGGCGTCACGGCTCCCGACTGCCGATAGGCGGCTGAAGTGACCAAAAGTCGCATCAGGGCCTTGACGTCCCAACCGCTCTCGGTGAATTCGACGCTCAGCCAATCCAGCAGGTCGGGATGCGACGGCGGGTCCCCCTGGTTGCCGAAATCTTCGCTCGTCTTCACCAACCCCGTGCCGAACACCTGTTGCCAGAATCGATTTACGTTCACCCGGGCGGTGAGCGGATGTGTGGGCGATGCCAACCAGCGGGCAAATCGCAATCGCGGGGCCTCGTCGCTCTCAGGCAACGGCGGAAACACCGCCGGCACACCAGGCTCGACCGGGTCGGTCGGCTGGTCGTATTCCCCGCGCTTGAGCACGTACGACTGACGACGCTCGTCGAGTTCCTCCATCACCATCGTCGTGGGAATCGAGTCCGCGAGCGTCTTGCGGTCGTTCTCCAGCGCGGCAACCTGGTCGCTCAGTGCACGCCACTCCGGCGAAAAGTTCTCCCGGTAATACCGGCGAAGTTTCACTCGGTCCGCCTCCGTTCGGGCGTCGGCGGGTGTCGCAACGATCGGACTCAACGAGAGCTCATCTTCGCCGATCGCATCGCTCTGTTCCGCGAAGTAGAAACCGTAGTCGCTCTGGTAGTTGACAACCTTCATCAGCAACACGTTGTTGCCCTCGCGGAGGGTGACCGTGGCGTCGGTGCGGCCCTCGTCCAGTGCGCGTTGCACGTTCGCGTCGACGACGACTGCGCCGTTGAGCCACACTTTGATCGCATCGTCGCTACCCAGCGAAAGCTTCATTTCTCGTGCTGACGGCGAGTAGATCGTGCGATAGAGATACGTCGCCGCATAGTCGCCCTGCAACTCGTGTTCTTTGCCGTCGACCAAGTCGTCGCGTTCGATCCAGAGCAGCTTGCCGTCGGCGTAGGTTTCACCGAGATCGACGTCACCCTTGTCGGCATAGGCCGCTTCAGGGCCGAAAGGCGTGTCATAGGCCTCGCTGCCACTGGCCGCCGTGAAGGGCCCGACGACGTGCCAGTTGCCCAGCCGGGTCGGCATCAGCGTCGGGTCGTGCGAAACGGCGAGGCGAAAACGCCCAAAGGTGTGCTGGCCGAACGTCGACTCCTGCCGCAAGCGGAACCGCAACGTCGTGCCACCTTCGAAACCAAACGCCTCGATAGGAATGAAGTAGGCGGTCGCGTCGGCATGGCGACGGTGTCCATCGGTCGCCCAGCCGTTCGTGTCGTCGACGACACCGTCGATCGCTTTGGCGACGAGGTAATCACCGTCCGTCTGCGAGTGGTCAGCCACGGCAGCGGCAAACTTGATCGGCTTGCTCTGCGCCGGGTCGACGACCGAAACTGCTTCGAGTTCGATCTCGCTCAAGAGCGTGTTTCCGTTGTCGCTGCGCCCCGGTCCGCGCTGGGCGAGGCCGTCGTCGGTGAGCACTTCCAGACGCACCGCCGTGATCCCCGCGTCGGCAACTTCACCGACGATCTCATACACGTCCTTGGCCGGGTTCTCGCCCTCGGCCCGTAGCGAACCGTCGTCGAGCGTGTGCAACGTGGCACCGCCGCTCGACGTCGCCTCGTTCACTTCGAGCGGCTTCCAACGTCCTGTGAGTCGTTCCGCCAAGTCGGCCTCCCAGGCGGCTTGCGCCTCGTCGACCGTCGGCAGCGCACCGTCCATCTCCGACTTCGTCTGCGCGATCTGACCATCAAGCCGCACCAACTCCGCTTCCTGCTCCGGCGAAGGCACCCGAATCACCGGTTTGGGGTCCTTCTTGTTACCGTCCATGGCGTTCTCCGCGACGTTGTTGAAGAACGCGTACATGCTGTAAAACTCTTGCATGTTGATCGGGTCGTATTTGTGTTCGTGGCAAACGGCGCAACCGACCGTCAGCCCCATCCACACTTCGCCCGTCGTCACCGTGCGATCGACGGCGTAGCGAACACGAAACTCCTCGTCGATCGCGCCCCCTTCGCTCGTCGTCACGTTGCAGCGGTTGAATCCCGTGGCGATCAACTGGTCGCGCGACGGATTCGGCAACAGGTCGCCCGCCAGCTGCTCAACGGTGAACTCGTCGAATGGCAAGTTGCGATTGAACGCGTCGATCACCCAATTGCGATAAGGCCACATCTCTCGCACGTTGTCGAGGTGCAGGCCATGCGTGTCGCCGTAGCGGGCGGCGTCGAGCCAGTAGCGGGCCATGTGTTCGCCGTAGCGCCGCGACGACAGCAACCGATCGACGACCTTTTCGTAAGCGTCGTCCGAATTGTCCAGCAGGAAGGCGTCGATCTCGGCAATCGACGGCGGCAAGCCCGTCAGGTCGTAGGTGACGCGGCGGATCAGCGTCTCGCGCGACGCTTCGGGCGACGGCCTCAGCCCTTCGCGCTCCAGCCGCGCCAGAATGAAGCGGTCGACCGCCGTGCGCGGCCACTGCTTCAACGACACTTCGGGTAGCTCCGGACGAACGGGCGGCTCGAACGACCAGTGCTCGCGCCAGCGGCCGTCCTCGTTGATCCAGCGACGAATCAACTCCACTTGCTCGTCGGTCAATTGCACGTCGGCGTCCGGCGGCGGCATATGGACGCTCTCGTCGTCGCTGGAGATGCGCTGGTAAAGTTCACTCTCGGCCGCGTTACCCGGCACGACCAACTGCTCGCCCGACCCGAGTTCGACGTCGATGCCGTCGACGAGGTCCAGTCGCAGATCGGTGACCCGAGCCGATACCGACGGCCCGTGACACGTGTAGCAGGCGTTGGACATCAAAGGCCGGATGTCGCGGCTGAAATCGACCGGCTCGTCCTTCTCCACGGCGCGAGCCAGTGTGGCAGCGGAGCAAATCGCCAGGACGGACATCACGATCAGACACAGGGCGTTTCGGCGCTTCATCGGTCGGTTCACCGGGGTGAATGAGACGGGAGTGAATGAAGGTGTGGGCATCGCCGACGGGCCACGACTTAGCCGCGCGGCCCGAGTTCGGCATCAGCGCGTTGGGGGGTGGCGTCCCACCCGACCGCCGCACCGCAATCCCCTGTCGGCACGCGTCGCGCAGGCACCAAATCGGACACTTGTATCGTAGCCGTTCGTCGGCCCCGTTTCAAATTCTACGCTACCGGCCCCGGGTCGGGAAAAGCCTTACATCTCGGGGCGTTTTCACACCGTCAACTTATTCCGGAAGTTTTTTCCACCCCGCACCCGGTGCCGAGCCGCACACGTCTCGGCCTGCCCACATCTCGATCTGCATTGGCGTCAGCGCGGCACATTGTGCCGTATTGTCGCAACTGCGCGCAAGCGCCACATGG
>JAGQPT010000423.1 GCA_020426575.1 Planctomycetales bacterium
AGCCGGAATCCGGAACAGTCACGATTGGTTCGCCACGCGGCGGCCCCTCCTCTTGATCATGCGTCACGGTCCAGCGTCGCCAGCCTGTGCGCTCGATGCGGCCCTGAACGCTCCTCGCCGAGGCAACGAGTACCACGATGCTCCGCAGCACCCCTGTCTACTCTGCCCTTGTCTTGCTAGGGCTCGTTTGGTTGCCGGCCGCCTCGGCTGGTCCGATCATCCAATCGCAAATCAGCGAGTACGTGCAGATCAAGGCGAATGCGCCGTTCGGCCAAACCTTCACCGCCGTTGACGAGCACATCACCAGAATCGAGGTCTACCTCGATGACTACAACAATCAGTACTACAACGGCAGCACCATTCTGAGGTTGTACGAAGGAGACGAGATTGCCGGCGAACCATTTTTCGTCGACGGCCAAACGGTTGGTCTCGATTCCCAGGGGCCCGTCTCATTCAACACGCTGCCGGTCGTGCTCACGGTCGGGCAGACCTACACGTTCGAAGTCGACCGTTTCAACCAGCGCTGGGGGGCGGCCATCAATCAACATCAATTCGAGAACGGCGATCCCATACCGGGCCGCGTCGACTACGGAGGGGGCCACGCCATCTTCAACGGCCAAGCCGCGCCCCACTACGATCTGGCTTTCCGAGTCATTCCCCTGGTCGTCGGCGACGCCAACGTCGATGGACTCGTCGACGGCACCGACTACGTGTACTGGGCCATCAACTTCGGCGACAATCCGGCTGACGATCCCCCTGGGGCGCCGTCTAACGGCGATCTCAACTACGACGGACGCGTCGACGGCACGGACTACGTGGTCTGGGCACTGGCGTATCAAAACGCCCAAGCAGCGCTGGCGGTACCAGAGCCACAGACGTTGAGCCTGGCGTGGGGGGCCGGGACCTGCCTGGTGCTATCCGTGACCGCTCGGCGACGGCGCCGTCGCGTCAATTGATCGCGCCGGGCAGGATTACGTCCGACTGCCAGTAACGACGCAGCTCGGTGACCACGCCCAAGAACTTGTCCAGGTTCACCGGCTTGGTAATGTAGCTGTCGACGCCCAGCGCCTGGCATTCTTCCAGGTCCCGTTCGTCCTCGGAACCGGTGAGCACGACGACCGGCGTGACGCTCAATTCGCTGTTTGCCTTCAGCTCGGTGAGCACTTGCAGGCCGTCTTTCTTCGGTAGCCGCAGGTCCAGCAGTATCAGGTCGGGACGAGGCGCCCGCGTGAAGATACCCTGCCGTTCGATGAAGTCGGTCGCCTCGCAGCCGTCTCGCGTCAGCGTCAACCGATGTTTGAACTGCGCCTTGCTGAGCGCGCCGATCGTGATCCGCGCGTCGACCAGGCTGTCTTCCACCAGCAATATTTCCATGGGGCGGCCGACGTTTTCCGTCTGCACCGGCAATCCATGGCTTTCATAGGGACACATCGTTTCGACTCGTCTCTTGAAGTGCGGTCGGGGCGTTCGCCACACCGGGCGTCGTTCGGCGCACACCCGACGTACGCGCTGGCGTTCGTTGCCACTCTGGCAATGCCACGTGTCGCGGCACTGCCGCGTTGCCGCCGGCCTGCGCTATGACCGACGAACCATCGCTTCGGCCTGTCCCTCCAGCTTTGTCGAGCAGGCATCTTGCCGTCAAGCCGATCCAGCGACGGGCAGGCAATCCCGCCCTCGGCGATTATACCCAGAAACGCGGCGTGGGGGGACCGTCCTCACGCCGCGTTTTTTCTCGACGGCTTGTTTCCAAGCGGTACGCGGGCGGCCGTTCAGGCCCGTGGGACACGATGGTCGATCGAAGGCGCCCCAGATAGATAGACATTACGGCATTGATGCGACGGCGTGGAGATCCGTGTGCGACGCATGCAACCATGTTGATCGAAGGCGCGGCAAATCCGCGACGTCGCCGTCCCGACCGCGCGAAAAGCGTTGGCCACGAACGTAAATGACCCCTCCGCGGACGACTCAATCGGGCGCGATCGCGTCACTACGGCGCCGCCGTCGGTCCCGACCCCTTGCCCAACCGGCGCCACTCCGTTTCGATTGCATCGCGCCCCACTAGCGGCGCGCCGCACGTGAACCCCTGGCAGACGAAAGCCGTTGGCTCACCGTCGACGGCCGACTTGCCGCGAAAAATCGACTCCAGTTGTGCAGATTCTCCGCCGTCGCCGTCCGTCGTTCGACTGGCCAGCACACAGCGCGGCACGAATCGCCGCCGTAGCGAAGCCAGCACCTCGTCGGCCGCGGACCGACTCGTGGCCACCAGCACGATTTCGTACGTCGGCCCTACCTCCAGGTCCAGCGCCAATTGCATCTGCCCCATCGCCGTAGGGTAACGGGCGATCGTGCCGGCAAGCGTCTGGAGCGTCCGTCGGCCCGCCTCGCTCAACTCGGCCAGGCCCGTGAGTTTGCCCAGCCGAACCAGTGCCGTGGCGGCCATCGCGTTGCCGCTCGGCGTTGCCGAATCGTGCACGTCCTTGCCCCGCGTGATCACGGCGTCCTGATCGGCGGCGGTGTAAAAGAATCCGCCGGCTTCGTCGTCGGCGAATAGCGCGTTCATCTGCTGGGCCAGCACCACCGCCTCATCGATCCAGCTCGGATCAAAACGCGCTTCGTACAACGTGACCAGCGCGTTGACCAGGCAGGCATAGTCGTCGATGAACGCCACGCCCGACGCCTCGCCCGCGCACCAACTGTGCAGCAGCCGCCCGTCGGCTTCCCGCCTGAGCCGCGAAAGAATAAAGTCGGCCGCCGCTGCCGCCGCGTCGTAGTACCGCCCGTCATCCAGCGAAGCACTGGCCGCCGCCATCGCGTCGATCATCAGCCCGTTCCAGGCCACGATCACCTTGTCGTCCCGTCCCGGCGCCACGCGCTTGTCGCGTGCGGCCAGCAGCTTCTGCCGCGAGTCGGCCAGTTCGTTGCGCAGCTCGGCGGCGTCGCGTCCCATCATCGCGGCGCTTTGCGCGATCGTGCGGCCCAGATTGAGGATGTTGCGACCCTCGAAGTTGCCTGCTTCGCTGACGTCGTACACGCGGCAAAACGTCTCTCCCGCTGCGGTGCCAAGCACTTCCTGCACCTCGGCCGGCGTCCAGACAAAGTACTTGCCTTCTTCACCTTCGCTGTCGGCGTCCTGCGTGCTGTAGAAACCTCCCTCGGGCGCCGTCATCTCGCGGAGCACGTAGTCGAGCGTCTCGCGGACCACGCGGGCCCAATCTTCATTGCCGGTCGCCTGGTACGCTTCGAGGTAACACCGCGCCAACTGCGCGTTGTCGTAAAGCATCTTCTCGAAATGCGGCACCAGCCAGCGTTCGTCGACTGAGTAGCGGTGGAAGCCGCCACCCAGGTGATCGTAAATACCCCCGGCAGCCATCTTGTCCAGCGACAGCCGCACCATCGCCATCGTGTCGTCGTCGGCGTCCGCGCCAGCGAGCGCCGCTCCTGCCACGTCCGCCTGACGCCGCCGCGACCAGGTCCGCAGCATCAATCGCAGGTCCATCGGGTGCGGAAACTTCGGCGCGCCGCCAAAACCGCCGTTCGTGGGGTCGAACGTGCCGGCCATCTGCGCCACGCTCTCGAATAGTTGCTGTTCGTCAAGCGCCACTCGCGGGCCTTCATGCGTTTCGATCTCTTCGATCCGTTCGGTGAGCTTGTCCGCCTGCGCGAGCAACTGTTCGCGGCGGTTTTCCCAGGCGTCGGCCACCGCCGCAATCACCTGGTTGAAACCAGGCATCCCCATCCGTGGTCGCGGCGGCCAGTACGTGCCACCGTAGATCGGCTTCAGATCCGGCGTCAGAAACACCGACATCGGCCAGCCGCCGCGGCCGGTCATCAACTGCACCGAGTTCATGTACACCCGATCCAGATCCGGGCGCTCCTCGCGGTCGACCTTGATCGAGACAAAATGTTCGTTCAGTGACGCCGCGATTTCCTCGTCTTCGAAACTCTCGTGCGCCATGACGTGGCACCAATGACACGCCGAATAGCCGATCGAAAGAAAGATCGGCCGATTCTGCTCTCGCGCCTGCCGCAGCGCTTGTTCGTCCCACGGCTGCCAGTCGACCGGATTGTCGGCGTGTTGCAAGAGATAGGGGCTCGTGACCCCGGCAAGTCGGTTGGGCATGACGGCTCCTGTCGGCGGTGTGTCCCACGGCGAACGCCCAGCGTCCGCCAGGTGTCCACCGGGCGCGACTGACGGAGCAAATCAGTCGAATCGAATCAGTCGATCAACTTCGACAGCGGGTATTCCACGATCCCGCGGGCGCCGGCGGACTTCAGTTTAGGAATGATATGCCGCACGACCGCTTCGTCAACGATCGTGTTCACGTCGCACCACTCGTCGTCGGAGAGGCTCGACACGGTCGGCTGTTGCAGGGCCGGCAACAGCGCCAGCACTTTTTGCAGCGACGAGCGGGGCACGTTCATCATCAGGCCCACCTTGCCCTCGGCGGCCATCGCTCCGTGCAGCATCAGCACAATGTCGTCGATCTTCTGCCGCTTCCAGGTGTCGGCGTAGGAAGCGTGGTTGGCGATCAGCCGCGGCGTGCTCGAGAGAATCTCGTCGACGATCCGCAGGTTGTTGGCCCGCAGCGACGAGCCGGTTTCGGTCACTTCGACGATGGCGTCCGCCAGCCGCGGCGGCTTCACCTCGGTCGCTCCCCAACTGAATTCGACCTTTGCCTTCACGCCGTGTTTCTTCAGGTACTGCTGGGTCAGGCCGACCGCCTCGGTCGCGATCCGGCCGTTCTCCAGGTCCGCGACCGTCTGCACCGGCGAGTCCTCGGGCACGCACAACACCCAGCGGACGGGTCGCCGGCTCACCTTCGAGAACACCAACTCGGTGACCTCGTGCACGTCAGCGCCGGTCTCGACAATCCAGTCGTACCCGGTCAGTCCCGCGTCGAGGACGCCGTCGGCCACGTAGCGGGCCATCTCCTGGGCCCGAATCAACAGACACTCGATCTCGTCGTCGTCGATCGACGGATAGTAGCTTCGCGAGCTGAACGTGATCTTGTAGCCGGCGCGGCGAAAAAGCTCCGCCGTCGCCTCCTGCAGGCTGCCGGCCGGAATCCCCAGTTGCAGACACTTACCCATCGTCGTGTGTGACACCGTTTTTGAACGCGTTTCTTGGAATGGCTTCCCGCCGATGACAACCCAATGGAGTGGCACCTCCGGTCCATAGCGGCCAGCGACACAGCGGCCACAGAAGGGCGGCGGGCCACGAGCCGGCCGCGCAATGTGCGAGGGTGGACCGAGATTCGCCTCACGGGTCAGCGGCCGCTCACACGTCGCCCCACTATAATCACTTGCCGCCGGCCTGAAAACGTGGCAACCCGCCAGCGCAGCGCGGCGTTTGCATTGACCGCGCGCGAAAACGCGCGTTATAAGCTGATGCCGCCTCGCGGGTTGCGCCTATCTCCCTGCCGGGCGACGCCGCCTGGTACCTCCGCGCCGTCGCGGTCAACCGTTGCTTTGCCCCCGCTGCCCCCGTCCCATGCGCACCTCGACGCTCATCGCCTGGAACACCATCGCCATCTGGACCGGCTCGATCGTCTCCGGGCTCGCCTCGCTGGTGATCGTGCGGCTGCTCGTTGAGTCGCTCGACACATCCGAATTCGGCCTCACCGGTGTCCTCGTCGGCACGATTGGGCTCTCGTTGATGCTCGACCTCGGCCTCCGCCAGGCCGTCACCCGACACCTGGCAAAGTTCATCGCCCTGGCCGAGCCGGCCCGCGTCAATCAGGTGCTCAGCAGCGGCCTGGCCTGCTACACCGCCATTGGCGCCGTCTTTGCCCTCGGCTTCATCGTGTTGGCGCCCTGGATCGCCGAAGTATTTCGGCTCGTGCCGCGCCAGGAAGCGATCATGCTGCTGCGCACCTACGGCAGCATCAGCGCGATCCTCTCGTTCATCTATCCCACCTACGAAGCCGTTATCGTCGGCGCGCGACGCTTCGACGTCAACAGCGCGATCAAGTCCGCCGAAGTGATCGTCCGCGGCGTCGCCGTGCTCGTGCTCGTCGTTGGTTGCGACCTGGGACTCTACGGTTGGGCCGCCGCCCGCATTTCCGGGCAACTTGCTCGCACGCTGGCCAACGTGTACGCCGCCCACCGGCTCTGGCCCGCGCTCTCGGCGCGCCCGGCGCTTGTGCGCCGCGACGCACTCGGCGATCTGTTCCGACTCGGTGGCTGGCTCAGCGTCTACCAACTCGTGGCCAACCTCAACCAGCGTGTCGACCCGCTAGTGATCGCCCGGGTGCTTGGCGAAGGGGCGGGCCAGATCGCCACGGCGGCCTACGTGCCTGCTTCGGCACTCGCCTACGCCGTGCGTCCCTTCGTCAACGCCGTCAGCGCGCAGATTTTCACACTGGCCACCGGATACCACGAAACAGACAACCGCGCTCACCTCTGCGCACTTCTGCTGCGCGGCACGCGCGTGACGCTGTTGCTGGGCATCCCCAACTGCGTGATCTTCGGCTGCCTGGCCGACCGGATCATTCACTTCTGGCTGGGCGCGAAGTTTGCCGGCGCGAGTGCGACGGCCGCCGCACTGGTCATCATGTCCATCACCGATGTCTTCCGCTACAGTGGTAAGATGACCCACTGGAACGTGATGCTGGGGATGGATCGCGCCCGACCGATCGTCGTTCTCGAACTCGTCGTGGCTGCGATCAACACCGTCGCCGCCGTGTTGATGGTCCGCTGGATGTGGCAAAACGGTTGGGGCACGATGAGCATCACGGGCACATTACTGCCGGCAGCGGTCACGGCCGCCATCAGCCGGGCCCTGATCATCGTCTACGTGGCCCGCCAGACCGAAATTGGCGTGGGCCACTACCTGCGCGTTTCATACGTCGCGCCGTACGTGCTCTTGCTGGCGATGACCGCCACCGCGCTGCTCACCCGTCGGGCGGTCGAGCCCGAAACGCTCCCGCGTCTGGCCGTCTGCATCGCCGTGCCGCTCATCGTCTGGGCGGCCGGCTGCTGGTGGTGGGCCTTCGACGATCAAGACCGCGCCCAACTTACCCGCATGTTCGGCCGGCTATTGGGTAAACTGGGCCGACACCGCCAGTCTCCACCACCGGACGGCACCAACGACGGCGGCGCCCACGCGGACGGCGCCCACGCGGACAGTCCTGACGCGGACCCAGCGGATTGATACGCGGCCTCGCCACGGTAGCCACCGGCACGGCCTCGATCAGGCTCGAACCCGTCCACACCGA
>JAGQPT010000424.1 GCA_020426575.1 Planctomycetales bacterium
CATCGCGCTACGACGGCTCACTTGTCGCCGCGGGCAACGGCCTCGTCGTGCGACGAAGGTTCGAAGCGGGCGACCACCGCTTCGATCTGTTCGTAGAGTTCCCCGGCGCGGATTGGCTTGGCGATATAACCGTCCATGCCCGCCGCGATGCAGCGTTCGCGGTCCCCCTTCATCGCGTGGGCCGTCATGGCGACGATGGGAACGTGCCCGCCGCAAACGGATTCCCGCTTGCGGATCACCCGCGTCGCTTCGAGGCCATCCATCTCGGGCATTTGCACGTCCATCAAGACAAGGTCGAAGCCGTTGCCCGCGACCGCCTCGACGACTTCGTTGCCGTCGACGGCAACGGTCACCCGATGTCCCTGTTTTTCCAGCAGGCCAATGGCCAGCCGTTGATTGACGAGTCCGTCCTCGGCGAGCAGCACGTGTAGCGACCGGGCCGGTCGGGCCGATGCGTGGTCCCCCTCGGCGCCACCATCGTCACCCCTGCGTTCGGCGCCCAGCAGAGTGGCGATCGCGTTGAAGAGTTCCGACTGTTTGACCGGTTTGAAAAGGTGTGCGGCGATGCCGAATTGCTCGCAACGGGCGACGTCGCCAGGCCGGTCACTGGACGTGAGCATAATGATGGCGGTCTCGGCCAACCGTCGGTCGCCACGGACCGCCTCGGCAAGGTTGAAGCCGTCGCGCACCGGCATGTTGCAGTCGGTGACGATGATCGGACACGCCGTCCCCGCGTCGGCCAGTTGCCGCAACCGCTTGAGCGCTTCCTCGACGCTGCCGGCTGCCAGTGGCTTCATCCCCCAGCGGCCGGCCATCTCTTCGAGGATGCGGCGGTTCGTGGCGTTGTCGTCGACCACCAGGATCGTGGCTCCCTCGACCGCTGCCCCGCGTTGGTCAGGCACGGCGACGGGGGTTTCGCTCCGTCCCAGCCGACACGTGAACGTGAACGTGCTGCCGCGGCCCAGTTCGCTTTCCGCCCAGATCCGCCCGTCCATCAACTCGACCAATCGGGTGGCGATTGCCAGGCCGAGTCCCGTGCCGCCAAAGCGGCGTGTCGTCGAATTGTCGGCCTGCTTGAACGCCTCGAACACGTCGTCGAGTTGTTCATCGGCAATGCCGATGCCGGTGTCACGCACAGTGAACCGTAGCGGAACGTCGTCGCCGACCGTCGCATCGGGATCGGCGTCGACTTGCACGACGACTTCGCCCGTCTCGGTGAATTTGATCGCGTTGCCCACCAGGTTGATCAGCACCTGGCGCAGCCGGGTGGGGTCGCCCACGACCGACTCGGGCAGGTCGGGCGCAATCCGGCAGGCGAGTTCGAGTCCCTTGCTGTGGGCCCGGAAGGCGACCGTCTTCATCGTGTCGCCCAGGCTGTCGCGGAGCCGGAACGCCACGCGTTCCAGGTCGAGTTTCCCGGCCTCGATCTTCGAGAAGTCGAGAATGTCGTTGAGTAGCGACAACAGCGACTCGGCCGAATCCTTGACCATCGTGAGATACTCGCGCTGCGAGGCATCCAGCTTCGTATCGAGTACCAGTTCGGTCATGCCGATGACGGCGTTCATCGGCGTGCGGATTTCGTGGCTCATGTTGGCGAGGAACTGGCTCTTGGCGCGGTCAGCCGCCTCGGCCGCTTCCTTGGCCGACTGCAATTGCTCCTCGGCGAGCTTGCGGCGGGTGATGTCGATCGAGAGGCCGAAGGTGCCGACGATCTCGTCCAGCGCGTTGCGCAAAGGCATCTTGTTCGTGAGCAGCCAGCGGACGTTGCCGTCCTTATCGACCTGCTGTTCTTCCTTGTTGATGATCGCGTGCCCCGTCTCTATGATCTTCCGCTCGTCGGCCAGGTAACGGCGGGCCCGCTCCTTGTCGTAAAAGTCGGCGTCGTCGTTGCCGATCGCGTCGGCCGGATCGCTGAGCCCGTAGTAATCCGCCTGGCACTTACTGATGCGAATGAACCGGCTGTCCAGGTCCTTGAAATAGATCAGGTCCGGCGCGTGACGCATCAACGTTTCCAGCAGAAACTCTTCGAGCGCCAAGTTCCGCTCGGTGAGCTTCCGCTCCGAGACTTCCGACTTCAGTTGGTCATTGATGCGGCTGAGCTGCTCGGTGCGCTCGGCGACCCGCTGCTCGAGCTTTTCTTGCGCGTCGCGCAGCGCCTGTTCGATCTGCTTCTGTCGAGTGATGTCGCGCACGACGGCCTGCAGACAGCGCTGGCCGTCGATCTCGAATCGGGCCAACGTCACGTCCGCCATCACTTCGCTGCCGTCCATGCGGCGGTGCAGCCACTCGAAACGGTCGGTTCCCTCGCGCATCGCTTTGGCAATGTGGCGATTCGCCGCCTGGTGTGAGTTCGTGCCGTCCGGCTGGCGGGGGGGAGACAACTCGCTCGGATGCTTCGAAATCAAATCCTCGCGCGAGCTGCATTGAAAGAACTTTAGCGCCGCCGCGTTGCAGTCCGTGAAACCGCGCTCGTCCAACACGACGATCGCGTCGGAGGTCGAATCGAACAACGCCTGAAAAAGTGCGGCCGAATTGCGCATCGGCGCAGGCTACCTTTCCTACTGTACGTGCTACCGCGTGCCGCGCCGACGACGTGGAACGGCGCGTCTGTTATATCGGTTGGCTCCAACCGTGCGATCGATTCTCCCCGTCCTCCCACGCACCGGTCGGTCATTGCGGTCGCGCATTGGGCACCGGTCGGGCCGGCGCAATCTGGGCCGGTGGAAGCTGGGCAACCGCAATCCGGGCAAACATCGCCCCACATCGCCGCAATCGCTCGGACGCATCGACTCGCCCACCGTGTCGCTAGTGGCATTGTAGTCGAGCATCGCCAGGCCCGCGAATTCCCCGGCAAGTCGGCCGCCATCAGAGGGGCGAAAACCCCCAGGCGAGAACGCCGTCACGTCCGCAGTGCGACGTGCCCGGATTGCCGCGCCGCCGCCAATTGCCGCCGTACGGTTGTGGGCCTCGGGCGACGGCCGCCAGGCAGGCTGCGGCCAGAGACCGACTCGTGAGCCGGGAGGTCGGCCCGCGCGACTACGCCGCGTCGGATTCGCGGACCCGGTAGCCGACACCGCGTACCGTTTCGATCAGCTCGGCTGCGTCGCCGAGCTTGACGCGGAGCGAACGGATATGTACGTCGATCGTGCGTTCCATCACCAGGCTGTCGTTATCGACGGCGCTGATCAGCTCCTGGCGGGAAAAGACGCGTCCGGGGCGGCGGATCATGGCGTCGAGCAAGCGGAATTCGCTGCGCGTCAACTGCAGCTTGTCTTCGCCGACCGACGCCCGGTGGCGCTGCCGGTCGATCGTGACGCCCTGGTGGCGGACCACGTCGTTTTGGTCGCGGAGCGTATGACGGCGGCGCAGCAGGGCCGAGATGCGCTGCAGCAGGACTTTCACACTGAACGGCTTCGTGACGTAGTCGTCCGCACCGAGCGTGAAACCGACGATCTGGTCCGCCTCTTCACTCTTGGCGGTGAGCATGACGATCAGCGTCTCGGCCGTGGCGGTCCCGGCGCGCAGTCGCCGGCAGACGTCGAGGCCGTCCACGATCGGCAGCATCAGGTCGAGCACGACGAGGTCGGGGGTGTTTTCCTCGGCGAGTCGCAAGGCCTGGCGGCCGTCGCCGGCTACGTCAACTTCATATCCACTGCCCTTGAGATTGTAGGCGATGACGTCCGCCAGCGGCGCGTCATCTTCGACAACCAGGATTCGTGTCTTACTCATCAATTCCGCGCGGAACCACGCTCTCCTTTTCTTCTTGTTCTTGTCCAGTCGGTCGGTGGCGGCAAATCTCGCCTTCGACCAGGTACACGACGTCCTCGGCGATGTTGGTGGCGTGATCGGCAATCCGCTCGATGTGCCGCGAAGCCGAAAAACAATGCATCGCCGCCCCAATGTGTTCGGGATTCGACCGCATCCGCTCGTACATCTCCTCGATCACGGCGCGGTTGTAATTGTCGACCACGTCGTCGCGGGCGATCACGCGGCGGGCGGCCTGGGCGTCGTGTTCCACGAACGAGTCCAACGCGTCACGCACCATCGCGATCGCCAGCCGGGCCATTTCCCCCAACGCCGGCGGCACCGGAAAGTCGTCCTCGTCGGCTAGGTACTGGGCCCGCTCGGCGATGTTCACCGCCAGGTCCGCGATTCGCTCCAGATCGTTGTTGATCTTCAGCACCGCGGCCGTGCGACGCAGGTCGATCGCCACGGGCTGGTGCAGGGCCAACACCTTCAGGCACTCTTCCTCGACGCGGACCTCCCGCTCGTCGACGCGGGTGTCGGTCTCCAGCACTTCGTTGGCAAGCGCCCAGTCCTTCTCACGCAGCGCCCGACAAGCCTTGTTGATCATCTCTTCGACCATGGCGGACATCGCCAGCACGTCACGTTGGACGGCTTCCATGTCGCGATGCAATTGTTTGGTCATGGCGCTACTCGTGAACGGCGGCGAGGGCCCGGCATCAGCCGAACCGCCCGGTGATATAGTCTTCGGTACGTTGTTGGCTGGGGCAGGTGAACATCTCGACGGTCGGCCCCGACTCGACCAGCAAACCCTGGTAGAAGAAGGCCGTCCGGTCCGATACTCGCGCCGCCTGCTGCATGTTGTGCGTGACGATCACGATCGTGTATTGCCCGCGCAGCTCGAAGATCAGGTCTTCGATCCGTGCCGTCGACGCCGGGTCGAGTGCCGAGGCGGGCTCATCCATTAATAATACTTCGGGATCATTCGCCAGGGCACGCGCGATGCAAAGTCGCTGTTGCTGACCGCCGGAAAGCTGCAGGGCCGAGTGGTGCAGCCGGTCCTTCACTTCGTCCCACAGCGCCGCTCGGGTCAGGCTCCGCTCGACTATTTGGCTGAGCTGTTCGCGCCCCCGCACCCCGGCGATCCGTGGTCCGAACGCCACGTTCTCGAAGATCGACTTGGGAAAGGGGTTCGATTTCTGGAACACCATGCCGATGCGCTTGCGGAGCAGGACCACGTCGGTGCGGCGATCGTACACGTCGACGCCCCCCAGCCGCACCCCGCCCGTCACCCGTGCTCCCTCGATCAGATCGTTCATCCGATTGATCGATCGCAACAGGGTCGACTTCCCGCAACCCGAGGGACCGATCAGGGCGGTCACCTGGCCGCTGGGCACCTGCAGGTGCACGTCCGACAGCGCCAGGGTCGCGCCGTAGTAGACGTTGAGCCCCTCGATGTCGATCTTGACGTCGTCGTCTGTCGGGGCCGTGCTGTCGGCCCGGGCCGTCACGACCGCCGCCAATGAGGGGCTCGCCACTTCCGGCCGTTCGCTCCGGCCGCCGTCGTCGGTGTCTGGTGTGACGGGAACTCGTGCGACGGGGTCACCCGATTGATCGTCGCCGGCCGTATGCCCGACGCTGGATCTTCCCGTGGTCGAATCGCTGGTTTCGATCACCATGAACTCACTCATGTCGTTGAACGTCGCTGATGGGTTCGATATGCCTGTTGCTGGCTCACCACTTCACCTTGCGGCCGTACCGATATCGCAGAAATACTGCCAGGCCGTTGGTGCACAGCAGCATCACCAGCAGCACGAGGATCGCCGCTGCCGCCAATTCGCGGAACTCGGCCTGGGGGCGGCTGCTCCACTCGAATATCTGGATGGGCAGGACGGTGAACTCGTCGCGCATCCCGCTGGGCACGAAGCGCACCTGCGCCCAGGCGCCCACGATGATCAGCGGCGCCGCCTCGCCGAAGGCCCGCGAGAGTGAAAGGATCACGCCGGTCATCATGCCGGGCATCGCCGCCGGGAGCACGTGGTGCCAGACCGTCTGCCAGCGCGTGGCCGCCAAGGCATAGGAGGCCTGGCGGATCGTCTTGGGTACCGCGCGGAGTGCCTCTTGCGAGGCAATGATCACAATCGGCAACACCACCAGTGTGAGCGTCAACGCGCCGCTGAGCACGCTCCGGCCGCCGGTGACCGACGACAACCCACGCACGAATAGCACCAGACCCAGGATGCCGTACACGATCGACGGCACGCCCGCCAGGTTGGAAATGTTCAATTGCACCAGTCGTTTGAACCAAATGTCACGGGCGTATTCTTCCAGGTACACGGCCGCCCCGACCCCCACGACGACGGAGAACACGGCCGTCAGACCGATCAGCCACAGGCTGCCCACCAGCGCTGAAAGGATACCGGCTTTCTCGGGGTGCACCGATGTGTAGTTCGTGAGAAAACTCCAGCTCAGCCAGCCCGCCCCTTCGTGAATGATCGCCCAGAGCATTCCGATCAAGATCACCACGCTCGAGAGCGTGGCGGCCATGCAGAACCACTCGAACGATTGGTCGACGCGCCGTCGCCAGCGCCGTTGCCGCGGCGCACTGTTCTGCGTCGAAGCAGCCGTCATTCGTACACCTCCTGGTAGCGGGCCTTGATCCAGCGAGCCAACAGGTTCATCGCCAACGTGATGGCGAATAGCGTCAGGCCGACGGCGAAAATCGTGTGGTATTCGATCGTGCCGGCCGGCGTGTCCCCCATGCTCACTTGGGCGATGTAGGCCGTCATCGTTTGCACGCTTTCAAACGGATTGAGCGTCAGGTTGGGCGTAGCGCCGGCGGCCATGGTCACGGCCATCGTTTCGCCAATTGCCCGCGAAATCGCCAGGATGAACGAGGCGATCACGCCCGAAAGCCCCGCCGGCACGACGACGCGCACGCTGACGTCGAATTGCGTGGCCCCCAGCGCCGAGGCCGCCTCGCGCAACGACCGCGGCACCGACCGCAGCACGTCTTCGCTCAGCGAAATCACCATCGGCAGTACCATGATCCCGACCACCACCGCCGCGTTCACGGCATTGAAGACGCCGGCCGAGGGGATGACGGCCTTCACGGCCGGCGAGATGAACACAACGGCAAGGTATCCAAACACGACCGACGGCACGCCGGCGAGTATTTCCAGGGTCGGCTTGATCACTTCGCGAAACCAGACCGAGGCGTATTCACTCAAGTACACGGCCGAGGCCAGTCCCAGGGGCAGAGCGATGATCGCCGCGCCCGCGGCCACCCAGACGGTACCGCACACCAGCGGCAGCACGCCGAACGACTGGGGGCGAATCAGCGGCGACCAGCGCGTTCCGCTGAGAAACTCCCACGGCGAAACTTCCGCAAAAAAGCCCAGCGACTCGGAGATCAACACCACGACGATGCCGAGCGTCGTCAGCACGCTCAGCGCCGCCGAGCAGAACAACCCGACGTGGATCAACCGTTCGCCCCAACTGCGCAGCGACACCGACTCGCGCCAAAGTGTCGACGACGACGTCGCGGAACGGGAGTTCGCTTCAGCCGCGCTGTGCATGACGTGCCAGTGGACGGGGTGATTGGTCGAGGCCGACGTGAAGTGGCACATCCCCGACCGACGGTGCCGAGGCCGACTTCGCCTCGTCCGCGTC
>JAGQPT010000425.1 GCA_020426575.1 Planctomycetales bacterium
CCGGTGTGATCGCCACGATCGTGGCACTCACCTTTTGACGGCGCGGCCCGACATCAGTTCGGCCGGGGATCATACGCTATCGCGCCGATTGCGACCAAGTTCAACTTGACGAGATTTCCGCTGACAGCACATCAGTGCTACGAGGTAACCCTGCTAGCGGATGTCACGCGGCCCGCTATGCGTCCTTTTGGCGCGTCTGCCGCAGCACGGCACGTATCTCGGCCAGCCGCTCGCCGAGTTGCCGCTCGAAGCCGCGGTCGGTCGGTCGATAATACTCCCGTTCGACTCCCAGGTAGTCCTCCGCCGCCACGCCGCCGGGTGCGTTGTGCGAGTATTCATACCCCTCGCCGTGTCCGAGGCGCTTGGCACCGCCGTAGTGCGAATCGCGCAAGTGCACGGGCACGGGAATCAGTCGGCCTTCGCGAACGTCTTGCCGCGCTTCGCCGATGCCGACTGTGGCGGCGTTCGACTTCGGAGCACAGGCCAGGTACGTAACCGCCTGGGCCAGCGCCAACTGGCACTCCGGCAGGCCGACGAACTCCGTTGCCTGCATCGCGGCCACCGCGATCGGCAACGCCTGGGGGTCGGCGTTGCCGATGTCTTCGCTCGCCGAGATCACGACGCGGCGGGCCAGGAAGCGCACGTCCTCGCCCGCTTCGAGCATCCGGGCCAACCAGTACAGTGCCGCATCCGGATCGCTGCCGCGCACGCTCTTGATCAGCGCGCTGGCCGCGTCGTAGTGGGCGTCGCCCGTCGCGTCGTACTCGATCGCCTTGCGCTGCACCGATTCCTCAGCCAGCGCGCGTGTGAAGTGTACGGGCCGCGCTGTCGTCGAAAGCACGCCGACCTCGAGCGCCGCCAGCGCCCGGCGGGCATCGCCGTCGCTGACCTCGACGAGAAACTCGACCGCCTCGTCGTCGAGCATGACCTCGTGTTTGCCGAGCCCACGCTCCCGGTCGTTGGCCGCCCGCTGGACCAGCGCGCGGACGTCCTCGTCGGACAGCGGCTGGAACTGAAACACCTGGCTGCGGCTCACCAGCGCGCTATTGATCGTGAAAAACGGGTTCTGCGTCGTGGCGCCGACGAGGATCACGACGCCGTTCTCCACGTCCGGCAGCAGCACGTCCTGTTGCGAGCGGCTAAAGCGGTGAATTTCGTCGATGAACAGCAGCGTCCGTTGACCGGCCGTCGCCACGCGGTCGCGGGCTTCGTCCAACAGGGCCCGCACGTCCTTCACGCCGCTCGACACGGCATTGAGTTGGCGAAAGCGGCTGCGGCTCTCGCCGGCGAGCAGTCGGGCCAGTGTCGTCTTGCCCGTACCGGGCGGACCGTAGAAGATGACCGAGCTGAGTCGGTCGGCCCGCACGAGCCGCTCCAGCAGCTTGCCCTCGCCGAGGAAGTGCCGCTGGCCGACGAATTCGCCGAGCGTTGCCGGCCGCATCCGCGCCGCCAGGGGCAACACCTGCTCGAAGTTCGATTTTTCAGTTTCTGCAAAGAGTGACATATTCGATATTGGAGCACGCAGCGCGATGTCCGACAACCGGGACGCCCACCATGGACGAGGCCCCGCACCGTCGGCGGCACAGCACTCAGGCGCGTTGGCGAGTGCGTCCGCGGTAAAACAACCATGGAGTCGACGCATGTGGTGGCTCGTGATCCCGTTCGCCATCGTTGCGGCGGTGTTTCTGCTCGCCGTCTTTGGCCTCGACGACTGGCGGCGCGACTTGACGAAGAATTGGGCCACGACCGACGCCGAGGCCAGTGACGAGATGCTGCGGCCGCTGCGATTACCGCGGACCGTTGACGACATCGTCACGTCCGTGCGCCAGTGGGTCGACACGCAGCCGAACTGGACGCTGGCGGAAGCGCAAGCGACGGGCGACGTCACTGAGGTTCGGCTAGTGCGTACGACGCGGCTGATGCGCTATCGCGACGACGTAACCATGCGGATTCAGAACCTCGACGGCGGGCAGGGGGTGCTCGTTACCGCCGAGTCCCGCTCGCGCGTCGGCCGCGCCGACTTCGGTCAGAATCCCCGCAACCTCAAAGAGATCCTCGGCCCGCTGCGGGCTCAAGCCCCTTAGCGCGGGGTGATGTGAATCGCCGGTGCGTCCCGCGTTCATACCCAAAAAATGTCGGCAAATGACGTCGCGATTGGGCTCGCAGCGGCGAACCTTGCGATGCGTGAACGATCGGCGACGTTTGTGCAGTGCCTTGACACACCTTCCCGGCTGTTGTCGATTGGGACGGCGCTCGTTCGGTTGATTGATCGATGCCGTGCACCAGACTTCGAACGACGCTCGTATTCACGTTGTCATATTGACACATTGCAACGCCGCGTTGCACCAATTCGGAGGTATTGCGCTATGGCCAACCCGTCCAACACCGTTCGGCTGCACCGCGTGATCCGGGCCCCGGCCGAGCGAGTTTATCGGGCCTTCTTGGAGCCCGGAGCAAAAGAACGCTGGCTGCCACCGTTTGGATTCATCGGCAAAGTTCACGAAATGGACGCGCGTGTCGGCGGCGGCTACCGCATGTCGTTCACGAACTTCGGTACTGGCACGAGCCACTCGTTCGCCGGCAAATACATCGAACTCACTCCCAACGAGCGGATTCGCTATACCGACAGCTTCGATGATCCGAATCTTCCCGGCGAGATGTCCGTCACTGTCACGTTGCGGCCGGTGTCCTGCGGTACCGAACTCGAGGTTGTGCAGGAAGGCATCCCCGACGTCATTCCCACCGAGGCTTGTTACCTAGGCTGGCAGGAATCGTTGCTGCAACTGGCCCATCTCGTGGAACCGACAATTCCCGACGCCTGACCCGACGAACAACCTGGCGAGACGAGCGGTGCACGGCCGAGGCGCCGCCCGCGCGAGAATAGCCCAAACAATGTTTAATCAAGAGCTGCGGCGAAGATTCCCAAAAACTCGTCGACCGCTGCCTCGTCGTGGGCCAGCGAAAGATACAGCTTCGTGCCCATCGGGTTGAGAAACACGCCGGCGGCGAACAGCCTCAGCATCAACTCGCGCTGACGGGGCCGGTCGGCCAACTGGGTGCCGCGGTAGTTGTGGATCGGCGCCGTCGAGAACACGACCTGCGCCAGCGGACCGTCGCCGATGACCTGGGCCGCCTCGCCGCTTTCGGCCAGCACGCGCCGCATTCCTTGGCGCAGATACCCGCCCAGACGGTGCAAACGTTCGTACACACCGTCGCCACCCAGCACTTCGAGCGCCGCCAGCGCCGCGGCCGAGGAGATCGGGTTGCCGCCGAGCGTCGAAGCCGACCAGACGTACGGGGCGTTGCTCCCCAGTCGCTCTTCGCGCACCACGGCCATCACGTCTTCTCGACCAGCGTATACACCGATCGGATAGCCACCGCCGAGCGCCTTGCCATACGCAACCAGGTCCGGCACGACGCCGTAGTATTCTTGCGCTCCGCCGTACGCCAGCCGGAACCCCGTTACCACCTCGTCGAAGACCAACAAGACGTCGTGCCGCCGCGTCGCGTTGCGCAGACCGGCGAGGAATCCCTCGGCCGGCGGCACGCAGCGCTGCAACGGTTCGACGATCACGGCGGCGAGGTCGTCGGCGTGTTCGGCGATCAGCCGCTCGGCGACGTCGAGTTCATTGAACGGCGCGATGAGCACGTCGCCGATCGTGCCCTGCGACTCGCCCGTGCCCGTGACCTCCGGGTGGGGAAAGTTGGGCGGCGTGTCAGGGAACAGGTTGGCGGTGCCAATCGCGTTGGCGCCGTGATAGGCCCCCTCGAACTTGAGGATCTTGTTCCGGCCGGTATACCCCCGCGCCAACCGCTGGCAATACATCGTCGCCTCGGTGCCCGACGCGCAGAACCGCACCGACTCGGCCGCCGGGCTGACCGCCACGATGCGTTCGGCCAGTTCCAGCGAGCGGCGCGTGACGTAGGCGAAGTTCGAGCCCCCTGGCACCGCCGCATTGACCGCCGCGACGACCTCCGGTCGGGCGTGTCCCACGAGCACCGAACCCCAGCCCATCGAAAAATCGAGGTAGCGGCGGCCATCCGTGTCCCAGAGTTCACAGCCGCGCCCCCGTTCGATGACGATCGCCTGCGAGGGCGGCAAATTGAACTCGCCGTTCGAGCCGGCGGGGAATACGTGTTGCGAACGCTGGGTCAGACCGAGGGACGTTGTCGACACGGGGTACTCCGTTGCCGGGCACTTGAGGCGGTTGGCCGCAACACGTACGCTGGCGGCCAGCAAAGCCGTGCATTGTAGCGGTCGCAGCGACTCGGGTCATTGCCCGACCGGGCGTGTGCGATTCGCATATCGTCAAGCGGGAGCACTCGAAACGACATGAACATACGCGTCGCCATCATTGGTGCCGGTGCCGTGAGTGACTATCACCACGTGCCTGGCGTGGCGCTCGACCCCCGCGCCGAAGTGACGCTCGTGTGCGATACGAACGAAGAGCTGCTCGCGCAAAGATCGCGCGACTGGGGCGTCGACCGCACGACGACCGACATCGCGGCGGCGTGCCGGGACGACGACGTCGACGCGGTCGTGATCGCGACGCCGAACTTCACCCACGCCGAGATCGCCGTTGCCGCCGCTCAGGCTGGCAAACACGTCCTCTGTGAAAAGCCGCTCGGCACGACGGCCGACCAGGCGCGGACCATGTACGAGGCGGCCCGCGATGCCGGTGTCGTCCACATGACGGCGTTCACGTATCGCTTTGCCCCGTCGATGCGGTACCTCAAACACCTGCTCGACGCGGGCACGCTGGGCACGCCGCGGCACTTTCGTTCGCAACGGTTTTTGGATTGGCCCGAGACGAGTTGGGGATGGCGACAGTACAAGGACCGCGCCGGGGCTGGCGATCTGTACGACATGACGATCCACCGCATCGACTTTGCCGCCGACCTGCTGGGTCCGATCCGTCGCGTCACCGGCGCCGTGGCCCGATTCGCCGAACGCACCCAAACCGTCGACGGCCAGTCGTGCCCGCCGTCGGAGGTCGACGACTGGTCGAGCATGATCGGCGAATTCGACTCGGGTGCCGTCGGCGTCTGGGAGGGCACGACCCTGGCCAAGGGATATCATCACAACGGCTTCGGCCACGAGTGGGCCGAGATCAACGGCTCCGAGGCCAGCGCCGTGTATCGTCTGCACGAGCCGAACAC
>JAGQPT010000426.1 GCA_020426575.1 Planctomycetales bacterium
AATCAAAGTTCACCGACGTGGTGTTGGAGACGAGGATGAAGCCGCCGGCGTCGTTGGTCGTCGAGGCCGACGTGTAACCACCTTCAATGACGTTCAGACTCGCGAAAGCCTTGACGGTGGCAGCGTGGTCGACCACGTTGATCGTCTCATCGCCGTCGAGGACAATCGTCGAACCGAACTGACCGCCTGGCCCCACCGTCAGCGAACTGCCGGTCAAGGTAAAGGCACCCGCGTCGAAGTCGACGTGCGACAGGCTGGCGGCGCTGATTGCGCCGACGCTCAATTCACCACCATTGAGGCGCAGCGGCGCCGAGAGCACGGCCGTGCCCGTCACCGCGAGGTGTTGGTCGGCAACGAGTGTGGGGCTGTTGCCCAAGATGCTTTCGAGCCGCGCGGCGTCGAGGGTGTACCCGGCCGCGTCGAAAAATCGCAGCGTGCCGGTGTCGAAATTGAACGTCGGGCTGTTGGGGATCTGCACACTCGAGTCCGTCAGATTGATGTCTTCGAGTTCCAGCGTGCCGCCATCGAGGTTTACGACACCGCGGTCCCAAACGCGGACCATGCCATGCACGGTGACCGTGCCAGTGGGATTGACGTTGAGGACGCCAGTGACCGCGCTCGTGGTGCCACCCAGTCCGTTGCCGGCATCATCGCCGCCAATGTACAGGGCAGGGGATCCACCCGATGGACCGACCGTCCAGGAGGTAGTGGCGTGCCCGACGTCATTGCCCGCTGAAGCACCGACAGTCGCCGTGCCCAGCGCAGTACCGCGGCCGATGAAGGCCTTGTTGAGGTTCTGAATCGCACCGCCGTCTTCCAGCGTCAGGGTGGCAGAAGTGCCGGTAAAGCTCACCGAGAGGTCCATTGCCGCGTCTATCCGCGAGCCGGGGCCGCTCACGCTCACAGTCGCCGAGCCCGTTGCGTCGCCGTGGCCAATTTCCAGATTGGTATCGAGGTCGATTGCCCCGCCGCCCGTCACGATGATCTCGGCCCGCCCGTTGCTGCCGGTGGGAACCATACGAATGTCGCCGATTCCCGGGCTGGTTCCACCAGCCGGACGGCCGTCGATCAAACGAAGCAGCGAATCCGCGCCGTCGACCACGACTTTGCTGGCCGACCCATCGAGCTGCGCCATCTCGACATAGCTTGCTTCAACATAGCCTCCGTCAAGGACGCTCAGCTCGACTTCGGCGCCAGGCGACCCGCCTGACGCACCCACGCGCAGCCAGCCGTTATGCACCCAGCTCGACCCGTTGCCCGTGACGGTGGCGAACGAACTATCCGTCGCTGACGTGCTGCCGATCACCGCGACGTTGGTGTTGTATGTGGTCACGCCAATGTTGCTTTCAAGCTGGCCGCCCGCGGAAATCGTCAACGATCCCCGGGCCGCTTCGCCAACCGACGCGATGCCACTGACCTCGACGCGCGACGGCGTGTCGTCTCCGCCACCGGGCTGTCCGTCGCCGCCCAGATGAACGCCGCTGATCGTGGCGCTGCTGCCCGTGGCGCCCGGCTCGTCGGAAACACGAAACGTGTTTGCCTCGATAAGGCCCCCATCCGTGATCGTTGCCTCGCCCACGGCGTTAAAGCCAATACTCACGCGGTCGCCGTTTGCATCCAGCAGAGAACCGGGACCGGCCACGTTGAGCGCTCCGCTCGCTGAGCCGGCGTAGCCAAAAATGACGCGGCCCGTGCCGATCGCTGCTCCACCGTCGAGCACATTGAGTGTGCCTGTGCCTCCGGTGTCATTGCTCGAGCCACCAATCCACCACTCGGCCGTACCGCCGGTCGTTTCCAAACGCGAACCGGCGCCGGTGACCGTGACGGTACCGGTTGCACCGGGGTCGTCGCCCAAAGTGAGTACACCGTTGCTCGCGCTACCGAAGGTTGCCGTGGCGCCATTGCTGATGGTCATTTCGCCGGTTGAATTTGCGCCGGAGTTGGCGTTTCCGAGGAATAGGCTGCTGGCGGTGAGCGACGTATCGGGGCCGTCTAGGACAATCGTTCCGTCGCCCCCGGGCAAAGATCCGGACGATAAGGCGCCACCGACCGAGATAGTGGCACCATCGCGGGCTTCGAAGGTACCGCGGCCGTCACGACCAGCCTGGAGGCTGGCACCAATCGTCGCAACGGCGTTCTCTCCGCTGACGATGACTTTGTTGTCTTCTGTGGTGCCAGGTGCCGTGCCGATAAACAGGTCGCTGCCGACGTCAAGCGTGCCGTTGCCGTCAGCCGTGCCGTTGAGGTCTTTTCCAACGAACAATTCGCCCAACCCGATGTTACCGACGTACAGATCGTTGGTCACATCGAGCGTTGAACTGCCCGTCCCGGCACCAAAAACCGCGACGCGTCCGTTGCCGCCGGCGTCGGCGATGGACATGTCGTTGCTGTTGCTGCGGACAAGTGCGCCCGCTTCGATCGAGAGCGTGGCGTCTCCCAGATTCGCGACCTCGAGCCGTGCCATCAACCATTGCGAGCCATCGCCGTGGACCGTCGCGTCGCCACTTGAGCCGAGTTGTTGCGCGATGAAAGCGTCTGGGCTCGTGGATATGCTCTGATTCAGGACGCCGCCATCGGAGATGAGCAGATGACCGGTCCCGAAATTGCCCACGAGCACGTCTTCGGCGATGACACTCGAAGTGGCACCGATGATATTCAGCGTACCATCGCCGTCGGCGGTAACCCCAAGTTGAACGTCCGCGATCCCACCGCTGGTGTCATTGAGGATCTGAGCCAAACCGCCGCCGGTGACGTTGAGCGTCCCAGTGCCGGCGTTGCCAATGAGATAGCCGTCTCCCGCGTTCGGTCCGTCGGTCGTCAGCGTGCTGCCGACCCCGGTGACGTTGATTTCGCCAACCGCTCCAACGTCGTCGCCCACAATGACGTCGAAAGCGCGGACGTCGCCCCCGCCGTCGACCGTAATCGTGCCAAAACCGGTGTCGCCGACGACGGCGTTGCCGACCGTATCCCATGTCAGCCCACTTGCCGTCACCATCGCGCCGTCGCCGAGTCCCGCGGCAAAGGCGTCGTCAATGGTGGTGACGCCACCAATGTTCAACGTGCCTCCGCCCAACGTCACGTCGCCGTTGCTGAATGTGACGTTGTCGGCAGCGGAGGGTGATTGGACGATGGCCGTGTACACCGCGTCTTGATCGAAGAACGCGTTGTCGCCGACCTTGGCAAAATCGTCGCTTGGATTCCAGTTGGCGGCGTCGTTCCAGTTGTTCAGGCCAGCGCTCGTGTCGATCCAACTTCGATCGGCCGCTTGGCCGCGTGCGACCAGCAGCAGTAGCAACAAACACAACCAAGCCCAACCGTTTCTTGTCCGGCGAATCATCGCACCGACTCCGCGAAATGTCATTTTCTTGGCGCCAGGATGCATTCCACGGTGGCGAAATGACCGGGCGCGCTGGTGTGGCCAGTATTCACTGGCGCCGCAAACAATACAACCGCAATCATTGCGGATTCCGACCGATTGGACGAGGATTTGGCCTGCTCCCCACTAGATCGTCCTTGTGCCATGAGGGGCCCAGTCGCCGGTTAGGTTAAGGCGATACCCGGACGTCAATGAAGCGTAGGAAGCGGCGCAGTCCGTAGCGGAAGGTCCGTAGGTTGCGTGATGCCGGTGGAGAATACCTGCCTCGTCCCGGATCCGGTTGCCGTGCCGGCGATCGTTCTTGATGTGATTGGCGCGGGGGCACGTGGTTCGTTGCCTTCGCAAGCGAGCAGCCACCGCGGACGCGCCCAGGACGTACGGCAATGACGCGCTCGGCCCAGGCACAGCCATTGCGGTGGGCGTGAAAACCGACTGCTCGAAGTTGCTGCCCCAAGCGAGGTAACCGAGCCCATCAGTCTTGCCATCGCCGTAGCATGATGCGGGACTCCTTTGCCGTAGTCGTCCAACGTGGCCGTAGCGGAGTCGCAGAAGGCGGACGGAGCGCGACTCGTCGGCGGGGCTGCGGACGCACTGATCGACCGGGTGTTCCGTGATGACACCAGGAAGCGGGCGTGGCCTCTAAACGCCCACCGCACAAGTGTCTGCGGGCAGTGGGCCGGAACCGACGGTGTCGGCCTCGGTGTGGTGCCGGTGGCGGTTTCAGCAGCAACGCGGCCCGGCACTCGGACCGAAGTTGTGGAACAGTTGGCCGCCAGTGGCTAGGATATAAGCGATTTTCGGTGGATATCGCACGATTTTCCTTTGCCACACGGACCCGGACCGTTTTCCGCTGACGTGAGGAGTGAACTGATGGCGCGAGTGATCTGGTTTCATAGGCACACGGGACGCCGCGGCGCGTCGGACAAACGGCACTCGGTCTGCGGGCTGGCAACGATCCGGCTGGGCACTGAACCCCTCGAAGACCGTCGCATGCTCGCGGCGGTGACGGTGAGCAACAACTTAGACGTCGTCAACGGCGACGTCTCGTCGATTGCTGATTTGATCGCCGACGACGGCGGCGACGGAATCGCCCTGCGCGAAGCGATCGAAGCGGCGAACAATACGCTGGGGGCCGATGTGATCGATTTCGACGTGGCGTTGGCCGGTGGCACGATCGCCCTGTCCGATGTGTTGGGCGCGCTGAGCGTCAGTGATTCCCTGACGATCGATGCGGCCAGTGTCGGCCTCGTGACGGTCGATGCGAGCAACGGCCCGGACAATGTGCCGGGGACACATGATGGCTACCGTGTCTTTGTCATCGACGACGGCGACAGCGGCAGCACGGCATCGGTCAACATCCGCGCCTTGCGTTTGACCGGTGGCGACGTCGACGGACCAGGCGGCGCCGTCTATTCCCACGAAGACATCTCCGTGGCCGATGCTTTGATCGCCAACAATTCCGCGGCGACCGACGGTGGCGGGGTCTACGTCGTCGAAGGCCAGCTGACGCTGAGCGATAGCGCCGTCATTGGCAACTCGTCGGGGCGTAGCGGAGGCGGCGTTTACAACTTCGTCGGCGGAGTCGACGTCGTTCGCACGACGATGACGGGAAACTCGGCCACGCGTAGTGGCGGCGGCGTTGCCAACGTATTTGGAACCGCGAGCATTGTTGAGAGCACGGTCTCCAGCAACACGGCCGGACGCGCCGGTGGCGGCGTATACACCGACTATGGAAAGCTCACCGTCGCGCGTAGCACGATTGCAGGAAACTCGGC
>JAGQPT010000427.1 GCA_020426575.1 Planctomycetales bacterium
CGTCTCGCTTAAACTCGCCGCTGTACGTGGGACGCTTCCGCTTCGTTTGTTCGTCCATCCTTCGGACCTCCTTCGGGAACCATTATTCCGGCTCCCGCCACTGTCCGAAAGTCCTGGGCTATCGCAAGTCTTTACTAAAGATCCCAGAACGTGACCTATTGTCGAATTGGCCGGGTTTAGAATGGCCGCGCCCGATGAGCGATTCGTCCGACGCTACTGGGTTCTCTCCAGCTTCGTCTAACCCGTCGCCCAGATTGTCGTCAGGTGTTTCGAAGTCAGACATTGGGCGCCTTTTGCTGATCAGCCAAGCATGCCGAGCGGCGTTTCTCTACGTTTTGACGAGTTAGCTGACATTGTAGAACGACCGCAAGTTCTTGTCATGCCGGTACGCCACGTCGCGGAGAGGCGAACGTAGCCGCGAATGGCAGAGGCCGCCGATATTGCGACACTCCCCCATTACCGCCGGTGCCACAGCGCCGCAACTCGCCATGTCTAGCATTGTACACTTCGTGGTTCGCCCGGTCGCCGCTTAGCGGCACCCCGTGAACCTCGCGGCAGCCGGCATCCGCATTTCCGGATTTTTCCGTCTTGCCCGCACCAGCGGATTCGTGCCCCCGACCGGCCGATGAGCTACCCTGTTATGGGGCATCGCTGGCGCCAAACGGCGGCGCCCGAAATGGCGGGGCTGGGTACTCGGTTTTCTTGTGGCCGCTGTGTCGGCGGGAGATGGTGTGGTGAGTGCAAACGATTCGAACAAGAACAAGTCCGACAAACGCAACAACGCGCACGATCACGAGGCGCACGATCATCAAGACGCCGCGAAGCAGCCGGCCGAGCAGAACGCGACTTCGCCCGAGCGGACGGCCGACGAAGCGGGCGTGTTCGAGTCGTTGGGACGGCGGATCGACGAAGTGCCCAAGGTCCGGGCTGCCGAAGACGCCGTGCGGCAGGCGCAGGAAAAGCTCGCCCAGGCGCGGGAGAAATACGACGAGGCCCGCCGCAGCGCCGCCGACGAACTCAGCCAGCTGCGCGAGAAGAACGTCGGCGACCTGGTCGAGTCGGCCAGCAACTACGTGAGCCGGCACCCGGGTCAGGGTGTGTTGCTTGCCGCGCTGTTCGGCTTTTTCCTCGGCCGACTGTTCCGGCGCTGACGTCGGGGGCACCGCCGTGGCGCTGAGGACACGGAGACGATACACAGCGATTGTCGGTGGGTGCGAGCACCCGCCCTACGGAACGTGAACAGTTTTGAACCGCAGAGTGACGACGATGAAACGACGGGTGGACGTGCACCAGGAGCAGCGGAAGCGCGAGCTGCGGCAGCGGCTGGCGCGGTCGCGGCGTCGCTTTGACGCCGACGCGCGCCAGTTCTCCCGGTCCGCCCGTGAACAGCTCAGTTGGCGCACGCAGGTGAGCCGCCACCCCCTGGCGGCCATCGGCGCGGCGGCCGGCGTCGGGCTCGTCGTGGCCCTGCTGCCGCGGGCCGGCAGGCTGGCCTACGGCGCCGTGGCCCCGGTCGGCTTCGGCTGGTTGAGGAGCGTTGTCGGCTTCGCCTCGATGCGGCTGATCGCCCAGTTGCTGCGTGACTGGCGCAGCACCACCGCCATGAATACCGCGGCCACCGCGGCTCCCAGCGGTCCGGCCGCCGCGGAGGTGACGCCGTGAGTTTACCTGGCGACGACACGACGGCGCCTGAGCACGACGCCGGCAGGCAAAGTTCGGCGACGGTGCGGCTACGGCGTGACCTGGGAGAATGGGCGGCGGCACACGTCGAACTGGCGCAGCTCGAAGCGGCCGAGGCGGGCCGGGCCCTGGGAGGGCTGGGGCTCCGCTGGGCGCTCGCCTACACGGCCGTCGTCGTTGGGCTCTCGCTGGCCGCCGTCGGCGCGGTCGCTTGGGCTGCCGAACGGTTCGAGACTTCCCCCCATCTGATGGCCATTCTGGTAGGATTGGCGCTGGTCGTCGTCGCGGTCGGCCTGGGCGGATGGACCTACCGTCGCTTCCGCAACCAGTTCACCGCCTTCGAGCAGACGATCGAAGAGCTGCGCGAAGATGTCGTCTGGTTCCGCGAACACGTCGCGCGTGACGGTCGCGATACCTAAGCACGCGGCGCCTCGCCCGGCCAAGGTGACTAGTCGGCGGCCGGCAGGGATATCTCACCAGGCAGCCGCTGAGGACCAGCGGGAAGGGATGCACCGCAGATGCGTGTATTAGTGACCGGTGCCGCGGGACAACTGGGCAGCGAACTCTGCCGGCAGTTCGGCAACGACGCAAAGGGTGTCGACGTGACGGGTGTCGATACCGTCGGCACAGATACAGTCGGCACAGTTGCGGTCGGCACAGATACAGTCGGCACAGAGGCGAACGTC
>JAGQPT010000428.1 GCA_020426575.1 Planctomycetales bacterium
CAGCTTCGTCATCGAGTTCGTCGGTGAGGCGACCGACTTCACCCAACGCGCCGGACGTTCGCGCATCGTCGGTGGCAAAGCGCGTAAGCAGCGCCGTGATGTTTCGGTGTTTCCGCGCCACGACACGCAATCCCTGCACGTCATCCGTGTGTAGCTGGGCTTCGGGGCGACGTGCGGGTCCGCCGGCCACGAGGTGGATGCCCGCGAAGACATCCCGCTCGCCCACGCCGTGCGACAGGTTGTTCACGTGTAGGTTCAATGCGAGCCGATCCGGGGGTACTGCCAATTCGGGCGACAAGACACCCTGAGCCCGCATGGCAAGACTCGCCGGTGAAATCCCCAGCGTAGGCGAAAGTCGCCACGGGGTCATGCTACAGGATCCCTCACCGTCCGGGGCGACACCAAACACTTTCGTCACCTTCCAGGGGGGCAAATCGTCGTCGTCGCTTCCGCCGCCCTGCGGTTGGGAACGCCCCGCCTTGTCGACCGCTGTGAGGACCAGGCCGCTGATGGTCTGCTCCAAGTGGCTCGACGCCTGATGCGTCGCCTCGTGTGTGAGAATGACGTCAGGCCGCCAGATCCGTATCGTCCGGATCATCCACCGCTCCAGGGCCGCCAACGACGTGCCGTCGTTCAATTGCGACCACACCGGCGCGATTCTTTCAGGAGCGAGCCGCAGCCCGCTGGCAGGAAGGGGAAACCCCCAGGCCAGTTCGGCAGAACAGCCCCCGGCCAGCACCGTCGCCTCGTGCAGATCGGCCACATCGTCGTTGACGCGCGGGTCGCTCATCACCAGCAACCCGTCGGTTCCGGGCGCTGTTGGCAAACCGTAGCGGCGATTGACGACTTCGACGACGCCGCGATATCCCTTTTCGGCACCGAGTTCGGTGACCCATTCGAGCGGCACGTCTTCGGGGCGGCTAAACAGCGCCATCCAGGCCCCGCGCCGGCCTTCCCCGCGCTGCTGGTGCCAAGTCTGGCCGCCGTTGTCGGTCGCCAGGATCGTTCCCATCGCGCCGACGGCCCAACCGTGATTCGCGTCGACAAAGCAAAGATCGTTGATCGGCAGCGGCTGACCGGTCAGTTGTGCTTCCCAGGTCGCGCCGTCGTCGACCGAGTGATAAATGACCGTCCCCGGCCGGCCCGCCACCCACACTTGTTTGCCCACCGATGCCGCCGCACTGAAGTCGATCCCACGTGCACCGCTCGGCAGGTCAATTGGTTGCGCCGCATGCGCAGCGTTCGGCCCGGACACCTCGTCCGTAACTCTGACGAGCGTGCCCCCTTCGCCGGCAAGCCAACTGAGTTTCTCGCCAAAGGCGGCGGCCGTGACGCGACGACCGTCGAACTCGGGCGTGGCAATCTGTTCCAGGCCGGCGCCGGTCCAACGCGCCACCGTTCCGTCGGGACCCACGAGCAGACCCGACGACATGTCCGCCAACGACATCGCCCGCCAACCAGCTGGCGCCGCCGTCGACTGCGGGGTCCAGTTGCGGCCTCCGTCGGCCGTCATCCACACCCCGGACGGATGCAGCGGCGAGCTTTCGCCGACGGCGATCCCACGGCGGCCGCTGAGAAATCGCATCGCATGGATCGCCGGCAGGTCCAGTTTTGCATCGTACGACCAATGCCAGCCACCGTCGTCGCTGCGTAGCAAGACGGCGTGGCTTTCGCCCGTCAACGGATCGTGCCGACCGCCAGCGGCCCAGCCAGTCCGCCCATCTACGAACCACACCGTGTTGAGTCGGCAGTCAATCGGGGTGGGCTGAAGCCGCCAGGTGCGTCCGGCATTGGTTGTTCGCCAAACGGCTCCGTGATCGCCCACGGCCCAGCCGTTCATCTCGTCGACAAAGCAGACGTCAGCCAGGTCGGCGTCATCGGCCGCGATCGGTTCGCGCGACGAAGTTACCGGCTCGACGTCGCGCAGCGCCTGCCCTCGCGCCGCCCTCATGCCGACCAACACGACGGCGAGACACAGCATTAGCGCAACAAGCCGACACCGCACCGTGGCACACCGCGGTGTACGAATTCTATTTGAATGTGCTGTCACGAAATCGCGGGCGCGCGGCACCTCGCTGTCACGTCGACGCATCGACCTCCCTCCGCTGTTTCGGTGGCCGCTGCCCAACGGCATGCGACTTTCGGCAATCACGACGCCTGTTTTGGGGGCACCGTGGCGGCGGAGTATAGCGCATTGCCGGCGCACTCCAAACCTTGATGTGCCGGGCACCCAAGCACGGGTGCTAGCAGAGATTGTGCAGTGGCTCCGACAGCCAACGCGGCCCCGCCATCAAGCTGGCGCTAGCGCTGTGTAAGCGGGTATTGTCGTACGATCGACGACGCCGGCCGACGCGGAGCCTGACGCTCCGGAGCAGCGGACTGATAGCGTGCCAATTCGACGCGCTGCGGCGCACGCCCGGGCATGTGCGAACGGTACTGGCTTGCCTGCATCCTTGGTGGCGGCGGTGGTGAATCGACGGGAACTGCCGGCGACAGTTCCCGCACTTGCCCTCGCTGCCGTCCTAAAGTCGGCGGCGAGGGAATCGGCTCAGCAAGCGTGGGCACAGGGAACGCCGGGTCTTTCAAGACCTTACTGGTCGGCACGGGATGAAACCGCGTCGGCGGGGCGATGGGGGGGTACTCACGCACCGGCGGCCGGTCACCGTACCGACCATCGCGCGTCGCCGTTCGATAGCCGTGGGCGTGAAAACCTTTGTTCTCTGTACAGTCGCCGCTCCCGCAACCGCCCACAGCACAGCTC
>JAGQPT010000429.1 GCA_020426575.1 Planctomycetales bacterium
CTCGTGTCGGAGTGCGTGCCGTCGCCCGGGCTCTTGCGGCCGTCTAGGGTGGGCGTATCAGCGGCGGTTGCCGGCTCAAGCGAACTTGGGCCGGGAGGACTCTGAGCGGGCGGAGCTGACGTCTGTTGCTTCGTGGTCTTTGCCATGATCTCGTCCAATCGGTCTGAAACCGGAGTGCTCCAGGTCGGGTGTACCCACTCAAGCGCGACAGCGCAGCTAACTCACCTCACGCGCCCGCCGCGGTATCCAGGGACGTATCTGGGCGCAACGTCCCCGCCTCAACGACCGACAAAGCGCAATTGCTCTAGTGTACCAAGAGCGGCCGACGTAGACGAATCCTGAGGTCGCCCTGGGGCGAGAAAGCCGTAGTGGCTTACACTTGCGCCCATTGGGGCGGCAGATTCGTTCGGCCGTGACCGTACTAGATGTCTCCGAGCGGCAACGCTCGTTGTGTTCGTATTCCCCGGCAGACGTCTTCCCCGGCGTACCACCTGGTACCAGATTCTTCGTCCCACCCCTCCCGAGCAAAGAGTCTCGTTCGCGGGACACGAACCCTGGCCGAGCCGGGCTTACAACCCCCAGCCTTCAGCACGACGCCGCGTGGCGCTGAGGCCACGAAGTCTGCTACGAGGCGATCCAGCCGATCTGTTCGAGGTATTCGAGAAAATTCCAGATCCAGGGGTGCGTCCAGGGGTTCCAGACGGCGTAGGCCGCCGATCCTACCGAGACGGCAAGGAGCAGATAGGACGCGCCGCGTCGCCAGCGGCATCCCTGGGCCCAGTCGAGCGCCGGGATGATCGCAACGAGCCAAAGCGGCGCCAGCCAGAACAACCAGCGAAAGCCGGTCGTCATGCCGCCGTAGTTGCGATCCTCCAGGGGTCGCGCCAAAAAGAACGCAGTACAGGTCACGCTGACCGCCGCAATCAATAGCGCCAGGGCCGGTTCAGGCCGGTCGCGGCGCAGTGCCAACATCCAGACGCCGGGAATCGCCAACAGCCAAACCGGCGTCAGCGAGAAGATGCCGTGGTGGCCCACCAGCACGTGCAGGGCGTACTTGGCCCGTGACGGCTCGCCGCGGTCGACGCCCTGCCGGTCTTTCCAGTAGCTTTGCCGTACGCGACCGTTCACTTCGTATTCGTAGTCGTACCAGTTGTCGCCTTCACCCCGGTGCATGTACGGCGGCCGCAGACTTCCCACCGCGGCATAGTTCGTGCCGAAGAACGCCACGGCCACGAGCGCCATCCCGGGCAGTAATCCCAGCAGTGTTTCTCTTGGCGCCTTCCACAGCAGCGCTGCCGACAGAGCGGCCGTGAACGACAGCGCCGGCAGTTCACACGCGGCCGTCATCGCGGCAAAGACACCGCAGACGGCGAAGTAAACAAGTCGCCGCTCGTCGTCGCGCCAGATCCGGTAAGCAGCCACCAGCGCGATCGCCGCGCACACGGCGCCTGGTATGTGATTGTTCAGCGTCACGGCGAACGTGCTCAAGAACGTGCCGAACGCCGCCATCGCCACGACAAAGATTCGGGCCCAGTCCGTCCGCGCCAGTCGTTCGGCAAACCAGGCCGCGCATCCGACCAGGATCATCAGCGGCACGACGTTCAGCGTCACGAGCATCGCCCGGCCTACCGCGTACGGATGTGTCCCCAGCGTCGCGCCGCTGAGACGGTTGATCAGCCAGTACTGGCCGGCCATCAAGGTCGCCAGCAACGGCGGCTTGCTCGAATAGAGCCGGCCGTTGGGGTGTTTGACCATGTCGATCGTGTCCCAGTTTGGCTCGGCGATCACTTCGTCGATCGCGTACGTGCCGTGTTCGACCAGGGCGCGGATCGTGCACCAGCGGCTGCGGTCGTTGGCGCTGAGAAACGGACGCTGCAGACGCAACTCGTCGCGACCCTCGCTGCGCAGTCGACTCTCCAGCGCGATGCGATCGACCGAGTTGACCGCCATGATGCGGCCGATCATGCCGCCGGCGGCAACGGTCGCCAGCAGGACGTAAATCATCCGCCGCGCGGGGGCCGGTATCGTGAATGCTTCGACGTTACACGTTGCGTTCATCGACCGAGACCGGCTCCTTCTGGTCATGGGCGTGCTGGTCGTCGTCCGTTGCATTCCGCCGAACGCCACCGCTTGAATCGTCACCCACGCGTTCGGCGATCGAGAAGCCGTCGACTTCGCGGCTCTGTTGGGCCGTGATCATCTCGGCAAGAAAGCCGATCGAGATCAACTGCCCGCCGAACAGCAGCGCACCCATCGAGTAGATCACCGCCGGCCGCTGGTGCAACGGCGTCAGCCCCCACTCAGGCCGTAGTTGTGCGACCAGCCAATACACGCCGAGGTATACCAGTCCCAGGCTGCCCAAGCTGAATGAGATGAGGCCGATGGTGCCCAACAAGTGTTGGGGCCGCTGGCCGTAGCCGGTGAGGAACTTCACGGTGAGCAGATCGAGAAAGCCTTTGACGAGCCGGCGGACACCATACTTCGAGTGGCCGTACTTGCGCTCGCGGTGGCGGATGACGATCTCGTCGACCTTGAAACCCCGGGCGTCGGCCAACACTGGCACAAAACGGTGTAGTTCACCGTAGATGTGCACCTCGTCAAGGACTTCGCTGCGATAGCATTTCATTCCGCAGTTGTGGTCGTGCAACTTCACGCCCGTCAACCATCCAACCATCCAATTGAAGACCCGCGAGGGCAACACCTTGTGCCAGGGATCGTGGCGAACTTTTTTCCAGCCGCTCACGACGTCGACGCCCGAGTCGATGGCCGCGAGAAAGTTGGGGAACTCGGCCGGATCGTCTTGCAGGTCCGCATCGAGTGTGATCACTCGATCACCGGTGGCGGCGTCGAAGCCGGCAACGAGTGCGGCCGCCTTGCCGAAGTTCCGGCGAAAACGAATGCCCCGCACCCGGGAGTCACGCTCGGCAAGCCGCCGAATCTTCTCCCATGATCCGTCATTCGAACCGTCATCGACGAAGATGATCTCGAGGTCGTAGCCGTGGGCCTCCGCCACCGCCGCGATTTCTTCGTGCAGCGGCACCAGGCTTTCCACCTCGTTGTAGACCGGGATGACCGCCGAGAGTTTCATGCAACTGATGTGACGATTGAGAAGCGTGGAGCGCCGGGGAGCATCAGCGAACGGTAAATACTCGCACCCCATCACGTTCGGGGTACGCCGCCCGTCGGTGTGCCGGGCTGGTCGACGCCACCGGCCGGCCGGCATACATATAGGATACTCGAAACGACCACCTCCGACACGAGCCAGACGATCCGCAGCAACACGGCGGCGACGATGGCCGGGCCGTCACCGATCTCGCCGGCCAGCAGTTTCATGATCACGATCTCGCGCACACCGGCCCCACCGGGTATCAATGAGAGGAACCCCGCCACGACCGAGAGTGTCACGGTCGCCAGGTAGCGCGGCCAATGGTTCACCGCGGCGAATGAGTCGACGCCCAGCGCGGCCAAAACGGCCACGAGGCTGGCGGTCATCAACAACCAGCCGATCGTGTTGGCCAACCAACCCAGGGCCATTGTGTCCCAGCCGAGCACGGCGAGTCGCTGTTCGGCCGCTTCGTCGCCGCGGGCCACACCGGCCAGATGCGCCAGGCGGCGAAACAGCGGCGGCAGTGTCGGCAGCGTTGCCGCAATCATCAGTCCCACGGCGATCAACAACAGCGAAAGCCCGCGATCGCGGACGAAGATCGCGAGCATCGTGGCGGCCAGAAAGGCGCCGACCCCCATCATCGTTAGCGTCTCGTAAAACACGGCGGCCGCGGCGACCGCCACGCGTAGCTGTCGTCCTCGCAGAAGTCCGCTCCGCAGCACGATGACCATCGCCTTACCGGGAACGTATTTGCCCAGGTGGCCAATGAAGTGGGCACGCAGTGCCGACCACATCGTCACCTGCTGCCCCAGTGTCAGCAGCACGCGATACCAGAACCAGGCGGCCGGCGCCGCGCCGGCGACGTAGATCACACCAGATACGACCAGCCAACCGTAGTCGATCTCGACCGGGTGTTGCCGCAGTTCGGCCAAGCCCCGGCTGAGCGTCCCGCGCACGAACCAGACGATCGCCGCAAAGACGGCCAGTTTCACCACGACGGTCAGCCAACGACGCGCGCGGCTTTTCGTGGCGGCACTGGGCAGGCTGTCGGCCATAATGGCAAAAGCGCTCTGAACTGGACTGAAATAAAGCGATTCCGCGGCAAGATCCAAGCCGCAACTGCGAACCATTGCTTCGTGGGAGTGGCCGCCGCCGAATCGCGCCACGAATCGAGACGGGATTGTCACGCGCGGCTGCCAACGACACAAGACGATTCACAATCCCCCCTGCATTCACCCACAGGACCGTCCGCACATCTGTTAGAATGCGCGGCGCCACGGCCCCGGACTTCCAGCGCCGTGGCGCCGAATATCCTTCCGCGGAGTTGTTTCGTGCAACGCATCGCCAGTTTTGTCGTCCTCGTCGCTCTCGTCTTGTTGATCACGTTCTTTTTTTTCCGCGTGATGGCGGTGTTCCTGTTGCCGATGTTCTTTGCGGCCATTCTGGTCGTGGTTTTTCGGCCGCTACACGTCCGTCTCGTAGAGAAGTGCCAAGGTCGCACGCGGCTGGCCGCCGGTCTTTCCACGTTGACGATACTGGCGATCGTGCTCGTCCCTTTGTTGTTGCTCACCGTTCGCGCCGGCATGGACGGCGCCGCGCTGGCAAAAAAGATCGGCCGGGAAGAAGTCGACAACACCATCGGGCGGTTGCGGACCCGGTTGGGGCTGGCCACGCCACCCAGAGAAGTGATTGACGCCCTCGACCAGTTGGCAGGCGAGATCGAAAAGGCCCAAGCCACCTTGCAGAGCAACGACGCCCCACCGTCGGGCGATCAGCCCGCCGACGACCCGCTCTCGGTTGCCCGGTTCCATCTCGAACGGGCTGATCGTCATCTCGACGTCATCACGCGCCGGGTGGATTTGTATAACCGACAAGCGACGCAGGCCGAGGAATCTGGAGAACCCTGGAACAATCCCAACTGTATCAACGATGTTGTTGCGGCCGCCAGCAGCGTGGAATCGCTCACCGTTCAACTCGATGAACTCCGCGGGATGCTCTCAATCAAGGATGTCGACGATGCGGAAAAAACAAAGTTCCTCGACCGCTCGGAGCAGGCGCTCGACGAGGTCGCCAGCCTGCGTGACGACCTGCTCGGCGAAGTCCCGCTGCAGTGGCTCAAAGAGCGCACCAACATGGACGTCGGCGACCTGCAGGAATTGCTCTACCGCCTGGCGGCTCCCGGCATGGTCGTTTCGCGGGCTTCGCGTGTCGGCGGTGCGCTGGCCGACCTCGTGATTGGAATCGTCGTCACGGTGCTGGCGCTTTACTACTTCCTTGCCGACGGGCCGGCGATGGTCGAAACCGTCATGCGCCTGTCGCCTTTGGACGACCGCTACGAACAAGCGATGCTCACCGAGTTCAATCGCATCAGCCGCGCCGTGGTGGTCGCCACGTTGCTCTCGGCGGTGGTACAAGGCGTGATGGCGGGCATAGGGTACTATGTCGCTGGGCTCGGCGCCGTGTTTCTGCTCACGCTGCTGACGATGATGTTTGCGATGGTGCCGTTCGTCGGCGCGGCCTCGGTCTGGGGCTCCTGCTGCATCTATCTGCTGTTGATCGACAGACCCTGGGCCGCCGCGCTGCTGGCCGTGTATGGCGTCAGCGTCGTCTCGATGCTCGACAACGTCATCAAGCCGATGGTGCTGCACGGCCAATCGAATCTGCACCCATTGCTAGCCCTGTTGAGCGTGCTCGGGGGGGCTAAAGCATTGGGACCAATCGGTATCCTGGTGGGGCCGATGGTCGTCGCCTTCATGCAGGCCCTGTTGAACATGCTCCAGGTTGAAATCACCGAACTCGGCGACGGCGAGCCGGCCCTCCACGACGTCTCCGGCAACGAACGAACCTGGTCGACCAAAGATCTGACCACCGCGGGCCAAAAAAGCGATAGCTCGCCCGGCGCAGGCGAGAATAGCCGCGACAGCAAGGCGGCGGCACAACCGGCTGAGTAGCACACGCTGGCACCGCTGGTCCGGGCGTTCGGCGCCGCGGTTGGTCGGCAGATGCAGACGTCTCTTTACCCAACGTCCGGAACCACGATACATTGCCCAGACACGCTGCCCTATTGTCCGCACCACCGGCGGGCTGGTGGCGACGTGCATACCGACATTACGCGGACCAAAACTCCGATCCAGCAAGGACTGCGTCGATGACACCACTGGTCGTGATGATTGCCAGCATGCTCACCGCCCCTTCGGCCGAGGCGCTGAGCCCAGCACCGTCGGCCGAGCAGCGGGAGCTGGTGATCACGCTGGACGCGCAACTGGTCTCCACGCTCGAGTCGGGCGGCGACATCGTAGGCCCAATCCCCGACACGGCCCGTGACGCCACTCTCTATCGGCTTGAGCTGTCATCGCGGCCCACAGTCGCCCCGGTCCCCGGCCAGGTAAAACTAGACCACGCGACCGACACGCTGCAACTGCTCATACCGGTCGATGCCAACAACCTTGAGCGCCTGAGCTCTGGTATTGAGATCGTAGGCGAAATCCCCGCCTCGGCCCGTGAAGCTGGTGCCTATCGTTTAAAGCTCGCCGAGGCCTCGAGCGACGAATACGCGGTCGTGCAGCAGGCCGCCGACGTGAGCTGGCGTGGCGCCGAACCGGCGTCTCGATCCGGGTTAAGCACCACGTCGTATCAAGATTTTGGCACCGCAGCACCGGGAACGCCGCCAGGGCCATATCGCACGACGGCCCCGCCGAGTGTCGCCGCTCCGAGCTATATGCTGCCCGGTCCAGAACGGACGAATGCGTTTGCCCCGTCGATGATGTCCGTCCCCGTGACGGCGGCGAACGTTCTTTCACTCCCGCCGCCACCGAGTGAGGCGGCATCGATGCGCACCAGCTACACGGTGGCGCCGCACGTTACAGGCCTGCTCGATCTCCCCCCACCTCCGGGGGCACAACCGGTGGCATCCAGTGGTCCGAGCCTTTCGTCAATGGTCGCGCCCGGCGGCATGACCAGCACCGGTTTGCCGTCACCCGGCCCGTCGTCAAGTGGGCTTGAATCAGTGAACATCCCTCGATCGGCACCTCCGATGCTGGCGGAGCAGTCGCCCTTGACACCCACCGGCCCACAGCGACCGGCCTTTTCGTCGATGTCGCGACAAACCGCCTCCGCTCCGACGACCGCCACCAAAGCCACGGACGATGCACCGGTCGGTATCAACGTCGCCAGCGCCGCACCATCGCTACCCAAAATGGACGTTCCCGAAATCGGCGGCCGCGAGCCACCGGAGGAAACCAAGAACCTCACCTCGGAGGAATCGAAGCCGTGGGGCGTCTTGAGCATGTTTCTACTCGGCCTGTTGATATCGCTCGGGGCCAATATCTTTCTCGGCTGGATCGCCTGGGACCACCGCGGGCGGTATCAAAAGCTGGTCGACAAGATGCGGCGGGAAAAAAGCCTGCGTGCTGCCTGACTTCCCCTGCGCGCATACCCTGCGTGCAAGCATAGCGAGCCTCACCACGCTCGCCGCGATCTACCTGCCCTCCCAGGTCGACGTTACGAGCCGGAGCTGAACCAGAGGACGTGCACACGTCTTCACGAAGTACCGTCAGGCGGCTTCGGCCTCGTCGGGTTCCAGGTCTGCCGCGTCGCTGCCTTCGCCTGCCTCATCGATCGCCGGGCTGCGGCGGTGCGAACGGCGACCGTTGGTCGAAGGCTCTTCGACGACTGTTTCCACAACGACGGTCGTCGGCTGGTAAATCTGCTCGACGACGACCCCCTCGCCCGTCCCCACGTAGCGCACGACCCGCTCCGTGAATTCGCCGGCGAACTCTTCGGCACCGCCCCACTGCAATCGTCGACGCACCAGCAAACGACGCGTGCCCGCCTCTTCCTCCTCGGCGACCTCGACGTCGGCAACAGGCTCCGGTTCCGGTTCCGGTTCGGGCGTCAGTGTCGGCTCCTCATCGACGACCAGTTCGTCGGCCGGATCAGTGATCATCACTTTCGGAGACTGTACGTCGGGGAGCTCGTTGACGCGATAAAAGTCGTCGTCGGAGGGCACGACCGGCTCGACGACGGGTGTAGGTTCGACCACTGGAGTTTCGATCACTTCGACCGGTTCAACGGGCACCGGCGGTTCGACAGGTGCCGGCTTCGGCGGCTCCGGTTTCACCTCGACGCGCCGTTTTGGTTTGGCCACGGCCGCCACTCGGCGCTCCTGCTCGCGGGTCGGCTCGACAATGCTGCCCGCGGCTGACGACGCCGGCAAGTCGAACACGTTCACCCCCAACGAGGCAAAAATCCCCCGGATGTGATCATGACAGGTCAACAGGATCACCTGGCGATGATTACCGGCGAAGTCGCGCAGCAATCGGGCCGCCGCTCGTGAACGCCGGTCGTCGAAGTTCACTAACACGTCGTCGAGCACGACCGGCAGATCAACGCCGCGATCGACGTAATAATCGACCAAGGCCAACCGCAGGGCGAGGAACAACTGTTCGCGCGTGCCCCGACTGAGGGCTTCGACGTTCCAGGTGCGACCCTGGGCATCGTCAGCGCGGAGGATGTCGTCGTCCAACGGGGTCCACACCCGTCGGTAACGTCCGTCCGTGAGCTGCGCAAAGTATTCACTCGCTCGGGCCAGCGTCACTGGCTGCCGCTCGCGCTCATAACGATGGCGCACGCGGTCGAAGAGGTGGCCGACGACCGTCATCACCTTCCAACGATGTGCCTGCTGGCGCAGCTGGTATTCAACCACTTGCAATTCGAGCTGCCGGCGCCCCGTTGCGCTGCTGCGCCCCAGTGCGTCGAGCTGCTCGACCAGTTTGCCGTGCGTCTGCCAGAGTTCCTTGAGCCGCTCGTCGGCCCGTTGTGACTTTTCACCAACGCGCTCCCAGTCGGCTTCGAGCACGTCATTGTCCTGCGACTTCAGCCGTGCCCGCACCTCCTTCTCGCTGACGCCTTCGCCAATCGTTGCCGAAAGCGTGCGGTCGATGTCGGAAAGCCGCTCATCGAGCTGCCGCCGCCGCTGGCAACGACGCACGAGCGTGCGGAAGGATTCCTCGTCGTCGGCGCCCACGTCGTGCAGCAACGAGCGAACCCGTCTCCGCAGCCGACGGCCCGCCTGATTCGCTCGCCGACGTTCGTTGGCCGAACGCGCGATCCGGGCGAGCGCTTCCTGCCGTTGCTCGTCGGCGTTTCGATGCCGTTCGAGCCGCTCGGAAAGCCGATCGAGGCAACGCAACGGTTCTTCGTCAAAACGCTCCATGTCGACCGCGTCACACACTTCGTGCACTCGCCGGGTGAACTCAGCCAATAGTTTTCGGCGAGCGTCGCGTTGTTCATACAGCCGGGCCAATTCCCCCCAGGCGTCTCCCTGACGCTGTCGTTGCGTTAAAAACCCCCGGAGGCGTTTAGGCGTGAGATCCGAAGGCAAGCCGTACAGTTCGAGCGCCGCAACCCACTCGTCGTGGATCTCACGCACCTGCTGACGGGCCATTTCCAGGTGCTTTTCGGCTGCGGTCGCCTCTTCGATCATGGCCTTGCGGCGCGCGTCGACGGGAACCAATTGTTCCAGTTCAGCCAACTCGCGCTCGGCTTCTTGCAGCCGCACTGTCAGCGGACCGCGCCCCCGAGGCAGTTGTGCGTCGAGTTGTTCCCGCTGTTCATCCGCCTGTCGCATCTGCAGGGTGACGATGTCGATCTGCTTCTGACAGTCTTCGAGCCGCAAACGGGCCGCTCGCTGCATCCAGAGCATCGATCCGCCGGAGATGGCAACGGCCAGCACCCCCAAACCGGCGTGGGACCAGCCAAACGAAAGCAACTCGGTGAAACTCCCCAGGGTCCCGGCGAGAATCATTGCCGCGCCGCCGACAAACAGGCTGCCGAGCACGACTAGGGCCCACATCGGCAACAACTGGTGCTCAAGCGAGTCTTCGGTCTCGCGTTCCAGTTCGTCGCGCCGCTGTCCCAATTGGGTGAGGCGTTCATCAGCCTGCACCCGACGCCGCAATTGCGAAACACGGTTGCCCGCCCGTTCGACGGCTTCGCTCAGGTCGGTTTCATCACGGGCAAGCACCGCCTCGGTCACCTGCTCGTCGGCGCCGGCGGCTTCGCTGCGCATCTGCTCGGCTGCTTCACGGGCCTCGGTCAACCGCTCTCGGCGTTCGCGCCAACGCCGCGCCAACGGCTTCAGTGCCTTCCAGACCTCGCGGCTGTCAAAGTCGGCAAGAGCTCCCCGCACATCGACTGAATCGTCCGAATTCTCGGCAAATTCGACCGGAATTTCAGCTCCGGCCGCCACGGCCCGATCCCGCAGCGTGCCAATTTCCTGGTCGAGCGTCTCGACTTCTTGCTTCAATTCCGTGATCCAGGCACGCTGTTGATCGAGGGCAACGATCTGTCCACCCGCTTCGAGAAACGCCTGGCTGACGCCGAGCTGTTCCACGTGTTGTCTAGCGACATCCATCTCGTGAGCGCGGCGGTCGACGAGCGCCCGCAGCCGGCGGATACGGTGTTGCGACTGTTCGAGGCGTGCGATCTGTTCGTCGGAGATGTCGGGAACGTCGCCGAGCGACTTGAGTTCCAGCCGCACCTTGCGACGCTCTTCCCAGATCTCCCGCAGGCTCAGACAGGTTTCGATCAACCGCAACTCGGTACGCAGCGACCTGGCTCGCTTGTCGAGGGCCTCGATCTCCTGGTCCAATTTGTCGCGCTGCTGACAGAGGTCATAGTACTGCGACAACGATTGCCCCGACGCCGAGAGTTCGCTGCTGAGCCGTCGCCGCTGATCGAGCAGCCGGGCCAGTGACGAGTTTTGATCGCCAATCGCGTATATCTGCCGCCGCGTGGCTTCGAGTTCATGGCGAATTTCGTGGAGCGGCCGGCCCTGGATGCCCGTGGAAAGCTCGTAGAGCAACCTGGCCGATTCGCTGTCGTCCAGGCAGGCCAACTGCTGCAATTCGCGAATGCCGATGGCGTACACGGCCGTGTAGGTCTGTTCGTCGATGTCGCGCAGCAGACGCGACAACGCCGCGGCGCCCTCGTCGGTCGTTGCCAGCGCCGTGGTCCGCCGTGCGTCGGGCCAGTCGATCGTCACCCGATCGTGGCCCGGTGCACCGGGAGCAAAGGCAAAATCACGCAGCAGGCGGTGTGCCGCGCCGTGATCGGTCAGTTCCAGCGCGCCGCCGGCTGCGTCGGCTCCCGTCGCCGTAAAGAACCGCTGCCGCCGATCACCGGTCACGCCGTAGAGCATCGACCGCACGAACTGCATCAGCGTCGACTTGCCGACTTCATTCGGGCCGTACACGACGTTGAGACCGTCGTCCAGACTTCGCATCTCGAGATCGCGCCAGACCCCAAACCGGTCGATCGAGATCTTCTTCAGCTTCACGATTGGGCCTCCTCGGCCTCGAGCCAACTCGTCCCCAGCACGATCGCCTCATCGAGCAGCCGACGGCGTTCGTGGGCATCTTCCAGTCGCAAGAAACCACGCAGGTATTGTTCGTCGCTCAATTCGCGGACGGATGACGTCTCGCCCTCTACCTCATCCGAGGACGTGACGTTGCCGGACGTATCGATCGCCGCCTCGATGCCGATCGGCAACGAACGGTCGCTCCGCAGCGTGTCGGCTTCACGGAGCATTTCGCCGCACAAATCGTCACGTTCACGCCAATGCGGCGGCAACTCGGCGGGCGTAACCACCTCGGCGGCCACGGTCCACGCCGCCGGCGACGTCACCGCAAGTCGTTGATTGAGGCGCTCGGCAAGTTCACGCAACCAGTCGGGCCGGCTCGCCGCGCCATAGAGCGGCAGTGGCACGTTTAATTGCCAGGTCACCGCCAGATCGACTGCAGTGACGTCAGCGGCCAGTTGTCGCGCCCGTTCCGTGAGTTTTCGCTCCACGTCGTCGAGCGTATCCGCATCCGCCGCGTCGATCGTTTCGCTCCGCCATCGCAACGCGTCGGTCGGCACAAACCAAAGCCGCGACTGGTGCTCCTGGTCGACACTGACGATCGTCGCTCCGTGGGCATCGGTTTCCGACGGATCGAGCCCCTGATGCGAGCCGGCCACGTGAGCTGCGGTATGTTTCGAGGCAAACAGCGTGCGCCGTCGGTGCGAACCACCGAAGGCCCAGTAATCGACCCCCGAGTCTTCGGCCGCCATCCGTTCCAGGGAATTGATCGGGCGCGACCGCAACGCGACTGTGTACGTCTTATCCACGTCACCGCTTCGCGACACGGCTCGTTGAGAAACGACTCCGCTACGGTCAACCGCGGTCAGCCAGACCTGCGGAAGCTTGTCCGGCGTGGCGCTGCAGTGGCCGCTCTCTCCCGGCGTCAATCGCACGACGGCGTCCGGCAACGCGACTTGTTCCGGCCACGACTCGTCGTCGGTGGTCCCCCAGTAGACCGAAATACCGCTTTCGGCCAGACGTTCCAACTGTTGTTGCAGGAAGAGCACCCCGCGAATGCCAGCAACCGTTGGATCGATGACATCGCCGGTCAAGACGACGAAATCAACTTCCTCGCGGAGGGCGATGTCGAAAAGCCTCTCGGCGGCGCGGTACGTACAGTCGACCAACAAGTCGGCTAATGCGTCGGCGGGCCGATCGACCCCCGAGGCAACCTGCCCTAGATGCAAGTCGCTGGCGTGGAGGAAGCGAAACGTGGGTTTCGGCATGAAGCGCCTCCTTGCGCGGTAAATCGCGATTTCGGCCCCGATTTCGCCACCGGTTGGCCAAGACGATCGACCACGGAGAAAATCGTGCCTCCATAATCTCGGTAGTCTAGCGAATCTCGCCGGGCCGCACTACACGAACCGTTCGGCGCCGTGCCGCACTGGTGGCAGATCAGGCACCCTTACGGCGCGTCACCCCACCTTCGGGTGGTGTTTCGTGACGATTCCGCTCAAATTACGTTGACTTCCGCTGATTCGCGGTCCGCGGTCGTGCGGCCGCATCTGGCCGCCCGCCCCCGGAACGCTTGAAGTTGTGCGGATTGTCGGCGCGGCCGGTCAATTCGAAGAGAAACCGACTCGGGATCGAAGGCTGACTCTTCCCCCACTTGCGCCGTGCCTGGGCCATCGTGAGCGTCAACCGCTCTTTGGCGCGCGTCACACCCACGTAGCAAAGCCGCCGCTCCTCCTCAACGTTGTCGTCTTCGCCGACGCTACGCCGGTGCGGCAACAGGCCCTCCTCCATTCCGACCAGATATACCTGCGGAAATTCGAGCCCCTTGGCACTGTGCAAGGTCATCAGCACCACGGCGTTGCGGGCCAGGCTCGATTCCTTCTTCTGGTCGTCCTCGCGGCCGTCCAGGGCAATGTTGTTGAGAAAGCCGCCGATGCTCGGTTCAGCCGCCCGCTGTTCGTAGGCAGCCAACGCATTGACAACTTCCTCGACGGCCGCCCAGCGCGCTGCCGCCTCACTTGGCTTGGCGTATGTCCGCTCCAAATCGTTTCGATATCCGACGGACTCGATCATTTCGCCGACCACGTCGACGAGCGACTCGCCGACGTTGAGCATCGTGCGGTGGTGCGCGTGCAGATCACGCAGTTGTTTGATGCCAGCCTGGGCGGCTGAAGGTAGCGACCCGATAACGTCATCCTGTTGCATGACGTCCCACAACGTCGACCGCTGTTGGACTGCGGCGGCCAACAGGCCCTCGACACTCGTTTGACCGATGCCACGCGGCGGCACGTTGATGATCCGCCGCAGCGCGACCTCGTCGCGCGGTTCGTCGATCATCCGCATCAACGCCAGCATGTCGCGAACCTCGCGCCGATCGTAGAACGACAACCCGCCGATCAGCACGTAGGGGAGCTTGGCCGCCCGCAATTCGCTTTCAAAGGCCCGAGGTTGCTCATTCGTGCGGAACAAGATGGCGAAATCTCGTGGCTGCGCAATCCGCTGATACAACTGCTGCTCGATCTCCGCGACCACTTGTCGTGCCTCGGCAACCTCGTCCGGGTACTGCAGGATGCGCGGACGCTCGCCGTCCTGAATCGACGCCCGCAAACGTTTGGGGTGCCGGTTGCCGTTATGAGCGATCAACGTGTTGGCCATTTCGAGGATCGGCGCGCAAGAGCGATAATTCTCTTCGAGCCGCACGACTTTCGCTCCCGGCCAATCGCGGGTGAACCGGAGAATATGGCTGACCTCGGCCCCCCGCCAGCCATAGATCGACTGATCGTCATCACCCACGACGCAGAGGTTGCGATGGCCGGCCGCTAGCGCGCGAACGATGGCGTATTGATTGGCGTTCGTGTCCTGATACTCGTCGATCAACACATGGTCGAAGCGGCCCGCTTCCTCGGCCCGCACGTCGGCGTGTTCGGCGAACAATTCCTGCGTGCAGAGCAACAAGTCGTCGAAATCGACGGCTCCATTGTTCTTCAGGGCCCGCTGATAGCGACGAAACGCGCTGGCGGCCAGGTGCTCCTTGTCGGACGCCGCCTGGCCGGTGGCGTCCTCCGGTCGCACGCCCCGAGTTTTCCATTGGCTGATGATCGCCAGCAGGTCGCCCGGCCGCAGGCGTTCATTGGGGACGCGGATTTCCCGCAAGACGGCTCGCGCCACGCTCTCCTGGTCGCCGCGATCATAAATGGCGAACTTGGCCGGGTATCCAAGCCGCTCGATGTGACGTCGCAGAATCCGCACGCAAAGGGCGTGGAAGGTAGAGATTTGCGGCTCGTCGCCCTCGCGCCGCCTGGCCCGCGACGGTTTCCCCTTGCGGCTGGCCGATTTGCCGCTATTCAACAGGGCCGTGGCCCGCTCACGCATCTCGACGGCGGCCTTGTTGGTGAACGTGACGGCGAGGATGCGCGCCGGGGACACGCCGTTACGGATCAAATTGGCGATCCGGAACGTCACAACACGCGTCTTGCCGGTTCCGGCGCCGGCTAGCACCAGCAGAGGGCCCGAGAGGGTGTGAACCGCCTCGCGCTGAGCCGGGTTGAGCGTGTCGGCCATCCTGTACCTGCGCTTACCCTGAAAAACGGTGACCGCCACTGTGCTGCGCCAATGCCTCGGGGCGAATGGGCACCGACGGATCGAGCGCCAACGGCACGTGCCCTCGATTGTGCCACGATCGCGACGGCACCGTCGCCGGCGGACCGGCGATCGTAGTGGGCCGGGCGCCCCCCGGCAATGGGCCCCGTCTGCGGTGCGCGACGTTGGTGCGGACGATCTTGACCCTTTCGCGTCGGGGCACCTAGAATGCCGGTTTTCATGAGCCGCTGTGTCAGGGGGCTCCCCGCCAGCGAGGCGGCTTCTGCGCCGTCGCCTCACTGCCTTCTTCCACGCGCTGTCAGGATTGATTACCGCCATGAAGTCGGAGCGCCGGCACGAGCTCGAAGCCAACGAGTTGGCCACCAGCCTCACCAAGATCAACGAGGCCGTCCAACCGCGTGCCCGGGCCATCGTGGCCGCCGTTGTCGCGCTGGTGGCTATCCTGCTCGTCTATCAATACACCCGATCGACCTCGGCCCGCCAGCGATCCCAGGGCTGGGACGAATACGCCCAGGCCGTCGACAGTGGCGACACGTTTGCGCTCGACACGCTGGGAGACGAATTCCAGGGAGGGCCGGTCGGCAACTGGTCGCGACTGACGCTTGGCGACTACCACCTCGCCGCTGGCATCCGCGCCAGTTTTCGCGACCGCGCCGAGGCCAACACCGAAGTCAAAAAGGCGATCGACAACTATATCGCGGTGCGCGGCAACGCAGATGACGAATTGGTCCAGCAGCTCGCCTTCTTCGGCCTAGGGCGATCGTACGAGACCTTGAGCAAACTCGACGACGCCAAGACAAACTATGAGACGATCGTTGAGCGTTGGCCCGACGCGGCGCTGGCCCAAGCCGCGCAAAGCCGCCTCGATGACATCGCGCTCAAACGCACCCAAAGCTTCTACGACTGGTTCGCCAAGCAGACGCCCAAGGCCGAGTTTATCAGCGACGGGCCGGGCACGCCGGGTAGCCGTCCTGAGTTCGACCTCAACGCGATCCCGCCGTTCGACCCCAGCACCGAGCTCGACCTCAACCTACAGAATGGCAGCTTCGACCAGGCGCTCGGTGGCGAAACCACCGAGTCGGCACAACTCGAAAGTGACCTCTCTACCGGCTCCGCGGACGCGTCGGCCGATGCCGCCCCGTCCGAAGCGAACGCCGAAGACACAGGCACTGAAGATTCAGACGACACAAGCGTCAAAGGCGAAAACGCCAACGACAACGGCGCCAACGACACCGGTGCCGAGCAGCCCGCATCGGATACGTCCGACACGTCGCCCGACAGCGATTCATCCGCTGAATCCGATGGACCGGCACTCAATTAACGCGCCGCCAAATAAGGCGCTGTCGACGAAGACGTTCGACGGTCGATTGCAGTCGTCGGCCTGCGCCGCGCCCCGGCAAGGGCAGCCGCATGGTACGCCGGTCGCATCGTCCCCCGCGCAATTGCTCGCACCATGAGTCAACCGGATCCTCCCCAGCAGCACGTCGCCGTCGTGCCCGAGGAGGACGACGCGCGTCGGGTCGACGCCTTTCTCGCAGCGCAGCTGCCGATGTACAGCCGCACCCGGCTCGGCGAAGCCATCAAGGCCGGTGCAGTCCAGGTCGACGGCAAGACGACCAAGGCCTCGTACCGTCTTCAGGCCGGACAGGTTGTGTCGTTGACGTTGCCTGACCTGCCGCGCGAGGGGCCCGCACCGGAAGACATCCCGCTGGTGGTGGTCCACGAGGACGACGCCCTTGCCGTGGTGAATAAGCCCCCCGGCATGGTAGTGCACCCCTCGAAAGGACACGGCCGTGGCACCCTTGCGGCCGCACTGCAACACCATTTCGACCGACTCAGCCAAGTGGCCGGTGCCACGCGGCCCGGCATCGTGCACCGGCTGGATCGCGACACCAGCGGCGTGATTGTGGTGGCTAAGACGGACGAGGCCCATCTAGCCCTGTCCGCCCAGTTCGCGGCCCGATCGGTGGAAAAAGAGTACCTCGCCATCGTCTGCGGAACATCCGACCGGGATCGAGACGTGATCGAGCGTCCCATCGGAGTCCACCCACAGCAACGCGAAAAGATGGCGATCCGCGCCGACCACGCTACCAGCCGTCCGGCCGAAACCCGCTACGAAGTGTTGGAGCGGTTTGTCGGCTTCTCGCTGCTAAGTGTGCGGCCGAAAACCGGGCGCACGCATCAAATACGCGTCCATCTTTCCAGCATCGGTCTGCCGATACTCTGCGACCGCCTCTACGGCGGTCGCGCCCGGTTGCAACAGGGCGAAGTCGACGGCGGCGGCGACACGGCCACACTGCTCGACCGCCAAGCGCTCCACGCCCATCGGCTTGCGATCACCCACCCAACGAGCGGCGAGCGGCTGGAATTTATCGCCCCGCTTGCCGACGATGTCCAGGCGGTCGTAGAACAGATGCGGATGCACCGCACCGCCTGAGAACCGGCCCCATGCCCTGTCCGACGCCGACATCGCACGAACGCGCGCCGCTCGCGTTCGACCTGCTGCTTCCCCGCAGGGTCGCCTTCGGCTGGGGGCGTCGGCGCGACATCGGCGCACTGGCCGGGCCACTTGGTCGTCGCGCCCTGCTCGTCACCGGCTCGCGCACACTTTCTCGTTTGGGTCACGTCGACGAGATATGTGGTTTGCTCGGCCGTGCCGGGATTGAGATCGTACGGCTCGCCGAAAGTAGCCGTGAGCCGCGCGTCGAGGACGTCGACCGCGTCGCTCACCGCTTACATGAAATGAACGTCGGTACGGGCGACGGCGATTTTGTGCTCGCCGTTGGCGGGGGGGCAGCGATCGATCTCGGCAAAGCCGCCGCCGCGATGGCGACCAACGCCAACGGCTGTTCGGTGCGCGAGTTTCTCGAAGGCGTCGGCACCGTTCGGACGCTCTCCCGCCCACCGCTTCCCGTCATGGCCATGCCGACAACGGCCGGCACCGGCAGCGAGGCGACGAAGAACGCGGTGATCTCATCAGACGATCCGCCGTTTAAGAAAAGCTTGCGCTGCGACGACCTTGTGCCCCGCGTCGCGTTGGTCGACCCCGAACTGACCGCCTCGGCGGGCGCCGCGGTGACGGCGCATGCCGGAATGGATGCGATCACGCAACTCATCGAGAGCTACCTCACGCCCCGCGCGACGCCGACGACCCGGGCCCTGGCCATCGACGCCCTGGTCGACACGCCGCAGGCGCTGCGCACCGCCTGCGCCTCTGGCGCATCGGATGAGGCGTCAGCGGCCCAGCAGCGCCAAGCCCGAGAAACAATGGCGCGGGCGGCGTTCACCTCGGGCGTCACGCTCGCCAACTCCGGGTTGGGTATGGCGCACGGCGTCGCCGCGGCGCTCGGCGTGCACTGCGCTGTGCCGCACGGGCTGGCTTGTGCCGTCATGCTTCCCGCCGCCATGCGGACCAACCGCTCGGTGTGCGAATCGATGATCGCCAAACTGGCGGTACCGCTCACGGGACGTTGCGACGGCGACGTAGCCACGGACGCGGCCCGCGCCATCGAGGCCATTGAATCACTCTGCCACGACGTCGGCATTCCCCGGTGCCTCGGCGACATCGGCGTCCGCAGCCATCAACTCGATGCGATCGTCGCCTCGTCGCGCGGCAACAGCATGAACGGCAACCCCCGCACGCTCGGCGACGAAGAATTACACGTGATCTTGGAGTCTCTGTTGTGATCCTCGCCGCCGGCCTCACTCCCGCTCTCCAGCAAATCGTCGTACTGGAATCGTTCTCCACCGGCGAAGTCAACCGCGCCGTAGAAACTCGCTGGTGCGCCTCGGGCAAAGTGTTGAACGTCGGCATCGCGCTGGAACACCTGGGGGTGGCATCACGAACCTTGTCGCTACTGGGACGACGCGCCGATTCGTACATCGAACACGAACTGGCCACGCTCGACATCTCCTGCCGTTGGATCCGCACGGTGGCACCCACCCGAATCTGCACGACGATACTCGATCGGGCCACCGGACGTTCGACGGAACTTGTGGAAAACGCGGCAGCGGTAACCGCTGATGAGTTGGATCGATTCGCCGACGCCTTCGCCGAAGAGGCGCGTGACTCTCGTGCGGTGGTACTCACCGGATCGATGCCCGCCGGCACGCCCCGCGATTTCTACGCCCGACTGTTGGCGACGACCACTGCGCCGGTGGTGCTCGACGTCCGCGGTCCCGAGTTGCACGCCGCCCTCGAACATCGCCCGCTGTTGATCAAACCCAACGTTGTCGAATTGGCCCACACGCTCTCATGCTCGGCGGAAGTATTGGCCGAAGACGACGACGCCTTGATCGCCGCCTGCCGTGAACTGATTGAACGTGGAGCCCAATGGACGCTGATCACACGAGGTAGCCGACCAGCTTTGCTCTGCTCGGCCGCTGCGGCCTATGAACTCGTGCCGCCGCGACTCGATTCGGTCGTCAACGCAATCGGCAGCGGCGACTGCGCGGCTGCTGCGTTCGCCTGGGCCATCACTGGTGGTCACGACGTTCCCGACGCCTGCCGACACGCACTGGCCGCCGGCACACTCAACGCCCGAGTCCTCTTGCCCGGTCGCCTGAGCGCGGCCGACGTGACCGCCTGGGCCCAACGCGTCGAGTGCCGTCGCGTTTAGACGGAAGCCAAGTTTTCGTCCAGCCGTTTTAGCGGCGGCAATTATCCAAACAGCTTCCGCAAAAAGGACCTCTTGTAGAAGGGTTTGTTTTCACGAAGCATGTATTCGGACAAACCTCGTCCGTCCGGTGAAACACGGACAAAGTCAACGATTTCGTGCTCGCCCATCACTTCCCTCGCCACCACCCCGGCGTCACCCACGATCGAATCCCAGTCAGATTCGACCACAATGCCGATAAGTGTGTGCGGGAAACCATCGGTGATTGGGTTAAAGAAGTGCGCCAAGTAGGCGGCTTTCACGCTGGGCTGCTTTGCGAACAGTCTGGACAGCGTATTGACCAACGCAGTTGGATATGTCGTGGGCTGGCCAACTAGTACTTGGGTATCCTCTTCGACGACATAGCCCTGACCGGCGCGGAATATTGAACCATCAAGAATGCCGGCGATTTCGGCAGCGGTGAACTCCTTACCGTAATCGAGGCCAGGATTCAGAACGACATTCGCACCTCGGGTGATCTCGAAAAAGTCTTTGGCGTTTAACCTCAGATACATCGCCTCCTTTTGAAGCGACTGCTGGAGTCTCGCCAAAGACGAAAAAACGGGAAGCCAATCCTCCCCATCGCGCTTCAGCGATTGAATCTGTATGTCACTTCCTTCTTGAAGGACGCCGTGCTGAATGTCTAGCGATCCCTCTCCGGCTTGAACGAAATAGACGTCGGCGATGAGCAGATCGCGATAAAACTGCGGTCGATGACTGGGGTCAGCCGTCGCCGACATCAGCGAGCGCTCCAGATCGTTTTCCGCTAGAAACATCGTGTATTCGTCACAAGCGTCGCTCAGCGATACCGCGCGTTGACCAGCCGCCGAGAGAATTCATCGAGCAGGTCGGGGCCGATAATCTGCTCGAGGTTCTGACTTTGCTCACCCGCCCCGAGGTCGACGTCAACCGCTTCGAGCAACTTGGCAACCTGCCGCAGGCCGGCCATTGTTTGCGACTCGCACATGGGAAAGTCAAAGGCGATCGTGCGCGTCGCGCCGTCGTCGGCAACGAAATTCACTCCTAAGACGGGCACGTCGGCGACGCGGTCCTCGTCCTTGCGCACCGGCAACTCGACAAAACGCAGGCCCACGGGACGCCCCATGGGATCGCCGACGCCGCTGAGCCACACTCGACAATCGCTGTCCGGATGCAGGTTTTCGCCGTAGAAATCGACGGCATAGCGACCGTCAATCTCTTTGAGCACGGCGATGACGCGCCCCAAAAACGCCGAGCCATTGCCGATCAAACTGGGTTTGTCCCAAACGTCAATGGCCGCCTTCAACGGCACCCCCTCCACCAATTCGTTGGCATCAATCATCCGCTGAGCGTCGAGGTCGCGCACGAGCATGTGGTTCACGCCGTCGGCGCGCACCCGCACGTTTAGCATGCGCAGACTTCGCTTCGGCGGGGTACCGACGACGTCGAGCAGCAGCACCTGTCGCGGCCGCAATTTGCTGCGAAAGTCGATCCATTCACCGGCCGAGTCGGCCGAGCGATTGCTAATGGTGCGCGGGAACAGTCCGGCGGGCCCTTCGTAGTCCCTGTTCGCTTCCAGCACCACCGGGGCATCGGGATCAAGTGGCGGCAGACGATCGAAATTGCCCCTGAGTTCGAGCGGCGCTTCGCCAAGGTCAAAGTAGTATTTCAATTCGAGCGAATGGGGTTGATCGGGGTCTTCATAGGCCTGGCTCGACTGACGAATAAAGGCAGGACGTCCCGCGACTTCTCGCGCTTCGACGCGCCGCGCTCGCCACTGGCCATCGACGCCGCCAAGCGTGTCGTCACCGATCCCCTCCTCGACGATGCCGTCGAAGTTCAAACCGTCCTCGCTGATCCCCTCACCGACGATCACGTCTCCGTCGACACCCGCGTCGCCGGCGTTCGACTCAACGACACCGTCACCGTCGAGCACGATGTCGAGCGCCTCTTCCTCGGCGGCGGTGGCGCGGTCGACCACGCCGGCCCCGAATGGCACCATCCCCAGGACCAAGCAAGCTGCTGTTAGCTGTCGCTTCATCATCGTGCCTCGCATTGAGCCGGACGCGTTTCACATCGCGCCGGCGTTTTCTTGCTAAACCATCCAGCGATCATGTTCGTAACACACGAGCGGCGCCGCTGGACAGGGGCGCCCTGACCGGGGACAATGCCGCCGATGATCGAGGTTTCCGCCACACGTGCGGAGACCGCGATGCGGCGACACGCCATCCAGCGTCGGACCAGTCGGAGCGCATCCGACGCCGATTCACCGTACGCCGAAGCCGGCCATTTCGTTCAACGACTAGGAGGAACGCACGATGACTAGCGCCACACACCGCTTCCCCAGCGGCCGCCGTGCCAGCAAATATAGCGTAACACCACGCCGCGCGCCGAATGGCTTCGGTTTCCCTCGTCGACTATTGCAAGCAGCACTCGTCGCGACGTTGGGCCTGGGAAGTGCCGTCGCGTGGGGCGACACCTGGCCCGTCCGCGTGATCCGCGAGGTGCCGCTGACGACCGAGGCGATCGCAGCCGCGCATGCCCAGAGCAAAAACGCCTGCCACCAGGTGGCCGTCGGCGACCCAATGCAGATTGCCGACTTCGCGGGCGAGGCGGTCTACACGGTTCCCGTGAAAAAAGACGGAAAGGTCACGTCGGTGAAGCTGCCGTTTCGCTACTCGCGGCTCGGCGTCCTCACTTTCGGAATGCAGTTGCAGCCGAGCGACCAAGCCCGCCTGCCCGCCGTCAGCAAGAGCGAGATCCTCGACCGCATCGCGTCGAACTACATCAGTATCCAGGTTCGCGTGCAGCGCGACGCCGAAACCGGGGCCGTCTACCTCCACTACCAGCCCTTCGCGGCCGTGGGCATGTACCAGAACCCCGGCAAGACCGACGAATTCCAGCCGCTCATGGAAGACTCGGTTCGCGACGTGCGCAGCCTGGGTCTTTTCTTCCCCGACGGCAGCAAGCCCAGCGCCGAAGCCTTCCGCACCCTGGTGGCAGTGAGCAAGTCGACAGTCGCCGTCGACGGTTCGAGCCCCGACGATCCCGATCCGGCAACTGAAACCGAATACGAATTGATCTTCGTCCGCGCACGCATCGACGGCGATGACGTGCAATTGCACTCGTTCACGACGGGCAACGACCGCACGGTGCTGCGTTACCTGCCGCCCTATGTCGATCCCGCCACCGCCGACGACTGCAACGTGACGAGCACGATCTTCTTCACCGAATACACCGCAGCCAAACAGTCGCCCAGCGCCAAGGTGAACCGCAGCACCGTCGTGAACAGCCAGGCGAACTTCACGATGGAACAGCTCAATGCCTTCGCAGCCGAACAGGGGTGGCAAGGCGACGCGATGGCCAACCTCACCGCCACGCTCGATGCCATCATCGACGGCAAGATCAAGCCGGCCACGGTCGAGTGAGCGAGTTCGTCCATCAGCGTCATCAGCCTCCCACGCCGCTCGAACGGCCGCGGGAAATGCTCATCGTTTGTCCGCCCCTGCGCAGCAACGTCAATCTCTCCCGCATCGTCCGGCTGGCGGGCTGCTGCGCCGTCCCCCGTGTGATCTGCTGCGGGACGGCCAAAGTGATCGGCCGCATCGCCCGCGATGGCGCCGAATCGGTCGAACTCGAGGTGCATCGCACGCTGCCGCCGGTGCTCGACAAACTGAGGGACGACGGCTATCGGCTCGTCGGTCTCGAACAGACCAGCGGCTCGACGTCGCTACACGAATACGCGTTCGCCCGTCGCACGGCGCTAGTCCTCGGCAACGAACGCCACGGCATCGCGGCCGACGTGCTAGAGCAACTCGACGATGTCGTGGAAATCCCGGTCTGGGGCCTGCCCTTTAGCTACAACGTCGCCACGGCGGCGGTGATGGCGGTCTACGAATATTGCCGGCAATATCCGAAGGGATAGGCGACGCCGTCTCATGATCTACGGCGAGTTGTTATACGCGGCCGGTTAGTACGCCTAGTCTGTGGAGAGAAGCAGGTCGCGATATTCACTGCGTCCAATCGCGCAAACACACGATGCGAGGAGGTGCACGATGAAAGCCTGCCTTTGGATGGCCCGGCTCATCGGTCTGGGAGTCGCAGGGCTGGTCGCCGCGATTGCCGTGGGCCAGCGATTCAACCCGCTTGCCCTCGGCGGCGCCGAGATGGCCCTGTCGGCGGCTCTTTTTGCTGCATTGCTCGGGATGTTGGCGCTGTGGCGCTGGCCCGGCTGGGGCTCAGCGTTGGCACTCGCGGGGATGACCGCCTTCTATGCCATCAATTGGACGACTTCGGGACGCCTACCCGGCGGCTGGGTGTTGCCGCTCTGCTTCGTGCCGGGGGTGCTGGGGGCGATCTATTGGAGCATCACCCACGCCCGCATGGGAGCGCGCCGTTCTCGCTCGAATTCGGCGGCGCCGTAAGTCCCTTCGGGCGCCAAACCGACCGCGAACGTCAACCAACTCAGGCATCCGATGTCCGGAGCGTAGAGGACCGAACCGGTCGTCAGCAGCGACGGATCGATACGCGATCAGCGTCAAACGCGGCCGTCGACCACCACTTGACCAGCCCACACGTCCTGACATAGCCTAGTGGGTTTGGACTTCCGCACCGAACGGCAGCCGGGCAGCTGCGAAACCGACAGCGGTGGGTGGTTTGGTGCCCTCTGACCATTCGGTCTGTGCGGCAATTGCGTGGGCATGACAGCGATTTCCAACGGATGCGGCTGCGGCCGCGGTGAGGACGTACGGCGATGACGGTCACCTGTGTCATCGGACTTCAGTGGGGCGACGAAGCCAAGGGCAAGATCGTCGATCTTTTGACCGAGGCCCACGATGTCGTCGTGCGCTACCAGGGGGGCTCCAACGCCGGTCACACCGTCGTCACGGGCGGCAAGACCTATAAGCTCTCGCTCGTGCCCAGCGGCATTCTCCGGCCGGGCGTGCAGTGTGTCGTCACCGGCGGCGTCGTGCTGAATCCGGCGAGCTTGCTCGAGGAGATGGGACGGCTCCGCAGCGCTGGCGTGGAAATCGGCAAGAATCTGATGATCAGCCGACGCGCCCACGTGATCTTCCCCTGGCACATGGAAGAAGAACGCGTGCTCGACGCCCGGGTCGCCTCGGACAAATCAATCGGCACGACGATGCGCGGCATCGGCCCCTGCTACCGCGATAAGGTGGGGCGCAGCAACGCCATTCGGCTCGGTGACATGTACCGTCCCGAATTCCACGACCAGGTCGCACGAATCGTCGAGCACAAGAACCTTACGCTCAAGGCCCTGGCAACCAACGTCGACTTCAAGCCGCTGGACGCCGAAGCGATTTTCGCCGAGTACAGCCAGTACGCCGCCCAATTGCAGCCACACGTTTGTGACACGACCGAGTACCTGCTCGACGCCGTCGAGTCGGGACAACACGTGCTCTTCGAGGGCGCACAAGGCGCGCTGTTGGACATCGACCACGGCACGTTCCCGTATGTCACGAGCAGCAACAGTTCCGGCGTCGGCATCCCCGCGGGCTCCGGCGTGCCGGGCAAGTACCTCGACAAGGTCATCGGCGTGCTCAAGGCATACTCAACTCGGGTGGGTGGGGGCCCCTTCCCCACGGAACTCGATAACGAATTGGGCCAGACGATCCGCGACCGCGGCAACGAGTACGGCACCGTCACTGGTCGCCCACGGCGCTGCGGCTGGTTCGACGCCGTGGCGGCCCGCTACGCGGCGCGACTCAGTGGCGTCGACGTGCTCGTGATTTCGCTGCTCGACGTTCTCAGCACCGTCGGCGACTTGAAGATTTGCGTCGAGTACAAACTCGACGGCAAACGGCTCGACTGTTTTCCCAGCCACGTCGACGACCTGAAACGAGTCGCTCCCGTGTACGAAACGCTCCCGGGCTGGGACGCCGAGATCAGCGACGTGCGTCGCTACGAGGACCTCCCCGAGAACGCCCGGGCCTATCTGTCGCGGATCAGCGAGGTCGTAGGACGCCCCGTCGAGATTGTCTCGGTCGGCGCCGACCGCGAGCAGACGCTCTTTGCCGACGACGCCGCTGCGGCCAGCTACGTGCCACGCTGACGCGGTACCGTTACGGCAACGAGGAATCGGCAGACGTGCAACAGTTGTTGACCGCCCAGGAGACAGCCGCGATGGTCGACACCACCGTGCAAAGCGAAACCGACGAACTCGACGTTCCGGTGGAACGGCGGCCTCGGCACATCGCCGTGATCATGGACGGCAACGGTCGTTGGGCCCAGCGCCAGAACCTGCCGCGCATCGAGGGACATCGGCACGGAGTGGCCAGCGTGCGACGCACGACCGAGGAGTGCGCTCGCCTCGGTGTCGAACAGCTCACGCTCTATTGTCTTTCGAGCGAGAACTGGAAGCGGCCTGCTCTGGAACTCGACTTCCTCATGCATCTGCTCGAACAATACATGATCGAAGAACGCCGCACGATCATGGATCAGAACATCCGCGTCGAGGTCGTGGGTCGACGCGACGGCATCCCCGCCAGCGTGCTTGCACAGATCGACAAGACCATCGAGTTGAGCCGATCGAACACCGGCATGAGACTCTGCCTGGCAATCAACTACGGCGCTCGTCGTGAACTGGTCGACGCCGTGCGACACATCGCCCGTGCCGTCTCCGACGGCAAACTGACCGCCGACGACATCGACGAACAGACCGTCAGCGACGCGCTCTACACGGCCCAGATGCCTGATCCCGACCTGGTGATTCGCACGGCCGGAGAGATGCGCGTGAGCAACTTTCTCCTCTGGCAGATCAGCTACGCCGAGATCTGGGTCACCGAGCGCTGCTGGCCCGACTTTCGCGAAGCCGACTTGCACGCGGCCATCCGAGATTTCGCCGCCCGCGATCGCCGCTTTGGCGGACTGAATCGCTGAGCCGTCGCGCCGCTTCGACCGCCATTTGAACGACGATTACCGAATTTCACCGGCCTGCTACTGATTCGCATGTTACGTTGGCGCTTGATACTCGGAGGGGTGCTCGTCGCTGGGCTGGCCGTCCTCGTCTGGTTTGACCACACGGCCACACCGCCCGGGATCTGGCTAATGCCGCTCGCGCTCACCGCCAGCTTGTTGGCCACGCAGGAAACTCTTGACCTTGTCGGGCAACGGCTGCCACGTCCCAATGCCGCGGTGATCTACGTCGGCAACGTCGCGACCGTGCTGGCGGTCTGGCTGCCTCACTGGACCACCGCGCCGGCCGTCGCCGGGCTGTCGGGCCCGCTGATGGTTTTCGCGCTGGCAGCGGCGGCACTTTTGATCAGCGAGGTCCGCCGCTTCACCCACCCCGGCGTGTCGATCAACCAGGCCTCTGCTGGTGCGTTCGTGCTGTGTTATGCCGGCCTGTTGCTGGCCACGCTCGCAGCGCTGCGTCTGGTGGCGCCGGCATGGAACGTCGTGCCGCTGCTTAGCGTGATCGCCACGGTCAAACTCGGTGATATCGGCGCTTACACCGTCGGCCGCCTCGTCGGCCGACATAAGATGGCCCCCGTCGTCAGTCCCGGCAAAACCTGGGAAGGGCTTGCCGGGGGGCTCGTCTTCGCCGTGGCCGGCGCGTGGTTGGCACTGAATTGGTTCCCGGCCTGGTTCGGCGTAGCGGCGGTACCTCGATTTGGCGTCTTCGACTGGTTGGGGTTTGGCCTCACCGTGGGCGCCGCCGGCGTGGCTGGTGACCTGGCCGAGTCGCTGCTCAAACGAGACGCCGGCCGCAAGGACTCGAGCCAATGGTTGCCCGGCTTTGGGGGCGTGCTCGACCTGCTCGATTCGCTGCTCGTGGCGGCGCCGGTGGGCTATGCCTGGTGGGGACTTCGGCTGGGAATGGGACCTTGACCTCGTTTTGTGCCCCTGTCGGCTCGCAACGGCGAACATCCGCAACGCCGGCGACATCTACGCCTCGTGGCAGCCAAACCACAAGCCGTTCCGTCGCTACTCCTAGCCGGCCGGCCACGCCGAGACCGCCGAGCTATAGTTATGGATATTGCCAAGGGGCATTGCCGCGGCCGGGCCGGCGAAGTCACGTTCGCCGCAACCCATTTATGCAAAACATGTTAAATCCACACAACGGGATTTCGCTGGTTGGACGACGAGATTCTCGGCTATACTGCGGTTTTTGGGGCAGCCGACGCGGCCGCCCACTTTGCCGCAGAGGGTGATCCGACTTTTGATGGTTGAATCAGCTATACCGGTCACTCATTCTGAGGTGCTGCTGCCTCTGTTCGGAGCGCGGGATCAACACCTGCGAAAAATCCGTCAGGCGCTGGGCGTGGAGATCTCGGCCAGCGACGGCGTGATCCGCGTGCACGGGGATCCAGCGGCCGTCACCGTCGCCACCGAGGTGCTCGAACGCCTCTGCACGATCGTCCGCCGCCAGGGCAGTCTTGCCGAGGAGGAGGTCACCCGCGCCATCGATCAGGTCCGCGGAAAGAGTGGCGCAGGCGACGTTCCAGCCATCGACGTCATGGCCGCGGGAAAGACGGTCCGCCCCCGTACCCCCGGCCAGGAACGCTACGTCGAAGCGATCCGCAAGCACGACATTGTCTTCGGTGTCGGCCCAGCCGGTACGGGAAAGACGTACCTGGCCGTCGCCATGGCCGTCTCGGCACTGCGCAATCAACAGATCCGCAAAATCGTGCTGGTGCGACCGGCGGTCGAAGCCGGGGAAAGCCTCGGCTATCTGCCCGGCGACCTCCAGGCCAAGATCCATCCCTATCTCAGGCCGCTGCTCGACGCGCTCCACGAGATGATCGACTACGATCAATTCAAACGCTATACGGAACAGGACCTCATCGAGATCATTCCGCTGGCGTACATGCGCGGCCGCACGCTCAACGAGGCCTTCATCATCCTCGACGAGGCACAAAACACCACGATTCCTCAGATGAAAATGTTCCTCACGCGAATGGGCCGAAATTCCAAGATCGTCGTCTCTGGCGATACCACTCAGGCCGACCTGCCGTCGCGAACGACCAGCGGGCTCACCGATGCCGTCGAACGGTTGGGCCACCTCAATGGCTTCGCCGTCTCAAAGCTCAGCAGCGCAGACATCGTGCGACACCCGATGGTGCAGCAGATTGTCCGCGCTTATGAACAAGAGCCCAAGAAAAAACGCGAACGACGCTAGATGGTTCGGGGACGCCCCCCGGTCGGCAAATTCAACCACGTACGGACAGACGAGCCCATCCGACACCGAGCGATCCGATGCCCAGTCCCACGGCCCCCAAAAAGAAACCCGGCACGCGCGTGACGTCGCTCGAAATGCCGCCGAACTATTGGCAGCGTTTCCTGCGATCGCTGATGAACACCGAGGCGCTTAAGCGCATCGGTTTGGCATGGGTGGCGGCCGTGGCGATCTGGCTGATTGTCGGCGGTTCGCGTCCTCCGCTGGGATACCGGCTCGAATACGCTCCACCCCGCGACGTCGTGTCGCGGATCGAGTACAAGGAAAGCGATCCCGAGGCGACGGCCGAGGCGCGGCGGCAGGCTCGCCGCCAGGTGCGGTTCATTTACACGAACGATCCCGAACCGCTCACACAACTGCGAGCCGCCCTGCAGCGCCGCGTGGTGGAGTTGACCAGTGCGGCCGTCCCCGCCGATGCCCAGGCGGAATGGGCCGAGTTCATGCCGCAGGATCCGAAGACCCCGTTCACCGCGGACGAATCGGCGGCGGCGTACAAGCGGTTTCGCGACGCACTCGCCACCCCCGAGGCGATCGAGCGCTTCAATGCCGCGCTGGCCAAGGCCTTCGAACCATTGGAGCACCACGGGCTGCTCGACAAGCTGCCCCAGGAGCCGAACGAAGGTGACCAGGAGGTGATCTACGTGCATCGCGTCGGCGTTCCAGACCAACGCGAACTGGTCAACGTCACCGACGTGATCATCGGCGACGACAGTCGATTTGAAAAACGATTGGCCGACGTGCTGGTGACACCGGATATTGCCGTGCCGGCAGCCCGCTGGTTGCGCTCCCGGCTGCCCAACACGTTGACGATCGACGCCGACGCCACGCGACGCGCCCAGGTCGAAGCCGAAGAGGGGGTCGAACAACAATTCAAGACGATTCCAGCCGGCGACTTGCTGGCGCCGTTCGGGCACCCCCTGACCGCTGAGCGACTCGATCAGCTTGTCAAGGAACAGCGAGCGTTTGTAGCGTCAATCCCGACGTACCAGTGGTTGGCTCGTTCGGTGTTGATGTTCTGCGGCATCGTCGGGCTATTTGTGCTTTGTGCATATTTCATCTGGCGGCGGGACCACCGTGTCATTGATTCGATGCAGCGGCTCAGCGTCCTGCTCGTGTTCGTGGTGTTGACCGTCGCCGCTGCCCGCTGGGCGTATTTCGACCCCTGGCAAGCCGAACTGCTGCCACTCGTGTTCTTCGGCGTCACGACCGCCATCGCGTACCGACAAGGAATCGCGCTGCTGCTCTCGGCTGCAATCACGCTGGTCTTGTCGTTCGCCCTCGGTATGCGTCTGGACGAATGGGTGATCGTGATGGGTACGCTGGCCACGGCGATCCTCTTTGTCAGCGACATCCGCAGCCGCAGCAAGCTCATTAAGGTGGGACTGGTCGCGGCGGTGTTTGCCGCTCTGACCACTTTCGGCGTCGCCGTGCTCAAAGAACAGCCGTTCACATCGGCGCTTTTGACGTCGGCCTCGCGTAATGCCGCCTGGACCCTGGCGGCGAGTTTCCTCGTCACGGGGCTGCTGCCCGTGATCGAAAAAGTATTCAGCGTGCTCACGCAAATCAGTCTGCTGGAATTGGGCGACGTCGCCCACCCGCTGCTGCAGGAACTCGTTCGCCGCGCACCGGGCACGTACAACCACTCGATCAACGTCGCCTCGATCGCCGAAGCCGCCGCCCAAAGCATCGGTGCTAATGGGCTGCTCGTTCGCGTCGGTGCCTATTTCCACGACATCGGCAAGATTCTCAAGCCGGGCTATTTCGTGGAAAACCAGGTTGGCAACGTCAACCGGCACGAATCGCTCATGCCGGCGATGAGCACATTGATCATCATCGCCCACATCAAGGACGGGGCGGACCTGGCCCGCCAGCATCATCTGCCCCGACCGATCGTCGACCTGATCGAACAACACCACGGCACGACGCTCGTCGAATACTTTTACCAGCTTGCCAGCCAGCAGTCGCAGTCGGCCGGTGCCGGCGACAAGGTCGAAGAAAGCACCTACCGCTATCCGGGCCCCAAACCGCAAACCAAGGAAGCCGGCGTGCTCATGTTGGCCGACGCCGTCGAAGGCGCCAGCCGCACCCTGGTCGAGCCGACGCCCGCCCGCATCGAGAGTCTCGTCGAGAGCATCGGCATGAAACGCCTGTTGGACGGCCAATTCGACGAATGTGGCCTCAGTCTGCGAGAATTGCGTACGATACAGGACAGTGTGATCAAGTCGCTCACGGCGATTTATCATGCGCGGGTCAAGTACCCCGAGCCCCAGACCGCCTGAGCCCGTGCGCCCCATGTCCAACCACTCTACAACCCATTCGCTCGACGCGCCAGCAACGCGCTGCGAACCGCCGGATGACGATGCCGAGCCTCCCGCCACCGCCCGACTCACCGTCGATCTTGCCGACGAGCAACAGCGGGTCGACGTCGACGGCGAGCGCATCCGTCAGGCCATCCTGCAGGTCGTCCACGAAGCGGGCGTCGATGACGGCTACGTGAGCGTGGCGCTGGTCGACGACGGCACGATCGCCGAACTGCACGAACGTTTTCTCGACGTGGACGGCGCGACCGACGTCCTCAGCTTCGGTCTGGAACGCACCGACACGCGCCTCGAAGGTGAAATCGTCGTGAGCACCGACACCGCGGCGCGCGAGGCCGCCAGCTACGCCGAAGTGGCTCCCGGCTGGAGCCCGGACGACGAAGTGCTGCTCTATGTCGTCCACGGCATCCTGCACCTGGTCGGTTACGACGACCTCGACGAAACGGCCGCCCGGCAGATGCGCGACGCCGAAAAACGCCACTTGGCAATGTTCGGGCTTGTGCCCCCCGGTCGCTAAAGCGAGAATCGCAGCCGCCCGACGCCAGCTAACCACCCAATCGCAAGAAACATCGAAACGGCAACAAGCCCCAATCAGGAGAACACACGAAGGTGAACACGGCGGTTGGTCTGGCAGTGGCCAGTCTTTGCGTGGCGTGCCTTGCCGCGATTGCTGCTCAATCACTCCGGCAGTTTTCGCGACGCAGGCTCGAAGAAATATGCCGGCCGCGGCAACGCGACCGACTCTTTGGGCAAATCCTTCTGCATCACGACCGCACGGCTCTGGGCGCCGACCTGTTGTTCATCGTGGCGGCCTCGGCCTACGCCGCCTCGATTGCCCGCACCCTCTCGATGCGAACTCCGCCGGTGACGACCGGCCAGTGGGCGTCCGTTCTGGGAGTGATTCTGCTGGCGTTTGTGCTGTTGGTCGCCGCCGCTCACTGGCTGCCCAACGCCCTGCGGCGTGTCTACGGCGAATGGTTTCTCGTCCACACCTGGGGGCTCTGGCGCTGCATCCTCTGGGCACTCACGCCCCTGGTTTGGGGGGCCGATTTCGTCAACACCGTCGTACACCGTCTTGCCGGACGTCCACAACGGCCCGCCAACGAAGATGACTTCGAGGAAGAAATCCGCGCGATCGTCACCGAAGGCCACCGCGAAGGGCTGCTCGAAGAAGACGCCCGTGAAATGATCGAAGGCGTGATCGAACTCTCCGACGCTGACGTCTCCGAGATCATGACGCCTCGGACCGACATGGTCTGTATGAACGTCGGGCTCAATCTCGACGAGGCCCTGCAGTTCATCAACGACGTCGGCCACTCGCGGATACCCGTCTACGGCAAAAACCGCGACGACATCGTAGGCATTCTCTACACAAAAGACCTGTTACCATGGGTCGCGGCCGGCGAAGACCTCACGAAACAGCCGATCGCCGACATCATGCGCGAACCGTACTTTGTACCCGAGACCAAGCCTCTGGATGCCCTGCTCAAGGCCTTCCAGCAGACGCGCAACCACATGGCCGTCGTGCTCGATGAGTATGGCGGCGTCTCTGGCGTGGTCACGATCGAAGACGTCCTCGAAGAGATCGTCGGCGAGATCGTCGACGAACACGACGAAGACCTCGTCGAAGGCATCCGCATGATCGACGAACGCACCAGCGAATCGATGGCCCGCGTTCACGTCGACGAGATCAACGATCGGCTTGGCCTGAAACTCGACGAGGACGGCGACTTCGACACGATCGGCGGCTTTGTCTTTTCGGAACTCGGTCACATCCCCAACGTCGGCGAGTCGGTCGTCCGCGGCAACGTGCGAATCACCGTACTCGAAGTCACCCGCCGCCGCATCGAACGCGTGCGTATCGAAAGGCTCGACGAACAGTCCGACGACCAACAGATCGTTGCCTGAATAACCGTGTCGGGAGAATTTGAGGCTACTGCTTCTGGCCCATCTCCCTCTCGAACGCTGCCTGTTCGTTTTGTCGGCGTTGTTCGCGGGCCTCAGGGCTTGTGTCCAATTCAGGCTCGGACGAACACCCCAACAGCATGTTCATCGCGACAAGCACAAATAGCGATAGTGATCTCACGTCGTTTTGCTCCTCTTGGTGTCGCACCGAGCGGGGCGCCCAAGAATGTGATGGTCAAGGGAGTGGATACGGTTCACCGCCGTCGCGGCTGCCAGCTGCCTGCCAGGCAGTTGCATCCACACCGTGGTTGACCGACCGAACCGAACCGTCGCACATCACTACGTTGGCGATGCCTGGATGGTGACTATTGGCTGGTGAGACCAACAACCACCAATTGTCCGACGGCTTCCAACACACCGAGCCGGGCGGCAGCAAATGGTTATACCAACTTCTCCAAACGGTTCCCTCGCTCCAAGGATATCCGCGCCAGCGCCACGTTCCGTTCCAGGGAATCGCATGATCAGTCCAGTTCCTCGATAACAGTTCGCGCCGCACAGCCGGTGCCGTCGTGACGTCGAGCATCACGGCGGCCGAGGGCATGGATGTTTCGAAACAGTCTTTCACTGGATCGGCAGCTCCGGGGTCGTCACCGTATCCATTGGGTACCTCCGCGAATGCCGCCGTGTTGCTGGTGCCGTCGGCCACTTGCGCCAGCCGAATACCGTCGACTGGTCGATCCCACTCGTCGCCGCCGGCAACTTGATAGCTCGGGCCGAACGGACCATCCCACGAGGTCAGAAACGCCCAGATGCCGGCGTTTGCGTGGTAGCTCGTCCAGCCCATGTCGCTATGACCGGGCTTAGGAAGTCGATCAGTGGGGCAGAGGAATATCGGGGGCTGGGCAGCGGCGACCGAATAGTTCGGCTGGTCGAAAGGCCCCTTGTTGAAGTCGAGGTTTTTGCCCACAACATCCTGTTCCACGTAGGGAAGCACCTGCGCCAGCGGCGATAGGTATCCGCTTGTACCTGCCGGACGTGGTGAACCGTCAGGCAGCCGTTTCTGCGCGGACTCGAAGTTGTGCAAGGCGATGCCAAGCTGCCTGAGGTTGCTAATACAATTTGCGCGGCGGGCGGATTCGCGCGCCGCCTGCACAGCTGGAAGCAGCAAGGCAATTAAGATGCCAATGATGGCGATGACGACCAGGAGTTCCACGAGAGTGAATCCCCGGTCCTTCTTCGAGAATGACTTTCCTACTTGGTTCATAATACGCACCCATTGCCATGTTAGGACCACCGCCCCATTGAATGATCGGGCCTCAACTCCCCGGCAACGCCCACCCATTATAAAGAATCGACGCGTCGACTTCAAAATTCGGCTCGCGACATCCAGGACGTGACGTTTTCGCATTGATGCACCTGCCACCTAATGACTAGGCTATGACCTCAGTTCCCGGCTTCGAGTCGTTCCTTCGACCGGCGTGTTACGAGCGATCGCGGCGTAGCGGGCGGCCCCGGTGTCCGCCGCCTCGCGACACAGGTAGCAAGCCCCGTAAGGGGCTCGGCCGAGGCTTGGGTTTTCTGCGCTCGCCCCTCGTCACCTCCATGCCCAGTGAAAAAGCGTCTGCTATCGTCCTGCGGGTCGCTGACTTCAGCGAGACGAGCTGCGTGGCGACGCTGTTCACGCGCGAGTTTGGCAAAGTACGGGGAATAGCCAAGGGGGCGAGACGGCTCAAGGGGCCGTTCGACTCTGCACTTGACCTGCTGAGCGTCTGCCGGGTAGTTTTCCTCCGCAAACAATCCGATGTGCTCGATATTTTGACCGAGGCCCGGCTGGAGCGAAGCTTTCGTCCGCGCGCGAAGGACCTGTCCTGTCTCAATGCAGGTTACTACGTCGGCGAACTGCTCCGCGAAATGACCGACGACTACGACGCCCACCCGGAGTTGTACGACGCGGCCGAACAAACGCTTGCGGACCTGTCCGCTGGTACCACGCCGGTCTTCGAGTTGACCCTTCGTTTCGAGCTCGTCCTGTTACAACTCCTCGGACACCTCCCCTCACTCAGCACGTGCGCCGAATGCGGTACGCCGATCCCCCTGCAGGGAAAGATCCACTTTGCCCACCTCTGCGGTGGCGTGATCTGCACGCGCTGTCGAGCCGGCAAACCACAAGTGGCAACGGTCACACCCGCCGTGATCGCCGTGCTGCAGGCGTGGTCGCCACGGCCCAGCACACACTTGCCATCTCGACCGTCGGACACAATTGGCGCGCCTTCCCACAGAGACGTTTCAGAATTGCTCGGCAGCCGGGCAACCTGCGGTGCTCTGCGCGGGCTGATGGCGCACTACATCGCACACCTGGTCGGCCATCCGCTCCGCATGCACCGCTACCTCACGACCGATCCACAACGATGAGGGCGTCGTGTTTGCCCAGCGAGCGACCGGTCCGTCCGCGTCATTTCACTCGACAACTCCTCGAACCGGTACGACGACACGACTGATGCGCACCCCGACGTACAACTCGACCGTTCGTCTGGCCACGCTGGCGCTGCTGGCGACATTCGCCGCCGGCTGCGCCAACTCGGGTGGCCTGCTCGGCTCGTTGGGCCCGTCGAAAGTGCGAAACGCCACCTTCGTCAAAGGCAAAGGATACTGGCTCGAGAGCGAAGGCCAGTTCGTCGATGGTCAGGGGAATCCCGTTTCCTCGCGGCAGAAGCGCGGCGAACAGGTCGTCGACAACGGCACGAGTGTCGTCCCCAGCGCCGTACCCGACGAAGCCGAAACGCCGCAACTGCGATCCTACGATCATTCGCCCACGCTCGGCGAACGTATGATGCGTTCGGTCGACAAGTTGACCGGGCGCGGCCCCGACCACAGCGTCGCCGAAGAGGCGTTACAGGACGGCTACGCCGCCTACACGCAGAAGGACTACGTTACCGCCGCCGAACACTTCAAAAAGGCGGCGCATCGTTGGCCCGACTCCGACCTGGAGGAGGAAGCGATCTTCATGGCGGCCGAGTCGCTGTTTTTTGCCGACCGCTACGCCCGGGCCGACGACATGTACAGTCTGTTGTTGGAAAAATACGACAACACACGTCACCTCGACCAGGTGACGCGGCGCGAGTTTGCCATCGCCCAATACTGGGAAAAACTGCAGCAGGCCAAACCCCTTCCCACGATTGCACCGAACTTCGTAAATCGGTCTCGACCACATTTCGACACACTGGGGCACGCGCTGAAAACGTACGAGCGGATCTGGCTCAAGGACCCCACCGGACCGTTGGCCGACGACGCCCTGCTGGCCACCGCCAACAGCTACTTCCTCCGCGGACGCTACGTCGACGCAGATCAATACTACGAGATGCTCCGCGAGAACCACCCGCAGAGCGAACACCAGTTTGTCGCCCACGTCTTGGGCGTGCGCAGCAAGCTGGCCACCTACCAGGGCCCCGAGTACAACTCCGAGCCGCTCGAAGAGGCGGACCGACTTGCCCGACAAACGATGCTGCAATTCAGCGAACAATTGGGCGACGACCGCGAGCAGATGGTCGAGTTGGTTGCCACAGCCGCCGCCCTCAGCACGCAGCGTGATTGGGCCCGCGCCGAATACAACGAGCGCACCCAGAAGTACCGTGCCGCGCGTCAATACTATCAAAAGATCGTCGACGAACATCCCGAGACCAAGTATGCCCAGATGGCGCGGGAACGGCTCGGCGACATCGCCGACGAGCCTGACGTCGCTACGACCGTTGCCGAGCGCATCCAACGCTCGCTCCCCTTCAGCAACGGGGGCACGGTCACAAAGTGAGCGAGTTGCCCCGTCCCTCTGACTCACACGGCCCCTGCCGTTGCGCAGTGCTGTTCCTGCTGCTGGTGACGGCGCCGCTGTTGTGCGGCTGCGCCAACTACGCCGTCGGCAACGCCACGCTCTTTCCCACGGAAATCCGCACTGTCCACGTCGAGATGTTCCGCTCGAACAGCTTTCGCCGCAACATGGGAGAACGGCTGACCGAGGCCGTCGCCAAACGCATCGAAGAGGTGTCGACGATGAAAATTGCCGACGCCGCGACGGCCGACAGCATTCTCACCGGTACGATCATCTCCGACACGAAACGGATCGTCGTTGAGTCGCCTACGGACGAAGGCCGCCAGATCCAGACGAACTATCGCGTCGAGGTCACCTGGCAGGACCGCAGCGGCAACTCGCTACAGAGCAGCACGATTGACGTGCCAGCGGAACTCGTGATCGTGGCACAAACGGGCAACACCACGCCGGAAGTTGGTCAGTCCATCGTCACCGGTCAACAGGTTGCCATCGATCGGCTGGCCCGCCAGATCGTGGCCATGATGGAGCGCCCGTGGTAAGCTGACCCGCATGAGCCAGCAACAGTGCACCGGCGGACTCGCGAAACGCTCACAATCGTGGCGACTGCGGACTCGCGTGATCGAGTTCGACCGCCAATCGGCCGTGATGGGCATCGTCAACGTCACGCCCGACAGTTTTTCCGACGGCGGACAGTTTTTCAGCCCCACGGCCGCGATCGACCATGGGCTCCGCCTGGTTGACGAAGGCGCTGATCTGCTCGACGTCGGCGGCGAGAGCACCCGACCGTACTCCGCACCGGTCGACGCTGACGAAGAACGCCGCCGCGTCGTCGGCGTCGTTGCCACACTCGCCGAGCGGTCCGGAGTGCCGGTCTCGATCGATACGTCCAAGGCCGTCGTGGCCGCCGCAGCACTTGCCGCCGGCGCCGAGATCATCAACGACGTCACGGCCCTGACCGGTGACGAAGCGATGCTACCCTTGGCCGTCGACACCGCGTGCGGCATCTGCGCGATGCACATGCAGGGCACGCCGCAGACGATGCAGGACAACCCGCACTACGTCGACGTCGTCGCCGAGGTCGCGTCGTATCTGGCGCTGCGGCGCGACGCTCTCACGGCGGCGGGTGTCGACTTGGCCCGAATTGCCCTGGACCCCGGCATCGGCTTCGGCAAGACACACGCGCACAACATCGCGTTGGTGCGGCACTGCGGCAAGTTACACGAGCTCAGCTGCCCCCTGCTGGTCGGCCATTCGCGCAAAGGCTTCATCGGCAAACTTATCGGCGACAAGGACGCAGAGCGCACGGCTGGCACACTAGGCGTCTCACTCGCGCTGGCCCGGATCGGCGTGCAAGTCCTCCGGGTTCATGACGTCGCCGCCACTCGGCAGGCGCTAGCAACATTTGTCGCCTCGGGCGGATTGGATCGGACGGAACCTTGAAAGCATTCCGTGTCTGCCACATGACCTATCTCTGGACAACTTAGAGATTTACACGTCGAGTCCGACTGACCGAGCGACGCCGTCGACATTGACTCGCCAGAGGGTTTGGGACATACTCGGCCGTTGCGCCGGTAGTGTGAACCGGCAAGACGTATCTGCTGTCACATCAATTGGTTACACTCCGCATCTCAACACGCTTAGCCGTCATGTCCGTCGCCGAGAAATCTGATCCCGCCGAACTACTTGCGTATTGTCGAGACGTCGCCGTCCGCGCGCAGGCGGCATCGCGCGCCTTGGCCACCGTCAGCGGCGCAGAGAAAAGCCAGTGGCTCCGCGCCACCGCCGCCCGCCTACGCGCGTCGATCGACGAGTTGGTCGAAAAGAACCAGACGGACATCGAGGCGGCCCCGTCGTTTGGTCTGACCGACGCGCAGACCGACCGGCTGCGACTCTCGCCCGAACGGATCGAAGCGATGGCCATCGCTCTCGAGGAAATCGACGCGCTGAAGGATCCGATCGGTGAAGTGCTCGAATCAACCGTGCGTCCCAACGGTCTGGATGTGCAGAAGGTCCGCGTGCCGCTCGGCGTAGTGTTCTTTATCTACGAGTCGCGTCCCAATGTGACAGTCGATGCGGCGGCACTTTGTGTGAAGGCGGGCAACGCCGTGATTCTCCGCGGTGGCAAGGAAGCGGCGCACTCGAATCGCGCGCTCGCCGCGCTGCTCGCTGAAACCGCCAGCGCAGCGGGACTGCCCGACGACGCCGTGCAACTCGTGCAGACGACCGACCGCGACGCGGTCGGCCATTTCCTCAAGATGGACGAGTACATCAACGTGGTCATCCCCCGCGGCGGCGAAGGCCTGATCCGCCGCGTTGCCGAGGGTGCCCGCATGCCGGTGATCAAACACTTTGCCGGCAACTGTCACGTCTACGTCGACTCCCACGCCGATCTCGCGATGGCCCGCGGCATCGTCGTCAACTCGAAGTGCCAACGGCTCGGTGTCTGCAACGCCGCCGAATCGCTGTTGGTGCACGCCGACGTGGCGGCCGAGGTGCTGCCGGAACTTGGCGCCGACCTCGCGTCGCATGGCATCGAAATCCGCGGCGACGAGCGCGTCTGTGAACTCGTCGACGCGGCCGTCCCCGCCACCGATGAAGACTACGCCGCCGAATATCTCGGGCCGATCATCTCGGCCAAGGTCGTCGCGTCGGTTGATGCGGCCATCGCGCACATCAACGCCTACAGCTCTCACCACACCGAAGCCATCGTCACCCGCGACTTGGCGACGGCCCGGCACTTCGCCGCGGCCGTCGACAGTTCGGCCGTGATGATCAACGCCAGCACCCGGTTCAACGACGGCGGCGAGTTCGGTCTCGGCGCCGAAATCGGCATCAGCACCGACAAGTTCCACGCCCGCGGCCCCTGCGGACTCAAAGAGCTGACTTCGTACAAGTACATCGTCTACGGCGCGGGGCAGCAGCGCCAATAACGATCGCAACGCCTTCAACACCTACCGCCCAAAAGCACTCCGAGGACAAGGATGTCTGACGACGTACTCAGCCAGGCTGAAGTCGAAAGTCTGTTGTCGGCCATGGAGTCCGGCAGCGGCAAGTCTCCCGCTGCGGCCGCTCGCCGTGCCTCGATGCGAACCCGCGAGAAGGTCACAACCTACGACTTCAAGCGACCCGAACGCGTCGGCAAGGAACAGATGCGGGCCCTGCAGACGCTGCACGAAGGCTTCGGCCGCAATTTCGGCGCGGCGCTATCGGCGCTGCTGCGCGGCATCATCGAGGTGAAACTCACGAGCGTCGATCAGCTCACGTACAGCGAATTCGTCTTCAGCCTGGAAAACCCCACCTGCTTCAATCTGCTGCAAGCCGATCCGCTCGAAGGCAACTTGATCCTCGACATCAACCCGTCGATTCTTTACCCGATCATCGACCGACTGCTCGGCGGCGGTCACGAGGCGAGTCCGCTGGCCCGCCGGCCACTGACCGAAATCGAACTTCGGCTGGTGTCGCGGATCACTCGGCTGTTCCTCGAAGAACTGCGCAAGGCCTGGGAAAACATCATCGACCTCTCGCTCTCGGTCGTCCGCGTCGAGAGCAATCCCCAACTCGTGCAGATCGTGCCCCCCAACGAAGTCGTCGTGCTGATCAGTTTCGAACTCGCGCTGGGCGACGTGCGCGGCATGATCAATCTCTGCATCCCTTACAACGCCATCGAACGCGTCAGCAGCAAGTTGACCTCGAACAGTTGGGTCAGCTACGGCCAACGCGAACCCACGGATCGCTCCGTCGAACAGATCAGTTCGTCGATTTCCCACTCGCTCGTACAGATGGTCGTCGACCTGGCCGAAACGCGGATCACGACGCGTGACCTGATCGAGTTGAAGGTGAACGACATTATCACGACGCAAAAGGACATCCGCGCACCACTGGTGGCCACGGTGCAGGGCGTGCCGAAGTTCCAGGTCAGCGCCGGTGCCATCAAGGGCCACAAGGCGATCCGCGTCCGCGAAGCCATCGCCCCGGAAGAAATCCCGCCGGAAGAAGACTGACCGGCGATCCCTTCAACCAACGCTTGGGCAGGCGGCGTGACGTTCGCGTCAGACGCTCCCGGTGCTGGCCCACCTCACCGCGCCCAGTAGCAAGGCGAACAGCAGCATCACCACCAGCAGCACCGCCAACGTAATTCTCTGTTGCGGCACCGTATCGGGATCGTAGCGCAAGTTCGTCAAGAAATTGCTGACGCGTTGCGCGCCAAAGACAAGTAGCACGCCGCTGGCCAAGTAGACAATCAACGTCAAGGTGTCGCCGGCCATCGTGAAAGGCGCCCCTCGCAGTGCCGCGTTGACGATTCGGCCCGCCGGCACCGCCGCGCAGACCATCAGATAGACCCCCAACAGAAAACATCCCGTGTGATAAACGTCGCCCGGCCCCACGCGCGCCGGCACGTCTTCCGTAGAAGGCAACTGCGGATAGAACCACGACGCGATGGCGGGAGCGAAAGTGACCAGCGCGGCACCGGTCAAGAAATACAACATCACGCTCAATCCGGACAGCAAAAACCATCCCAGCAAATCGACGCCCGGCTGCCCCCATCCACCCCCGACGAGGATGGTCAACGACGCGGTGATCGTGTGCAACATGCTCACGATGTACCAGATTCCTAGAATCCGCAGCGCGATTTCCAACAACGTCCGTGGCGACACGACGTGGGCTCCCCCGTTTACTGCTACCACCCGCCAAACGAATTGGCTCAGTCCAACGCCGCGTGGCTGGGGTTGCTTGGCGCATCGTTTGCATTGTGCAGATCAGCAGCAGCGACGTTGCCCCCCAGCGACGTGCGTTTGGCATCCGCGGCTGCCTCGCCGCTCGAAGCGCCGCCGGTCGCGGCACCCTTGCCATTCTTTACGTTGTCGGGCCTTCCCTTATCCGACATTTCCTGGCCGTCGATAGGTCGGCCTTCGCCCGAGGTCTGGGACGACGTGGCCTCGCCGCTGATCGCCGACTTGCAGTTTGCGTCGGCCTGCTCGGCTTCCAGATTCGCCGCACGATCGCGACGCCGCTGACGCCGGGCCAACACCCGATGCCAGCGCAAACGACGTTTCCGCAGGTACCAATATATACCGCCGGCCACTGTGACGATCACCAGCGCGGTCAGCGTGTATTCGAAGCCACGTATCCACTGCCACGCCATTTTGATGTGCGGAGCAAAGGTATAGCTGAGGCCGAAAAACACGCCAATCACGATCGACGCGCACAACGTGTCAACGAGGATGAACTTGCGAAAGGGCACGCGGAGAATGCCCGAGGTGAGAAACACGGGCGAGCGCAGACCAACGAGAAACCGCGCCAGAAAAAACACCTTCACTCCGTGCACCTGGAGCATGTGCTCAATGCGGGCTTCGCGCTGCGGTGTGAGGAAACGCGCAAACCAACGATGTTCCCGAACTACGCTTCGGCCAAAGTGATAGCCGATGGCATACATGATGCAGTCGCCCAGCAGGGCCCCGACCAACAGGCTCAGCAGTGCGAGTGGGACATCCATGCGCTCGTGGTAGCAGAGCACGCCCGCTGCGGCGATCGGCACCTCTTCGGGAATCGGCAACCCCGTACCCGTGATGATCAGGACGACCATGACCACCAGGTAAGGGTTCGATACCGAATAGATGAAATCAAACATGGCGCCCTGCGGAGCGGCTGGGTGGCGGGAACGAATCGAGCGAAAAAACGGCGCCTCTCAATAAGCCCATCGGCCCGTTGGGCGTAGCGGCTTTGCCCACGATGAGAAACGCGGGCAAGCTAGGATGTTTAGCACAGTAGTGATGGTATTACCAGGGCCCCGGTAACAGCCTGGGTACGCGGTGCGGCAATCTCCCCTTGCCCTGATGGGCGACGACAAGGGCGATTCATCCATCGGCCGAGACGGAATCAACGGGCCGGGGCAGGGGGCCGAATCCGTCATCGCGTGTCCCTCATTCTACCCCTAGGAGGGTGATTCAGGCAAAGGCCTCGGCCGAGGCGGCCGCGCCTCTTGCCCGACACTCTGGTTCCGATCTTCCCGGCCCCGCTGTCGGCTGGCGCCGTTCAGGCGGTCTCAGCGACAAACGCGCCGTCCAAGCCGTGGCTCACCACCTC
>JAGQPT010000430.1 GCA_020426575.1 Planctomycetales bacterium
CGGCCCCTATTCACCGGGACAGGCCGTGGTGATGAAACGGGTCGGCATCGAAGGAATTTACCTGGGTGGTTGGGCCACGTCGGCCAAGGGGTCGGTCAACGAAGATCCCGGCGCCGACCTGGCCAGTTATCCGCTCAGCCAGGTGCCCGACGAAGCCGCCTCGATCGTGCGAGCCCTGCTGACAGCGGACAAAAACCAACAGTATCTGCGGTCCCGCATGACCGACAAACAGTGCGCCGGCACGCCCAAGGTCGATTTTCGGCCATTCATTATCGCCGACGCCGACACGGGACACGGTGGTGACGCCCACGTGCGCAACCTGATTCGCAGGTTTGTGGAAGTGGGGGTGCCGGGCTACCACATCGAGGACCAGAAGCCCGGCTGCAAGAAGTGCGGCCACCAGGGGGGCAAGGTCCTTGTGCCGGTCGACGAGCAGATCAAGCGGCTCAACGCGGCACGGTTCCAGTTGGACGTGATGGGGGTGCCGGGCATCATCGTGGCCAGGACCGACGCCGAGGCCGCCAGTCTGCTGGATGGTATTGGCGACGAGCGCGACCAGCCCTTTGTTCTCGGTGTCACCAACACAAAGGTGCCCAGTTGGCGGACCGCGTTCCTGGCGATCCTGCGGCGGTTCAACGAACTGGGCGTGGACGACGTCAAGGGACATCGCCTGTATGACGTCAGCGACGCGGCGTATGAGCAAGCGGACGCTTGGCTCGAACGGGTCGGTGTCTTCGCCGCCATCAAGTCTGCGATCGACAAGCACCGTCACGACCGGGTCTGGCCGACCGAGTCGATGCTGAACACGGTGTCGGACATGTTCGTGGAAATCTGGGAGGCCGAGGCGGGGCTGAAGACGTTCGGCCAAGCCGTGGCCGACGCCATGACCTTCGAACTGGGCGAAGGTCAGAAGTTTGAAACGACCGTGGACGAATGGCTGCGCTGGTCGCGCACGGCGCCGTTTGCCGAAGCACGCAAACGGGCCGAGGCGTTGGGGCTCGACGTCACCTGGGAGTGCGAACCGGCCCGCACTCCCGAGGGCTTCTATCCGGTGCAGGGAGGGATCGATTATGCGGTCGCCAAGTCGTTGGCGGTGGCGCCGTTCTGCGATCTGATTTGGATGGAGACGAAGACGGCGAACCTCGCCGAGGCCCGGCACTTTGCCGAGGCGATCCACGCTCGCTATCCGCAAAAGATGTTGGCGTATAACCTCTCGCCGTCGTTCAATTGGGACACGACGGGGATGACCGACCAACAGATGCGCGAGTTCCCCGCCGAACTGGGCCGGCTCGGCTACGTCTTCAACTTCATCACGTACGGCGGTCACCAGGTCGACGGCATGGCGGCCGAGGAGTTTGCCACGGCCCTGAAGCAGGACGGCATGCTCAGCCTGGCCCGTCTGCAGCGGAAGCTGCGGCTCGTCGAGTCGCCTTACAAGACGCCGCAAACGCTCGTGGGGGGACCGAGGCTCGACGCGGCGTTGATGGCGTCGTCGGGCCGTACCGCGACCACCAAGGCGATGGGCAAGGGATCGACCCAGGTGCAACACTTGGTGCAGACCGAAGTGCCGGTGCGGCTGCTCGACGAGTGGCTCGAACTCTGGGCCCAAGAGAACGAGATTGCCGGTCCGATGCGGGCGCAATTGCGCCCCCACACGGCCGGTTCTGAACTACTCGCCCTGAGCGTGTTCGACTCCACGTCCAAGAAAGTTGCGGACATCGTGTTTGCCACGATTCGCGATCGGCGGGGTCGCGCGATTCTATCGGTTCGCGACCAGGAAACCTACGACGGCGCACTGCGCAAGAAACGGTTGATGACGCTGATGCACTTGTTCCTGATCCACCGCTACGGCAGCGAAGCGGTGCATTTTGTCACGCCGACCGACGACAACCAGAAGCAGAGTAGTCGTATGAAAGAAATCGGGATTTTCAAGGAAGTACACAGCGAGATCGGCCACATCATCGTGGCGGCCGTCAATGCCGACCGAGTGAAGGCATTGCTCAAGCCGGATCGCGTCGAATTGAGCCGATTGATCGCCAAACGCTGACGAGGTGCGACGCACCCTGACGCACATCACCGGATCACCACGTGACGCGTTGCAGCGTTCATCGTATACATTCCAACGTGCTCGCCGACTCACCTACCAAAGGAATAACCGTCATGAAAAACCGACATGTCACGATCCGTTCGGCCGAGCCGTGTATCATCACAGTCGAACAGCACATCCTGCAGGAACAGCGCAGGCACTCGCCGCACGCGACCGGCAGCTTCTCGTGGTTGCTCTCCGGAATCACCCTGGCGACGAAGATGACCGAGGCCCGGGTGCGCCGTGCCGGACTATTGGACGTGCTTGGCAAGGCGGGCAACGTGAACGTGCAGGGCGAAGAGCAGCAGAAGCTCGATATCTATGCCGACGAGGCGTTGGTTCACTGTCTCGGCGTCCGCGAAAACGTCGCCGTGATCGCCTCGGAGGAAAACGAAGAAGCCATTATGTTCGACGGACGTGAGGGTACAGGAAAGTACGTTGTCGTTTTCGACCCGCTCGACGGTTCGTCAAACATCGACGTGAACGTCAGCGTGGGGACGATTTTTTCGATCCTCGAATTGCCCCCCAACCTCAGCAGTAGCGACGATGCGTCGGTCGCGTGTCTCCAGCCGGGCGTGAAACAGCTCGCCGCCGGCTACGTCGTCTACGGCTCGTCGACCATCATGGTCTACACGACCGGGCACGGCGTGCACGGCTTCACGCTCGATCCGTCGTTCGGGGCGTACGTGCTCAGCCACGAGAACATTCGCATCCCCGAGCAGGGCAGCTACTACTCGTCGAACGATGCGTATTGGGACGCGTTTCCCCAGCCGTATCGCGACTACATCATGCACCTGCGCAGCGGCGCGATGGGGCGGCAATACGGCTTGCGTTACATCGGCTCGCTCGTCGCGGACTTTCACCGCACCTTACTGCGTGGTGGCATTTTTCTCTATCCGCCAACGGAAAAGCACCCCAGCGGCAAGTTGCGGTTGTTGTACGAAGCGAACCCCGTTGCCTTCATCGCCGAACAGGCCGGCGGATTTGCCAGCGACGGCACGCGGCCGATCATGGAGATTGAACCGACGGAAATCCACCAAAGAACGCCACTGATTGTCGGTGGCAAGTCAGAAATGAAAGCGTTCGAAGAGTTCGTCCAACCGGTTGGCTCGACGCAGGCCAAGTGAGCGCCGCGTGTCAGCCGGTCCCGGGGCCGAGGGACAGTGCAGCGAGTGGGGAACGTCGGGCGGGTTCGTCGGCACGGGATCACCGACCGGCGTCCCCCGACCCGTCGTTCGACATCGCCGAATTCATTGCCGCCTACATTACCGACGATACCACCAGTGAGCAAATGCGATGACTCCTCTGCGCACGATCGCAGATATGAACAACGCCGGTCGCATCTCATTGGCACGCATTGGGGCAATGCGCCGTACGTCGGGCGGCTTCGCGGCATGCGTGGGACGTTTCGGAGAAAACTCCGCCAGCGTCGGGAAGCGGCCCGTGCGGAGCGGCGTTCGCTCGGCGATGTCCTGGGGCCCCGGCACCCACGTTCCTCGCCAACTTCGGCAGGTCCGCGACTCAAGGGCTAAGCGATGTAAGATTGTCTACGTGTGAGTGCCGCACCTTCTACCGTGGGGCGGTGCCGTCGCACTTTGCCGATCGTCACCATTTGTAATGCCTTCCGCCTGGCATCGTCACTTCGGCCGCGCTCCTGGCGGCGTTTTGGGCCTGCTTTGTTCGCGCGCTTGCCGCTGCCGGTCGCACGGGGGTGAGCCTCTGTCAAATCGATGTAGCGGGCCCCCTGGTGTCGTTTCCCGCGGCACGTCAGAATGAAACACCTGTCACACGCCTGGAGCCGATCGCGGCCGTTGCCACGGTTGGGCCCACCTGTCGCGGGCGCTGACGACGCACGACTCAACCTGACTCGGGAACGAAATCATGGCCGATCGACCGCGGGTTGTCATTCTGGGGTGTGGATTCGGCGGCATGGGGGCAAGCCACAGTCTGCGGGACGTGGCTGCCGACGTCACGCTGCTGGATAAAAACGACTACCACACGTTTCAACCGCTGCTTTACCAGGTTGCGACGGCAACGCTCGAACCCGAGACCGTGGGGCATTCGATCCGCGAACTGGTACACGATCACTCGAACTTCCGCTTTCACCAGACAACGGTCACGGGCGTCAACCTCGCCGATCGCACGGTAGAGGTCGAAGACATGCCGCCGATACCGTACGACTATCTGATCGCGGCGCTCGGCGCGCGGGTGAATTTTTTCGGCGTCGAAGGTGCCCAAGAACACAGCTTCCCCTTGTACACGCTCAAAGACGCCGTGCAATTGAAAAACCATGTGTTGCGGGCGTTCGAGGAGGCGGACAAGAATCCCGACCTCACGGACCACGGGGCGCTCAACATCGTGATCGTTGGTGGTGGCCCGACCGGCGTTGAAACCGCCGGAGCGCTGGCTGAGTTGTTCAGCATGGACTTTGTGGATGACTTTCCCGACCTGCCGGTGAACGAAGGCCGAATCATTTTGGTCGACGGTGCACCGGCCGTGCTGCACGCATTCAACGACGATCTGCGGGCCTACGCGAAGGACGCCCTCGAACAGCGAGGCGTCGAATTGCGACTCGGCCAGCACGTCACCTCAGTCGGTCCCGAGAGCGTGACGCTGCAGTCAGGCGAGCAGATCAAGACACGAACGGTGATTTGGGCCGGCGGATTGCAGGCCAGCCCGTTGGCCAAATGGCTCGGCATCGAGCCCGGTCGCGGTGGTCGCGTGCCGGTTCGAGCCGACTTGAGCCTTGATGGTCACCCGGAGGTGTTCGTGGTCGGCGACGTCGCCCAGGCCGAGGACAGTGAAACGCACGAGGTATTGCCGCAACTCGGCGCGGTCGCCCTGCAAGCGGGCAAAAGCGCCGGTCGCAACGTGCTCAACTGCATCGAGGGCAAACCTACCGAGCCGTTCCATTATCGCGACAAGGGATTCATGGCCACGATTGGCCGCGGTGCCGCCGTGGCACAGATGCCGTTTGGCGTGTCGCTCAGGGGCACGATGGCCTGGCTGGCCTGGGGATCGGTGCACTTGGCCCTGCTCACCGGCTGGGAAAGCCGCATGGCGACGGTGATCGACTGGTTCTGGGACCTCTTCCAACGCGAACACGGTAAGCGGATCCACGTCGAAGAGTGAAGCAGTCGGGCCGCGATGGGCGCCGTTTACGATACCCGGGCGAACGTGTCAGCCGACGCGAAGGCCCAATGGTCGTCGAAGACGGCGTGGCCGCTCCGGCCCTCGAGCAATGCGCCCTCGTTCAGAAAGACGTAGGCGTCTTCATAGGCCGCAACTCGGTTCGGCCCGATGCGTTTCAGCACGTGGTGCGGGCGCAACTGGTCGGGGCGGTCGAGCCCGATGGCGGCGACGAGTTCCGAGAGCGATTCCATCGTGTTGTGGTGGAAGTGGTACACGCGCTGCGACTTGTCGCCCACGTGCAGGGCCCGGTAACGCGTCGGCTCCTGTGTGGCGACGCCAACGGGGCATTCGTTCGTGTGACACTGCTGTGCCTGGATGCAGCCGACCGCCATCATGAACCCGCGAGCGGCGTTGCACCAATCGGCGCCAATGGCCACGTTGCGAACGATGTGCGCGGCCGAGGTCACCTTGCCCGCACAGGCCACCTTGATCTTGTCGCGCAGCCCGCAACCGACCAGTGCGCTGTGGACAAACACGAGGCCGTCCACCAAGGGAGCTCCAACGCTGTTGGAGAACTCGATGGGAGCTGCGCCGGTGCCTCCCTCGGCGCCGTCGACGTTGATGAAGTCGGGCAGGATGCCGGTTGTGATCATCGCCTTGCAGATGGCGAGGAACTCGTGCGGCATTCCCACGCAGAGCTTGAATCCGATCGGTTTGCCCCCACTCAACTCGCGGAGGCGGCCGATCCATTCGCAGAGTTCGTTCGGAGTCGCAAAGGCGGAATGCCCCGGCGGGGAGACGCAATCTTGGCCGATCGGCACCTTGCGCGTGTCGGCAATTTCCCGTGTGATCTTGGCGGCCGGCAAGACTCCGCCGTGGCCCGGCTTGGCACCCTGCGAGATCTTGATTTCGATCATCTTCACCTGGTCGTCCGTGGCCTGTTCGCCAAACAGGTCGGCGTTGAAGGTGCCGTCGTCGCTACGGCAGCCGAAATAGCCGGTGCCGATTTGCCAGACGACGTCGC
>JAGQPT010000431.1 GCA_020426575.1 Planctomycetales bacterium
CGCCGTTTGCGAGCAGTCCGGAGCTTTGCAGCGGGTTACCCGGCACGTCGCGAATCGTGTTCTTGGCGACCAATTCGTAGGTGCCGTCGGTCAGTGGGGTGACCCCCCCCAGTGGCCCATTGCCGTCGAGGGTGACGATCGCCTCCCATTTGTTCGACGCGGCGTTCATGCCGAAGGTGACACCGGCGATGCCGTTAAAAACGGGCACGCCCTCGCGGAGCAGGACCCAGTTGTCGGGATTGGTGACGCTGCTGAAGCCGGTGGTGCCGCCGAACGTGCTGATCTGTTCGTCGAAGGTGACGGTCAACGTGCTCACCGGAGTGAGTAGTTCGTCGCCCTCGCCGATACGGGCGCCGTCGATGAGCACGTCGGTGGCGTAAGGGCCGGCCGCGTCTTGAGATTCGTTGTAACGTCGGGCAAAAATGCCTTGCGAGTCTCCGGTGCCTTCTCCGTCCCAAACGACGATGTAGTCGCCGTCGGGTTCGACGGCGATGCTCGGGTGGACTTGGTCTCCCGTTGCGTTGGTGTTCACCGAGTTCGGGAGCCCGATGACCGAACCGGGGAAGTTGGTGATCGTAGGCCCGCCATCTTCGTCGGGCGCATCGTAGACGGCACTGGCGTGGTAGCGCTGGATGAAAATGCCTTGCGTCTCATAGCCGATTCCCGTCGCGTAGTCATCGAGAAAGCCGTAAACGCCGAAGTAGTCGGCATACCCACGACCGTTGTAGACGATCATCAGATCACCGTCGGCGTCCATCGCAACGCTGGGATTGATCTGAGGACCGGCAAAGATTGGATAGAGGAAGTTGTCGGGATCGGGAGGCATCACGGCTTCTAAGTTTGCCGTGTACGTCGGGTTCACTTGGGTGTCGACTGGCCAACCGGCAAGGACGCCATTGGGTTGAGTGGGATCGAGATGAAAGCGGCGGAAGTACGTGCCCCAACTGTCAGGCAGGTCGGGGTTGGTGACCAAGTCGTTGTCACCAAAACTTTCCCAGACCACGACGAAATTCCCCTGCGAGTCCATCGAAATCTTGGCGTTACGTTGGGTGCCATGATCGAGCTTGGGGATGTGCCCCAAGCCGTCGTTTGCCGAAGGAAAAGGTGACTCGGTGAAATTCGCATCGCCGACGCTCACCTGGAACTGGTTGCCATACGTCGTGGTATCGGGCGCGAACGCGCGCCCCCAAATTGCTTCTCGCGGAACGCCGTTACTGTCGAGGTAGATGCCGTCCCAGGCGATGACGAAGTCGCCGTCGGCGTCCATCGCGACGGTCGGATTTGATTCCTGACCGACGATGGGAATGTTGATGTTGTTAACGCGAATTTCGCTGCCGAAACGCTCACCCTCGAACGTGAACTTTTGAGCGCGGATGTCATTGAAAAAGCTGGCGTATTGCGACTGGTTTTCCCAGGTGACGACAAAGTTGCCGTCGTAGTCCATGGCGACTTCCGGATTGACCTGGTCACCGACGGTGCTGGTGTGCACCTGGAATTCACCGCTGATCGGCGTTCCATTGGCCGCGAAGCGTTGACCAAAAATACCGGAGCTGTCATCGTAGGGGTCCTGCAATTCGCTTTCCCAGACGATCACGAAGTCGCCGTCAGCGTCCATGGCGACGTTTGCATTTCTTTGATCTCCAGCGGTAAACGTGTTGACCTGCATTTCCGACGTCAGCGGCAGGCCGTTACGACCGAACAGCCGCATGAAGACGCCGGCGCCGTCACCGTCGGCATCGCCATAGGCGGTCCAGGTGACCACGAAGTCGCCATCGTGGTCCACGGCGACCGAGCGGTTCGATTCCTCCTGGCCCCCGAAGATCGCTGCGAATGGATCGTTTTCAGCAAGTCGTTGTTCGAGGCCGACCGATTGGTTCACCAGGAACGGATCGCCGACCGGCGTCACGGTGAGCAGCTGGCGGTCTTCGAGCGGCTCATGCCGAAGGCTTCGACGGCCGTCACCGACGTGGGACTTGGACAACGGGCGGCGCTCGTGGGAAGTGCGCCGTGTTTTATTGCGAAACCAGTTGGTCAGTTGCATCGTTTTCTCTTCCCTTACGCCTGAATGTCGGCACGCCCTGGTGTGTTGGCCCTGTGGTGTGGTGTGCGCTTGGTGTGCCCTTGGTGCCCGTGCCCTGTCGTCTCGTCGGGCCCCGTCGGCCCGCTCCTAATGGTTGCTATTCGATACTGCCGGCTATGTCTTGCTGCTGGCCATTTCGGCCGGTTCAGCGGCAGCCGGCGGCGCGGCTTCCACCGACTGACGTCGCTGGGCCGCGTCCTTGGCCGAACGCTCGACCGCCACGTCGGCGTTTGACTCGCCGGTGTTTGTTTTTCCGGCCGTTGTCGTGGCGGCTGTTACGTGGCCGTTCTCCACGTTGGTCGCTCCGTCGCCGGATTCGTTGGCTTCACCCTCGTCGTTGTCCTTGACTTCGCTGCTGTCCTTGACCTCGTTGCTGGGACGGAGCCAATACGACGACTCGGGGTTGGTGAACGCTTCACGCGTCGCTTCGTTTTCCTCGTTGAGGATCATCGGACGCTGTTTGCCGGGCAGGAACTGGACGTCGTAGAGTTCCTGGCAGCCGGCCGTGAATTCGAACATGCCGGGGCTCTTGCCCGTGCGGAGGTCGACAATGGCGACGCCGCAGCGCAGCGAGTCGCGTTTCTCCTGGATCGGCAAGCCGCCGAAGATGTTCGTCTCGCGAACGCGGCTGAGCCCAACGAGTGCATAGGGTCCCACGAAGCAGAGCCCGCGCGTGTAGCCGGGCAGTCGGCAGACGGTCTGCAGGGCGCCCGAGTCGGGATCGACGAGGCAAAGGTCGCCCATCCCCGAGTTCAGCACCCAGAGTTGGTTGTTGTACCAGCGCACCGAGTGGGGCATCGAGAGCCCGCGACAGATGGTTTGTCCCGACGGGATGTCGATGAGCACGCCGCCGTCGGCCTTGTGTTCGCGCCAGCCGCCGGCCGTGTCGGTCTCCCCCAGCGCCGTGACGTAGCGGGGCTGACCGTCGCGAGTTGCCAACGAATTGAGGTGGCAGCGGTCTTCGGGAACGATGTCGCTGACGAACGACGGTTTCCAAAGCGGGATGAAACTGAAGTCCTTGCTCAAGCCCGCCAGGCAGGAGAACCGCGTGTTGACGCACATCAACTGTTGGCCGACGTACGTGAGATCGTGGATGTGATTGTCGCCCGTGAGGTATTTCACCCGGGGCAAGTAGAGTGAGTCGTAGCGGCCGTGTTGATCCTCGATGTAATCGGGGGCCAGGAGCGTTGCGTTGGCAAACATCCAGAGGTGGTGCCGCGTTGCCAGGGCGAGCCGCTCGCCCGAGACTGCCATTCCTAGTGGCTTCTGGAAGTCGCGCATCATCACCGACGTTTGCTGGCCGTCCCAACCGACCAGGGCTACCTTGCCAGCCTGGTAGGTGCTGATGGCCAGCGAGCCACCGGCCCGGGACAACCAGTCGGCGAATTCGCCGACCGTGGTGCAGTCAATGCGTACTTCTTGTTTTTCGTCGTGGGAGTCGCTCATACGGGCTCGCTGGTGATGGGCCGTCAGACAGCCAAGTCGTAATGGGGGCTTGAAGTCGATACGTCGACACAACACTCCCCGTCGGGCCTAGTGCGCCGTCGGGTGCGTGGATGGGTTCTTGGTTGGGCCGCCATCTTGATCGGCCAGGGGACCGCGTCTACCAGCGCGGCATCGTGTCGTCCGGGATGGTGCGTGTGGCGTGTCTGGTTGGCTGGCTCGAAGGTGTTCGCGATACCGGCACGACAGCGGGACGCATTCGCATGACGACGTTGTGCACGTCGCCAAGGTCCAGTCCCAAGGACTCACTAATGTGTATCAGCAGCCGTCGAAGGCATTCGACCGAATGCGATGCGGCGGCCCGGCACATTTCAGTTGTCAACTGCGCACCGACTCGGCGTCGGGACCGAGATGATGTGGCTTGGTCCGACGAGCCGGTTAACCAGTGACCGGAGAACCCGGCCGTTTTGTGGAAGGGTGATGTGCTTCTGCTCATATGTTTCCGTAGCGACGATGATCTGTTGGCGACCCTCCCCTGATGGGCCGACAAGCTCAATTCGTCACTCTTACCTATCTGAATCAAAGGCCGTGAGTTCGTCAAACGAAAATTTCGGCGCAGCTGACGTTTCTGGCAGGAACGTCTTGGTACGCACCGTCTTGTTGACTTGCCGAATCCGGCATCTTTCCATCATGGGCAGGCCCGGAAGTAAGGTCAAGTTTTTTCGCCGCGTGTGCGCCTTTTGCCGGAAAACACCGAGTCTCGGGCAACGTGCAACCCGTCAGCGGGCCGCCGCGTCATGCCGCCGCGAG
>JAGQPT010000432.1 GCA_020426575.1 Planctomycetales bacterium
ACCACCCTTCTTTTTCGGTTGGATGCCTTTTTACGTGCCGGGGCTTTTTCCCCGGGGGGTTCGTGCCAGGGGGGCGGGGGTGGCCTGCAATTTTGGCCGAATTATCTCGGCGGCAGTCCCGCTCAGCACCGTCGGCCTCGTGGCCTTGTACCAGGGGCGGGAAAACGAAATCGGCGCGGTCGGCAGCATGGTCTATGCACTTGGCATGGTCGTGATCTGGTTCGCCCCGTCGACCAGCCATACGATCCGCGACGACTAACGGCAGGCCGAATCGAGTCCGCCGCCATAAGGCCGGGTGAACGATGAACCACGACCAGAGTGACACCGGTGCCGATGCTGATACCGATACCCGCAACCACGTCGGCGTCGTCGGACTCGGGCTGTTGGGAACGGCCATCTGCGAGCGTCTGCTGAGTGAAAGCTTCACGCTAAGCGGCTACGACGTCGCCGCCCCATGCCGGCGAAATGCCGAGTCGCTGGGCGTTCGCACCGTGGAAAACGTGCCGGACGTGGCGCGTCGCTGTCGTCGTATCGTGCTCTGTCTGCCCGACTCGGACGTTGTTGCCCGAGTTGCCGATGAATTGTTGACGCAGCTCGGACCCGATTCGACCGTCATCGACACAACGACGGGTACGCCCGCCGCCGCCACGACTCTGGGCGAGCGACTTGCCGCACAGGGCTGCGGCTTTCTCGAGGCGAACGTCGTTGGGTCGAGCGATCACATGCGACGACACGACGCGGTGCTGCTCGTCGGCGGCCCTAGCGACGACGTCGCTCGTCATGGTGACTTGCTTGCGGCGCTCGGTCGCGAGTTCTTTCACGTTGGCGGCTGGGGCGACGGTGGACGCATGAAGCTGGTCGTCAATCTCGTGCTGGGGCTCAACCGTGCCGTGCTGGCCGAGGGACTCTCCTTCGCCGCCGCCAGCGGACTTGACCAGCAGGCCGCCCTCGACGTGTTGTCCGCGGGACTGGCCTACTCGCGGGTGATGGACGTCAAAGGCCCCAAGATGCTCGCCGGTGAGTACTCGCCGCAGGCGCGACTCTCCCAACACCTCAAAGACGTGCGGCTGATACTCGCCAGCGGTTGCGCCAACGGTGCCTCCCTACCACTGTCGGCCGTGCATGAACAACTACTTGTTCGCGCCACCGAATTGGGGTTTGCCGACGCGGACAACAGCGCGGTGTACGAGGCGTTCCGACACGGCGACAAACCGTGACGGCCCATCAACGGAAGCAACACTGGACCGAATGATTGGCGACGGGAGGCGCGGCACGGTATGCTGGCAGCCTGACCTTTCGCTGTTTGCTTTGTTTCGCTGTTTACTCGAGTTCTCGTCGCCGGATCCCCGTACTCGTAACGGATCGCCATCATGAACCGATTGTTATTGGGGCACCGCTTAGCAATTGTCGCTTTACTAACAACGTATAGCAGTACCTGGTGCGTGGCCGACGACTTGCCGCTCACGTTGCGTTACCAGGAGGCGACCGACGGCGAGGCGTTCCGGCAGCTCGCGCGTCAGGAAACCTGGCGGTCCGAACAGACGGCGCTAATTGTCTGCGATGTCTGGGACCTGCACCACTCGCCGAACGCCGTGGCCCGCGTGGGCGAGTTGGGCCCCCGGCTCAACGAAGTCGTCGCCGAGGCCCGCCGCCGCGGTGTGACGATCATCCATGCGCCGAGCGATTGCATGGCCGCCTATCAGGATCATCCCGCGCGAGAGCGGGCCCGCCAGGCACCGGCGGCGGCCGTCGTGCCCGAAGACATCGAGTCGTGGTGTTCGCGGATCCAGAGCGAAGAGGGCGTCGAGTATCCGCTCGACCAGTCCGATGGCGGCTCGGACGACACGCCCGAGGCCCAGGCCGACTGGAACGCCAAGCTCAAGGCAATGGGCCGCAAAACGGGTTCGCCCTGGCAAGCCGAATCTGACCTGATCAAGATCGACGAGGACTGCGACTTCATCAGCGACCGCGGCAACGAGATCTGGAACATCCTCGCCGACCGTGGCATCGACAACGTGATTCTCACCGGCGTGCACACGAACATGTGCGTGCTGGGGCGGCCGTTCGGGTTGCGGCAGATGGCACGCGCCGGCAAGAACGTCGTGCTGATGCGCGACATGACCGACACGATGTACAACCCGCAACGTTGGCCCTACGTGAGCCACTTCGCTGGCACTGACCTGATCGTCGACCACATCGAGCGCCACGTTTGCCCGACCATTTCGAGCGATCAACTGATCGGCGGCGAGCCGTTCCGTTTTGCCGGCGACACGCGGCCTCGCGTCGCGCCCGATGAGGCCGAAAATGCGGTGGCCTACCGGACCCATTGGGCACCGCTCGACGTGCCGGGCAGCTGGGCCGACGCGGCCGCCGACGAGGTCCGCACAAACCCGGCGGCGGGCTGGTATCGCTGCGCCGTGCGCGTGCCCGACAGTTGGCTCTCGGCCAGTGCGCCGGCGCTTGACTGTTTGGCCGACGACGCGGTAACGGGAGTTTGGTGCAACGGCGTGCCAGCCGAGTCACTCGGCAACGGCGATTACGCCATCCCGTCCGACGCCGTCCTGCCGGACGAGGTCAACCTGGTGGTGGTGCGCGTGGCGTCGCAGGGGCTGACGCGTGCGCCGGTCTTCAGTTGCGGCGACCATCAACTCGAGCTGTCCGGCCGCTGGCAGTTCCGCGTCGGCGACGACGAGTCGTGGCGGAACATACCCCTGCCGGCACGCTTCGGGGCATCAACCGACATCGTGTTTGAACCGTAAGCACGGCGCGGCGAAGGCTACGTGTATCGGTGAGGTGGCAGATGCCGGTATTCTGTAAACAAATCGGCGTCGCATGAGACCGTCGACATCACCACTGCTGCAGCGTCGATGTGCTAAATCAAGAGGACGTTAAGGCCGACAGCCGTACTTGCATGGCTGTGGGTGGTTCCTTGACGCTGTGGCGCGGGACCTGATAGACTCCGACATCTTCTCGGCAGCCCGTCGCTCACGGAGCGGCTCGGTGTCAGGCTAAGTCATTACGTGGGAAAAGGTTGTGCTTGACGGTGGCAAGCGCACGCACCGCTACTTTGCGGGTCCCGCGCTAGAAATACCACAGTGCCAATACGCTTTTTTTGTAGGGATTTGGACCCATGGCTGACAAATACGTCTTTTCGTTTGGACCCAATGGCACCGACGGCGACGCCTCGATGCGTGACCTGCTCGGCGGCAAGGGGGCCAACCTTGCCGAAATGACCAAGATCGGTCTGCCCGTCCCTGCCGGCTTCACCCTCGGCACCAACGTCTGCACGTACTACTACGACCACGATCGCAACTATCCGCCGTCGCTCCGCGACGACGTCGCCGCCGCCATGGCGAAGATCGAAAAGGAGATGGGCGCCAAGTTCGGCGATACCAAGAACCCCCTGCTGCTCTCCTGCCGCAGCGGTGCCCGCGAATCGATGCCCGGCATGATGGACACCGTGCTCAACATCGGGCTGAACGGCGACACGGTGGCCGCGCTCGCCAAAGAGTCCGGCAGCGACCGCTTCGCCTGGGACAGTTACCGACGCTTTGTGCAGATGTACGGCGACGTCGTGCTCGACATGAAGCCCAAGACCAAGCACGACCACGATCCGTTCGAGGAATTGCTCGATGCCAAGAAGGACGCGGTGGGCGTGAAGCTCGACACGGAGTTGTCGGCCGAGCAACTCTGCGAGCTCGTCAGCGAATTCAAGGCCTGCATCAAGGAACGCACCGGCCACGAGTTTCCTGAAGATCCGATGGAACAGATCTGGGGAGCCATCGGTGCCGTATTCGGCAGTTGGATGAACGACCGCGCGGTCGTCTATCGCCGCACCTACGGCATCCCGCACAGTTGGGGCACCGCCACGAACGTGCAGGCGATGGTGTTCGGCAACCTGGGCGACGACTGTGCGACCGGCGTGGCGATGACGCGCGACGTCGCGTTGGGAACGCCCGGTCTGAACGGTGACTTCCTCATCAACGCCCAGGGCGAAGACGTCGTGGCCGGAATCCGCACGCCGCTGAAGATCGAGGAACAACTTGGCAAATTGATGCCCGAAGGCTTCAAACAGCTCGAGGAGATCGGCAAGCGGCTGGAAGAGCACTACAAGGACGTGCAGGACATCGAGTTCACGATCCAGCGCGGCCGCGTCTGGATGTTGCAGACACGCAACGCGAAACGGACCGGTTTTGCCGCCGTGCGGATCGCCGTCGACCTGGTCAACGAGGGTCTGATCACGTCGGAAGACGCGCTCTCGCCGCGTCGCATACCGGCCGACGACCTCAACCAGTTGTTGCAGCCGGTCTACGACCCCGCGTCGAAGAAGGCCGCCCAGGACAGCGGCAAATTGCTGGCCAAGGGTGTCAACGCCGGTCCCGGTGCCGCCGCCGGCCGCATCTGCTTCCACGCCTCCGACGCCGAAGAACAGTGGCTCAAGGACAACAGCGTCCAGTTGATCCTGGTGCGACGTGAGACAAGCCCTGAAGACCTCCGTGGTATGCGGATCGCCAAGGGCATCCTCACGGCCTCCGCCGGTGCCAGCTCGCATGCCGCGCTCGTGAGCCGACAGATGGGTAAGGCCTGCGTCGTTGGCTGCGGCGAACTCAACATCAACTATGCCGAGGGAACCGTCACCGTCGGTAACCGTGTGCTCCGCGAAGGCGACGCCATCTCGATCGACGGTTTCACGGGCGAAGTCTTTGAAGGCAGCGTCGAGGAACGTCCCAGCGAAATCGTCCAAGTGCTGATCGACAAGACGCTCAAGCCGGAGGAAAGCGAAACCTACAAGCGCTTTGAACAATTGATGAACTGGGTCGATCAGCATCGCGAACTTGACGTTCGCACGAACGCCGACGAGCCGGAGCAGGCCGCCGACGCGATCGCCTTCGGTGCCCAGGGCATCGGCCTTTGCCGCACCGAGCACATGTTCTTCCACCACATCGACGACTTCCGCGAGATGATCCTCGCCGAGACGCTCCCGGATCGGGAGAAGGCGCTGGCGAAGCTGTTGCCCCATCAGCGCAAAGACTTCGACGCGCTGTTCCGCGCGATGGAAGGTCGCCCGGTGACGATTCGACTGCTCGATCCGCCGCTGCACGAGTTCCTGCCGCACGGCCGCGAGGAACAAGAGGAGCTGGCCAAGAAGATCGGCTCCAGCGCCGACGCGATCGCCCGGCGCGTCCAGGAGTTGCACGAGTTCAACCCGATGTTGGGTCACCGCGGCTGCCGGCTCGGTATCGTCTATCCCGAGATCACGCGGATGCAGGCACGGGCGATCTTCGAGGCGGCCTGCGACGTGAAGAAGTCGGGCCACGACGCCCGCCCCGAGGTGATGATCCCGCTGGTCGGCTTCGCCGCCGAGTTCAAGAATCAGGCGGCCGTCGTCCGCGAGACCGCGGCCGAGGTGTTCAAGGAAAAGGGCATCGAGGTCGACTTCCTCGTCGGCACGATGATCGAGATCCCCCGGGCGGCCCTCTGTGCCGACCAGATCGCCGAGGAAGCCGAGTTCTTCAGCTTTGGCACGAACGACCTCACGCAGACCGGCTTGGGCATGAGCCGCGACGACTACACCGGCTACATCAACTACTACCGCGAGCACGACATCGTGCCCAACGATCCGTTCCAGACGATCGACATCGACGGCATCGGCCGCCTGGTGCGTCTGGGCGTAGAGGGGGGGCGATCGGCGCGACCGAATCTGAAGATTGGCATCTGCGGCGAACACGGCGGTGACCCGGCCAGCGTGCACTTCTGCCAGTCGGCCGGTTTGAACTACGTGAGCTGCTCGCCGTTCCGCGTCCCCATCGCCCGCCTGGCCGCCGCCCAAGCCGCCGTGCTGGCCGCGAAGAAGTAGGCAAGACGTCCGCGTGGTGGTCAACCTTGACATTTCCCGCTCCGTCAGCGGGACCGGTACGGGCACATCTTTGAACTAAACTACCTGCGACTTCGGCGCCGTACCGTTTTGGATTCGTAACGATAGTGTCAGAGGATCGTCCACTCCCACCCTGCGCCCCATTTCTTCTTGCTGTCGACTAGCCACCTATCCCCGTTCTTCACGAGCACGTACTGGCAACGTTCCTTCATGCCGAAGGACTGCTTGGTTTCGATGACGATGCGACGCTTGGTGGGGGTTTCGACTCCCGTAATCGGCTCGTCGTCAGGCTCCGGCATATAGTCGGGCGGCCTACCAACGGAGATGTTGTCGGGGCGGCCATATGCACGTTTCTTCGGCGTGCAGAATTGATCGAAGATTGCGCGACATTCGTCGTGCCACGTTTGCCACAACTCCTCGGCAACATTTCCACTCGGAGACTGACGTTCTGCCACGTTGTACTGCGAAGAACACTGGGTCGCCCACTCGTTCATCGCTTTGAAGTAGGCAAAAAGGGTACGTCGCGCCGACTCGATCTCCTCCACATCAAGCTCGGCGGCACGCTTCGCTTTGCCCGTCTCAACTTCCGGTGCCGCTTTGGACTTCTTCGCTGAGCGGGTGGCCTTGATTGCAGCCTTCTGCGCGGTGAACAGCGCGTTCAGCCCCGTTTCCGTGACAGCGGTGTCGCGGACTTGCCCGGGCACGAGATTCAAACGCGAGAGGCTCGCCAATTTGAGAATGCCATCGTCGGTGACTCGTGTCCCGCGAAACGACAACGTCTCGAGCCCCGTCAATGCCGCCAGATGCTCCATGGATGCGTCCGTGATATCCGTGTCGTCCAGTCCGACCCATATCAATCTTGGAATGGTTGCCAGGTGCTCCGCGGAAACGTCCGTAATGTGTGCACTCACAATCACGACTCGTTGCAGTCGCTGGTGACCTGCAAGATTCTCAATACCCGTGTCAGTAACGGGGCAGTCATCGCACCACAAGGACTCGAGCCTTTCGACCGACGCAACGGCGGCCATCTCATCGTCCGAGAGCAGACAGGAACGGAAGCACAGTTGCCGCAAACTTCGCATCCGGGCCAGGCCACGGAGCGAGCCTGGCGGAAACTCCATGACCCGGCCAAACTCTAAACCGCGGACGTTTTTCGTGCGCAACAGTTCAGCAATTTCCGCATCCGTAAGGTCTCCCTCGGCGATCCAGTCGCTGTCGACTCCCTTGTTCTTTTGGTAGATCGACAAAGTCAATGTCCTTTCGCTACGCGCGGTGGAATCCTCGCACTGAAAGATCACACTCCAGAATATCCTCCAGGCCGTCGACTTCGTCGAGGTGGGAGCCGATGCGAACGAACCCCAGGGAGGCGGCCAGCGCCTGTGATGCCACGTTGTCGGGGCGGATCGACACGATGAATCGCGTCACACCGTGCGTCTGCCGGGCCCAGTCCATCAAGGCGATCGAGGCTTCGCGGGCATAACCGCGACGTCGGTACGGGGGAAACACGGTGTAGCCGAATTCGGCGGCGCCGGGGCTGATCGCATCGAGATCGGGCGCACCCGGCGCGTCGTGGAAGCCGATGAAACCAGCCATCACCTTCGTGTTACGCGGCACGATCGCGCGGATGAGCCAGGGTTCGAGGGTCGGGGCATCTTCCAACTGGCGGAGCCGTCGGGCGAGCAGGCCGCTCGCATCGCGCCAGCCTGGATCGGTGCACGCGGGCCAGCCAGCCGGCAGCGCATACGGCACCATGGCTCGCGCCCGGCCGATGTCGCCCTCAAGCGACGCGCGGATGAAGTCCGCCGTCATCGCCACCAGTTCGAGACGCTCGGACGTGATTGCTTGTGACATCGCACCTCGCAGCAAGAACAGGACCACGCCGATTGTCGTTCGCGCTCGGCCGGCTTCGAGAGTTGCGACACGGACACGCTCCGTGTCGCAACTCTCGTTGGACCGCACTGCCAGTTGCCAGGTTCACCGTTTCAGGTCACTCGCCGTCGCCACGAGCTCGACGAATTCGTCCCGATAGCCCGCGTCGTTGCCCTCCGGTCGAGCGGCGGCAACCTGCATGATGCTGTCGAAGCTGGCGTCGCCCCGATACTTCGAGTCTCGCAGCAGCATGCCAAACTGTGCCACACACGCGGCAAAGCGAAAGTCGTCCGTCGCGGCGTCGAACGAATGGTCGTCGGCAACGACGGCGACTTCGAGCGGATTGCTGACCTGGCCGTCGGGGTCCTTGTAGCGGATCCTGACGGTGAGCAATTCGTCGCTCAGCGCGGCCTCGGCGAGTTCGCCCGGCTGCTGGTACTTCGACGGCTCGAAGTCGCCCCCCGGCACCGGTTGTCCGTTCGGCACGATTTCGTAGAGGGCGGTGACCGTGTGACCGGCGCCGATTTCGCCTGCGTCTTTCGCGTCGTCGCTGAAGTCCTCGGCCCGCAGCGCCCGGTTTTCGTAACCGATCAGGCGGTAGCCGGCGACCCGGGCGGAGTTGAAGTCGACCTGTATCTTCACGTCCTTGGCGATCGTGATCAATGTGCCGGAGAGTTGCTCGACGAGGACCTTGCGGGCCTCGGCGTCGGTGTCGATGTAGGCGTAGTTTCCGTTGCCTCTGTCGGCGAGCTTCTCCATGGTCGAGTCTTTGTAGTTCCCCAACCCGAAGCCGAGCACGCTGAGGAATACACCACTCTGCGCGTTGTCTTCAATGAGTCGTACCAACTCGCTCTGGTTGGTCGTGCCGACGTTGAAGTCGCCGTCGGTGCAGAGGATCACCCTGTTGACGCCGCCCTCGATGAAGTTCCCTCGCGCCACCGAGTAGGCGAGCTCGATTCCCTGACCGCCGTTGGTCGATCCCCCCGCCGCGAGCTGGTCGAGCGCCGCCTGGATCACCGGTTGCTGGTCAGCGCTCGTCGGCGGAAGAGCGAGTCCCGAGGCGCCAGAATAGACGACGATGGAAACAAAGTCGTTTTCACCAAGCCGCTCGACCAACATCTGCATCGCCCGCTTCACCAACGGCAGCTTGTTCTGGTGTCGCATCGAACCCGAGACGTCGAGGAGAAACACGAGGTTGCTCAGCGGCCGTTGTTCCTGATGTACGTCGCGGCCTTTCAAACCGATGCGGGCCAACTGATGGTTGCCGTCCCAGGGACAACGGGCGACTTCGACGTTGACGGAAAACGGCACGTCGCCGACGGGCTGGGGATAGTCGTAGCTAAAGTAGTTGATCAGTTCCTCGATCCGCACGGCGCCCGGTGGCGGAAGCTGCTGCTGTCGGAGAAACCGCCTCACGTTGGCGTACGACGCCGTGTCGACGTCGATCGAGAACGTCGACAGCGGGTTCTGGCTGGCCAGCAGGAACGGGCTCTCGTCGATGCGGTCATAGGTTTCCGTGTTGAAACGACCGTCAGCGCTTGGATCGACGGTCAGCTCTAGTGCCTCGGCCTCCGCATTCGGCAACTGCTGCGGCAAAGACGTCCTGGCCATTGGCTCATGCTGCATCTCGCTCAGTTCGAGATCACAGGGAGCCATGCTGCTCGGACTCTGACTGCAGCCCCCGTGAATCAGCAAACCACCGACGGCAACCAAACTGAGAAATCGCGAAGCGTTCATGCTCGATCTCCTCACCAGGGGTGCACCGAACGGGCGCACCGGTAGACGTGTGGATGACTCGAAGGGCGGGCGGCTGCCACCGCGTGAAGAGACGGTCGGGGAGCAGGGTTCCGAACCGCGTGGTGTGACCGATGGCGGCACGCCGGGTGCGAGAGCCCCAGCTAGTCGCTGCAGTTCGTGTCACCAGGCCGCTTAGAACAAGACGCCCCGCGCATACCGTGACCACCCTCCTCCGATTTACGTTCCGGCTTTTGGCGACGCCAAGAAGTCGGCTCCGCCTGCCGGTACGGGCAATCGATCGAGAAGGTTCACGGTTTTTTGCGGTGCACGGTCTTTGGACAGCGCACCGTCTTTTTGCGGCGCATCGTCACGACACTGCACGGAGTCGCCGCATGGCGTTCGTCACGCAGCATGCGGAGCACCAAGAAGTCTGCCGCTGACGATGTTCGAGCGTCGTCATCCTGCCAGGCGGCGAGGTGGATCGGCTTGTGTGGCGGGGCCTTCGACGGCCGGCTCGGCATGTGGGTGCAGCTTGATCGTTGCACCCGGCGGCAGGCGACGCTCCTGGGTGAAGCCACGACTGCTGCCCGCTAGGAACGTGGCGAAGGCGGCGGCCGGTTGCTCGGTGAACTCGGCTTCGAGTGCCGGGATCAACTCGTCCCAGCAAAGGTCCGAGCGGTAGATCATCCGGTAGGCCTCTTTGAGGCGGCGCACGTCCGAGGCCGAGAAACCGGCTCGTCGCAGGCCGACGACGTTCAGGCCGACGACGAGGCTGCTGGCACCGTCGATCGTCACGTACGGCGGGATGTCTTTGACGACGTGGGCCTGCCCACCGACCATCGCCAGCCGACCAACGCGGCAGAACTGGTGGATGCCCACCGCCCCGGACAGGTAAGCCTGGTCCTCGACGGTAATGTGACCGGCCAGCATCACGTTGTTGGCAATCAGCGTGAGGTTGCCGATCCGGCAATCGTGGGCGACGTGGGCCCCGACCATGATCAGGTTATAGTCGCCGACGACGGTCGAGGCTTCCTCGTCCAGGGCGCGGTGGATCGTCACGTACTCGCGGATCACGTTGCCCGTCCCGATTTCGACGCGGCCGATGCGGTCGGGACGTTTGGCATGCTGCGGCGGACCGCCGATGACGGCTCCTTCGAGCAGGTGGTTGTTGCGGCCCAGCGTCGTGCCGGACTTGATCGTGACGTGATTCTCCAGCCGACAGCCGTCGCCGATCACTACGTCGCCCTCTACGACCGAGTAAGGACCGATAGAGACGTCGCGGCCAATGCGGGCTTCGGGACTGACGACGGCCGTACTGTGGATGCACACGAGCGAGGTCCTCTCTATCAGGTGTGGGCGGCGGGTGCCGGAGAAGTGGTGCATCACTGGCGCGGGGGCCGCGACGCACGCCGGTCCTGTTCCACCTGTATCGGTTCTATCAAAAGCACCTATTGAGCGTCGCAGCGCGGTTTCTCGCCGACGGGGCCTTTCCCTCGACGTACGCCTGTTACAATGCACAACTCAGCGAAAACACAGAAGCACGACTTCACTCGAATGCTTGCACGGGCCATTGGCGGACACGCACGACGGCCACTTGCCAGCTCGCACGCTAGCACGAAGGACGACGCAACCCATGTCCACGAACGACGAACTCTACGCCGAGGCTGAACAGCTCAAAGACTCTGGTGACCTGGAAGGCGCCGTCACCAAGCTCAACGAACTGCTCGCGGCCGACAACGACTTCGCCCTGGCGCACTCGGCGCTGGCGGTCTACTACGGGCGTCTGGGCCAACACGACGAGGCGATCAAGCACGGCCAGGAGGTCTGCCGGATCGAACCCAACGACGCCTTCAGCTTCACGGCGATGAGTGTAACGTATCAGCGGGCCGGACGCATACCCGAAGCTGAAGAGGCGATGGCCCGCGCGCACATGATCCAGCAATCGCCCCAATAACCCTACCACGTCAAACGCCGCCCGGGCCAACGTTCCGGTGCCACGCTTTGTCGGTGGGCTAGTCGTCGAGCAGCGCGATGCCACGGTCGCTGATCGTGTAGGGATGGATTTCCTCGGAGGCGGCGCTGCCCCGGTGCTTGGCGACATAGAGGGCCTTGCCGAGGCGGCGGCCCTCGCGGATTTTCCCCATCGCGATCACCGTGTTGGCGTTCGAGAGCAGATCGCCCTCGTCGATCTGCCGTTCGATGAGCGGATCGAGCATCGTTTCGGCCGACGTGTACAGTAACAGGCAGGCGGTGCGCGTGGGATCGTAGCGATGGGCGGCCACCTCATCGGCGTGGCTGCGGAAGTCTTGCCGCAGCAGATCGCGGGCGACCCACTCGGCTTCCTTGCGGATCACCTGGTGATAGACGTATTCGAAGAGCTCGAACTGGATCGAGTCACTGGGTCGCTCGACCGGTTCCACGCCGTCGACCACCGCGCGGCGCACCCCACGGATGAAGTTGCCGTAGAAAAACGCGATCGTCACTCCCAGCCGCTGGACAAGTTGGCGCTTCCAGTCGCGCCAGATCTCGAACGCCATTTCCTCGCGGAACGGCCGACGGCCCGTCTGTTCGAACACGTGTAAGTAGTCCGCCGCTGCCGTGCCGGTATCAAAAAGCTCAGCGAGTGTCGGAGTACGCGTGGCGTCGGCCTCGGCGAGTCGCCAGTCGAACATCCGCGCGGCATAGTTGCCGTGGCTCTGCGGATCGCCGCGGGTGCTCATGTCGAAAATCACACCGGCGTGTCCTTCCTCGCGACGCCCAGCCTCGGCAAACTGCAGGCCGAGTTGCGTCTTGCCGGCTCCCATCGCACCCAGCACGACGGTGAGCGTCCCCGGCAGCAGACCGCCGCCCAACCTCTCGTCCAACCCCGGCACTCCCGTGCTCAAACGCGGGGGCTCACTACTCGACGGACTCGTCACGCTGGGTTGCTCCCTGCGAAAGTGTTTTTACCACACCGGCCGCGGCGCGATCGTTCATCACCACTGCCATTCGTCACGCTGTCGAACGGTAACGCCTTCGAACGGTCACACGGTTACACGGTTACACGGTCAAACGGCGATCACGAGCCGTCACGGGCCAACACTCGGTGGCCACGCCGTCGCGCACGACAATTGCTTCCCGGTGCAGCGCCGTCGTGGGACAGACGTGCCAGGGA